>CAKZML010000159.1 GCA_937128475.1 uncultured Chromatiales bacterium
CACGCGGGATTTCGCTGGGGGACAGGCCAATACCGGTGTCTTTAACCTTGAACGTCGCGGAGCCATCCGGCCCGGATTCCCAGGTAAGGACTACGCTGCCCTGCGCGGGTGTATATTTCACGGCATTATCCACCAGGTTGCTAAAGGCAGAGCGCAAATCCGCTTCAGAACCCAGGATTCTCGCATCGCTATGCAGATTCAACTCCAAGCTCGCAGGACATCCTGGCATAGCCAGGGCGTCTTTCTTGATCACCGCAAGCATGGCAGGAACATCCACCGACTCCGCCTCTCCCAGGTCGTCTTCGGTTTCCTGGGCCTCCAGTCTTGAGAGGGTCAGCAGTCCGGCGACAATCTCTGTCATCCGCGCAGTCTGGGCGTGCATCTGCCTGACCGGATCACCCCATGCCTCCGCCAGGCCCGGATCGTCGGCCATGGCATCCAGGTATCCGGATAAGACTGTCAACGGCGTGCGCAGCTCATGGGATGCATTGGCGACGAAATCCCGCCGGGTCTGTTCCACCGTGACTTCCTGGGTAATATCCCTGACCAGCAAGAGACTTTGCTGGCGACCATAGGGAACTCGCTGAACCGAATAAAAATGGCCGGGCTCCCGGGGAGCCGGCATGACAAGCGGTTCTTCCTCAGTCGAGCTCTCCATAAACTTAACGAACTCGGGGCGCCTGACAAAATTCAATATGTTCTGGCCACGATCACTGACCTTTCTCAAGCCAAGCATTCTCGTTGCGGCCTTGTTAAACCAGAGAATCTGATTTTGGCCATCCAGCAGCACCGTGCCATCGGGAAAGGCGCCGGAAGATTTTCGATATTCCTTAATCAGGTTCCGATACTGGCGCTTGCGACTTCGGCTGCGACGCTTCAAGCGGATGATAAATGAAACCAATTCGCCCCAGATTCCGGGCAGATCAGGGACATCTTCCCGGGCTCCCGCCTTGATCCATGCCTCGACCCGGGACAGGTTCCACAGGTGCCAGACCAGGAAGCCACCTATGGCCAGCAATAGATAAAGCTCCATGTTCCCCTGCAGAAAACCAATCAAGCCGGCCACTGTCATCAAAAAGGCAAATCGGGCAAGGGCCTTGTAGGTGGTGTTATCCAATAGCTATTCCCCGGATGCGGAAAAACGGTAGCCGGCGCCGCGGACTGTCTGGATATAACCATCCAACTCGAAGTCCTCCAGCGCCTTGCGCAAGCGACGTATATGCACATCAACCGTCCGCTCTTCTACATACACATTCGCACCCCAAACCTGGTCCAACAGCTGGCTGCGGCTGTAGACCCGGTCGCGGTGAGTCATGAAGAAGCTCAACAGTTTGTACTCGGTCGGCCCAAGGTGAATTTCTTTATCGCCCGCCATCACCCGGTGACCCACGACATCAACCTGGAGACCTTTCACCTTCAACACCTCGGTTTGCTCAACTGGCGCACTGCGCCTTAGCACCGCATTAATTCGCGCGTGCAGCTCCCTGGTTGAAAAAGGCTTGGTAAGGTAATCATCTGCCCCGCTGTCGAGACCGGTCACCTTGTCCTGTTCCTCTGCCCGGGCGGTAAGCATGATCACCGGAATATTCCGGGTCAGTTCCTCTCGCTTGATCCGGCGGGTCAATTCCACGCCACTGAAATCCGGCAGCATCCAATCCATCAGGATCAGGTCTGGAAGAGAATCAGAAATCAAGGCATGAGCTTCAATTCCGCTGCCCGCCTCCAGCACTGTGAAACCGGCGCGCTTCAATCCAAACGCCACCATCTCCCGGATGGGCGCCTCGTCTTCTACGATGAGAATTCGTTTTGAGCTCATGTGCTGTTCCGGTGTCGGAGCCCCACCATCATCAAGGGGGATGCCAATTAAATCAACGCAGTGTTACAGATTTGTGAACCCTGGGAATTAAAGGGCAGCCGACACTCACTGACCCGGTTTTTTCGCCACCTGGTCACGCAGGTAAACCGGCAGGGCTTGCTCAACCGGCACCGACTGACCCCGAGAAAATGCCAACTTCCCGAGCCGGGCGATATCCGCCGCCCGGGGTAAATACACCGAGGAATCGAAGACAAGTCCTTCGGGCATTGCCTGCTTACCCCCGGGAGTGGTCCAACCCGATCCCACCCCATGACTGAATCCTTTTGCCAGCACGGCCAGTTCGGACGCGTCCACCAGGGCTTCGCTCAGGGTCTCTTCGGGACCCTCCGCACCAATCCGGAAAGCCCCGATAAAGAACTCCTTGAGCCGCGCATCCTGGCAGACCAGCAACTCTTCCCAACCTAACTGCCTGTGGGCCTGCAGCGCCAGCGCTGCCAGGTCAGACACCGGCAATACGGGCAGTTCGGCTCCCAGGGCCAGACCCTGGGTCACGCCGGTAGCAATCCTCAGGCCAGTGAACGACCCGGGTCCCCGGCCAAATGCGATGGCGTCCAGGTCCTGCATATCCAGACCGGCCTCATCCATCAGGGAGTCCACCATGGGCATCAACAATTGGGTGTGTTCCCTGGGTGCGACCTGGTATCGCTCGAGCAGCTCGTCACCGATTAGCAGTGCTGCCGAACAAGCCTCGGTGGCAGTATCCAGTGCCAGGATCTTGATACTCATTCATGCTCCTCTACAGCATCATGGCTAGACAGGAATTCGATAACCTCCTGCAGCTCGCCGGTACGTGGCATGTCCGGCAGGCTGGACAGGAATACTTTACCGTATCCTTTACCCGTGACGCGGGGATCGCAAATCATAACCACCCCGGTATCCTCCACATCACGAATCAAGCGACCCACACCCTGCTTGAGGGAGATCACTGCCTGGGGTAACTGGTGTTCACGGAAGGCATTTCCTCCGGCGCTTTCTATGGACTGGATCCGGGCCCGGGTCACCGGGTCCCCGGGAGAAGCGAACGGTAATTTCTCTATCACCACCACGCTCAGGGCCTCGCCACGCACGTCCACGCCTTCCCAGAAACTGGCAGTACCAAACAGCACGGCGTTGCCCAGGGTTCTGAACCGTTCCAACAACTGGTCCCGGGGCAAGGTGCCCTGCACCAGTACCGGCACCTCGGGCATGAGCTCATTTCGCTCCCACCAGTCCACCGCCTCGCGCAGGGCCCGGTGACTGGTGAACAACAGGAAAGCCCGGCCGCCACTGGCTTTCAGCAAGGGCTCCGCGGTCTCCATAACCTTGCGGGTGTAGTCGTAGCTACTGGGGGCCGGTAAACCCTTTGGAAGATACAACATGGCCTGGCGGGTGAAGTCGAACGGACTGTCCACTTTCAACGTGGTGGGCGACTCCAGCCCTACCCGCTGAATGAAGTGACTGAAGCTCTTCCCCACCGCCAGGGTGGCCGAGGTGAATATCCAGTTACTCAGGCAGCTTTCGATATGTCGCGACAGGGTCGCCGACACATCAAAGGGTGTCATGCGCAGGATGAAGCCCCTGGCGCTGAGTTCCCACCAGCGCAGGCCGTCCGTGTAATCCGTTGCCGTCAGTCGATCCCACCTTTCCAGGGAAACCCTGACCCGCTGGCACAGCTGGGACAGCCCGGGACCGCTTTCCTCCACCGCCACCAGAGCCTTCTCCAGGGCTTCCAGGCTAAGGGCGACCTCGTCCAGGGCATCCGCATTTGCCGTGGCCTGCTCCCAGTCAAGTCGACCCATTTCGGTTCCCAGCTCCAGGCGCAGTTCCCGGATGGATCGCTCAAGCCCGGCAATTTCACTTTCAGGCACCGATCGATTACCCAGGGTGCCCATGGTTTCGACCATTGCATCATGGGCCAGGGCCAGCAGTTGGCGACTGCTCACCGATTCCCCAAAAAACTGGGCTGCCACTTCTGGCAACTGGTGGGCCTCATCCACGATCACCGTGTCCGCGCCCGGCAGCAATTCCCCGAATCCTTCTTCTTTGAGCGCCAGGTCGGCTAACAGCAGATGATGATTAACAATCACCACGTCCGCTTCCTGGGCCGCCCTGCGGGCGCGCACCACGTGACAGCGGTCGTAATCAGGACAGCGGTTGCCCAGGCAATTCTCGGCGTTGGAGGTCACCCTGGGCCAAACCGCTGACTGCTCACTCACCTGGTCCAGTTCGGCCACGTCTCCGCCCCGTGTTTGCCCGGACCAGCCCTTGATCAACTCGACCTCTTTACGATGGGCGGCGCCGGGACGGGTATTCTCCGCGATCGCCTGCTCCAGCCGGTACAGGCACAGATAGTTGGCGCGGCCTTTGAGCAAGGCAACTGATACCGGGCGGCCAATGGCCCGGCTGATAACCGGCAAATCCCGGTGAAACAGCTGGTCCTGCAAGGTCCGGGTCCCGGTGGAAACAACTACTCGCTGCCCGGACAACAAGGCGGGAACCAGGTAGGCAAAGGTCTTGCCAATACCGGTGCCGGCCTCGACTACAAGGTGCTCACCACTTTCAATAGCGTGGGTCACTGCCACGGCCATATCCAGTTGCTGTTGACGAGGCTGATATCCGTCCACGACCCGGGACAAGGCTCCGGTGCCGCTAAAAATGTCGTCCAGGGTTTCCATTTCCATCCCGAGAGTGGCGCTGCCGCATTATGACCTCGCGCCACTGAATCTGCGACCCCATTAGGTGAGGTTATCGGGACTAATTGGCACTACTTTGTTCAGCAGCGCCGTCTTCGCTGGGCTGAGCAGGCTGATCAGCCTCGGAATCCGGACGCCTGATTCCCCGGTACCGCACCTGCCCCTGGGCACCGGGGGACAGCCGCCGGGTGAAAATCCAGCGAATATGACTGGCCCTGGCCCCGGCGTACTCACTGGAACGCTTGAGGCCGGGGTCCGTCCCGAAACTCAGTGCGTTATTGAAGGAAAGCAAGGCCTGACTACCTGGCCCCACGGCGCTACCCAGTTGGTAATCCAGCCAGTCAGGAACCGCAAGAGTCAGCATTTGCGGGTCCGGCCCGGGCTCCTCCGGAACCCTGAACAGAACACTGACCATGACCAGGCGCCCTGGTGGGGCCTGCCGGATCGTATCCAGCAGCACCGGACGCCAGCTACCCTCATCCGCCTCGACGAGCAATTCCAGCGCAACCGGCCCCTCGGACACCAGATCTTCGGCCTGGAGCGGACCAAAACAGCCAGCCAAGATCCCACACAGCCACCAAAAGGCCATTCTATTCAGAGTCTGATTCTTAATTTGCATAAGATATTATTTTTAGTAAATACAGATAGTTACAATACTTACCTACAGCCAGACTGGGATACAAATCCGGGTCACAGGTCAGCCTATCACCTGTAGAGAGTCTGACTCTAAATATTTTCGGTATTACACGGTTGACAGGCCTATGCGGTGGTCGTATGCTGCAACGCAACAACATATTGCAGTGCAACAACTTGCACATTTACGGAGAAAATGATGGACGCTCAGATTCAGAATTTTGTAGACAACGTAGTTGTTCGTGCCAAGGACCTGACCGGCGGCACCGTCACAGAAGTACGCAACGCCACCAAGGACGTCGCGGGTAAAGTGAAAGGCGCCAAAGGCACCGTGCATGAAATCGGCCAGCGTGGCCTGAAGCTCAACGAAATCGCTTTCCGCTACGTGGAAAAGCTCATCAAGTTGCAGCTGAAGTTTGTTGAAAGCAGCTTTGACGAAGGCGCCAAGCGCCTCAGCACCGCAGCCAATGCCCCGTCGTTCCGCAAGCTGGTAAAGGACCAGGTCACCCTGCTCCCCATGACCCGCGACCGGATCGCCAAGAATGCCAAGGATACCATCGGCCTGGTTAAAGAAACCCGTGATGGCGTGGTTTCAATATTCCAGCCCGCCGCCAAGCCCAAACGCGCCAAGAAGGCCTCTGCCCGCAAGGCAGTAGCCAAGAAGGCCGTTCGCAAGGCACCGGCCAAGAAGGCCGCAGTTCGCAAAGCTTCTGCCAAGAAATCAGTGGCCAAGAAGCCTGCAGTAAAGAAGGCAATCGCCGCTAAGGCAGCCTGAATTTACACACCAGTTTGACTCCCTCCTTAGTCTTTGGCCCCGCTATGCGGGGCCTTTTTTTATGCCCCACCCCTTCCTGCCTCCTCGAAAGTGAAAATCCGGCAATCTCCCGGTATACTTGAGCGTTTTCACCCCGCCCCCGTCCGGCGGGAGGTCCCCGCGGTTACAGAGCAGGTAATACAACACATGACGAGCAACCCAGAATTGAAGAAATGGGTGGAGTCCATTGCGGCCCATACCCTTCCCGATAATATTCACTGGTGTACCGGTAGTGAGGAAGAATACGACTCACTGATCGAAATGATGGTGGACACTGGCGTCCTGAAGACCCTGAACCAGGAAACCTTCCCCAATTGCTACCTGCATCGCTCCGACCCCTCAGACGTAGCCCGGGTGGAACACCTCACCTTCGTGTGCACCAAGGAACGCGATGACGCCGGCCCCAATAACCATTGGATGGAGCCCGCCGACGCCCACGAGAAGATCGATGCCCTGTTCGCCGGTTGCATGAAGGGTCGCACCCTGTATGTAATTCCTTACTGCATGGGTCCCATCGAGTCGCCTCACGCCCGCTGCGGCGTTGAGATCAGCGACAGCCCCTATGTAGTTGCCAACATGAAGTTGATGACGCGTATGGGCAGTGCTGCCCTGGCGCGCATCGAAAATGGTGACGCGTTCGTCAAAGGTCTGCATTCCACTGGCGACCTGGACCCCGAACGCCGCCTGATCATGCACTTCCCCGATGAACTGACCATCAAGAGCATTGGCTCCGGTTACGGCGGCAACGCCCTGCTGGGCAAGAAGTGTCACGCTCTGCGCATTGGTTCCTACCAGGCACGCCAGGAAGGCTGGTTGGCAGAACACATGCTGATCGTCGGCCTGGAATCGCCCAAGGGCGAAAAGCATTACCTGGCCTGCGCGTTCCCCTCCGCCTGCGGCAAGACCAACCTGGCCATGTTGATTCCCCCCGAGAAGTACAAGGGCTGGAAGATCAGCACCGTGGGTGATGACATTGCCTGGATGTACATAGGCGAAGACGGACGTCTTTGGGCCATCAACCCGGAAGCCGGTTACTTCGGCGTGGTACCGGGCACCAACCCCACCACCAACCGCAATGCTTACGAGATGATCACCCACGACACCATTTTCACCAACGTGGCGGTTGATACTCACAACCAGCCCTGGTGGGAAGGCATGGAAGAGGGTGAACCCGCTTACGACTGGCGCGGCAACCCCTACAGCGTGGAAGGCGGATCAGCCGCACATCCCAATGCCCGATTCACCGTAGCAGCCAGGCAGAACCCCAGCTACGCCGAACAGGCCGAGCATCCTGAGGGCGTGCCGATTTCCGCAATTGTATTTGGTGGACGCCGGGCCGCACTGGCTCCCCTGGTCTACCAGGCCAAGAGCTGGGAACACGGTGTTCTGATTGGCTCCAGCGTGGCCTCCGAGACCACCGCTGCAGCTACCGGCAAGACCGGTGTGGTTCGCCGGGATCCCATGGCCATGAAGCCCTTCTGCGGTTATAACTTTGCCGATTACTTCACCCATTGGCTGAGCTTCGACAAGCGCAGTGACAATCTGCCCGAGATCTTCCACGTGAACTGGTTCCGTCGCGACGACCAAGGCAAGTTCCTGTGGCCCGGATTTGGCGACAACATGCGGGTTCTGGAGTGGATCATCGAACGCTGCGAGAACCGTGTCGGCGCTAATGAAACACCAATAGGCTACCTGCCCCACGCCAAGGACCTGGACACTGATGACCTGAACCTGCCCGAGGGCACGATGGACCGGCTGTTGAAGGTTAATCACACCCAGTGGCGCATCGAGTTTGACGAGATTGCCGGCGATCTGAAGACCTACGGTGACCGCCTGCCCAAGCGCCTGCTTGAGCTACGTACCGAGATCGAGAGCAAACTTACCGATAGGTAAAAATCTGGCGGACCCGCCAGTTGAGACTGAGTTATTTGGTTTCTTCTGGCGGGTTCTGCAGTTTTTCCAGGCGGAATTTTACAAGACGTCCCTTGGCCGCTTCGGCCTTCTTGCCCAGACTGATGGCGCCAGAGCCATGCAGGTGCATCGAATCCCTTCTGACGAAGTACTCCTCGGGCTCGCCGTCAACGGCCACAAAAGTACCGTTGGTACTCTGATCGATCAGTACGAAATGACTCTTCCGCAACTCAATACGCGCGTGTTGCCGCGAAATCAGGTTGCCCTTGACCACCAGGCCGTTGCCATCAGCCCTGCCCATGGTCAATCCATCATTGGTTTCATCCATGATGTATTCATGACCATCGAAGTCCAGGATCAACTGGGTGCTGGAACCAGGCTTCAAATCTTCCATCTTGAGACTCGGCAGCATGCTGGTCACGTCTTCGGACTGCCAAAGCACTTCGAACAGCGCCATCTCATCGGACCGGCCACGCAGGTGGGCGATATCAATCTGACGCACCGCCGCCCGCCATTCCGGGCTAAGCCGGTTCACGGTTCCCGATGTGGTGAGAATCTGGCCACCCTTGGCCTGGCTGGTCATGCGATTTGCCGTGTGAACGGCTGACCCGAAAATGTCCCGGTTTTCCAGCACCACGGGGCCATAGTGACAGCCAATCCGGACCTTCACCTGGTCACCCCCGACCAATAGCTCTGAACTCTCCTCCACCCGCCGCAACATCAGGGCGCCGGCGTTGAGGGCATCATCAGGGGTGGGGAAAGTCGCCATGACCTCGTCACCCATAGTCTTGATCACCGTACCGTTGTTCTTCTCGGTAGCCTTGCGCATAACATCAATACACAAAGCAACGGTTTCACGAGCACGCTCGTCCCCCAGGGACTCGTACAGCTGGGTACTGCCAACCACGTCGGCAAAAAGGATGGCAAGCTCGATCTCTTTAACCATGATGCTCTTGGACAACTGCGTTGCGGCCAAAGGGCCAGGGTTTAGTTCCTGCTCAGGGCATTATAAAGCGCACCGGCAGTACGACAACATAGGAGCAATACTTACAGGCCTTTCTCCACACTAACAAGCCTGAAAGCTACGACCTTCGTATTGGTCGATCTATCGTTCGGCAACGATATAGGCGATCCAGGCCGGATCGGCGTCACCCTCTTCCACCGGCTCAAATACGTCATCCGCGTCGCCATCCTCATCGGTACCCTGCCAGTAGACCGTCGTCTTGGAGAAACCGGCTTCAGACAACAATTCACGAACCTCGGGAATGCTCCACAGACGCCAGTCGTAGGCGAAGGCCTCTTTCATCTCTGACTTGTCAGGGAACTTGAAATGGATGTAGCACAGGCTGCGCCCGGTCACCGGATCTACCCGTGACTGGTCCCAGACATAGGTGAAATCGTCATACTCAGTCTCTTCTTCGCGCTCTTCATGAGCTTCAGGGCCACCGTAGATGTCCAGGCAAAAGATGCCATCTTCCTTGAGGGCCTTGTGGGCCTGGCGGAAATAGCTTCCAAGTACCTCACGGGTCTTGAAGATCCAGTAGCTGAAGTTGAACGCCACAACCAGGTCAACCGGAGGCGTCTCCACCTCCAGCACGTTGGCCTGGATCACCTGCAAGCGCTTCCTCTGGTCCGGATCCAGGCTGGCAATGTGATGGGTCCGACCCCATTCCAGCACTTCCGGGTCCAGGTCCACGCCAATCGCCCAGTTGTCCTTGTGCTCCCGCACCCACTCGCAGGCTGCATTGGTGGTGCCGCAAAAATCTTCCCGCAGGGTCCGGGGGCGCCGTCCGCGCAAGGCAAAGTAGGTATCACTGAGAAATTCCACCTCGTGATCCACCGCTTGCACAGAGGCCTCGTAGAGAACATGGCGATCCGCCTTCTGGGCCATACTCGGCCCCTGCTGCTTACCCTTGCCCTTTTTATACTTCGCCATGAGTTTCGTTCCGCGGAAAAGGACCGATTGTACTGCAAAACAGTATTCGCTGAAGGGGCTATCAGGGTTAAAAGTCACCTGACAGAGACAGATTACTGGCCTACAATCCGCCAGTCGGTTTTTTAATGGAATTCGCGACGCGAAATTCCTCAATCTCCAGCCAGGTTAACCACTCATGTCACGTCTTTTGCCAGCCATCGCGCTGCTCTGTCTGCCCGCCATCGCCCTTCACGCCACCGAGAACACTGCCAGCGTGGATACCGATCTTGTAAAACAATCGGTGAGCCTGCGAGACGTCGCCATGCAGAACTCAAACGCATGGGACATCCTGGAAAGCCTGACCCAGGAAGTGGGTCCACGCCTGGCCGGCTCCCCCGGTGACCAGGCGGCCGTGGCCTGGGCCATGCTCAAAATGCAGGAACTGGGTTTTGAAAATGTGCGCGCCCAGGATGTCACCGTACCCCATTGGGAACGCGGGCAACTCAGCGTGCAGATAACCAGCCCTCACCCCCAGCCGCTGGTCGCGGTAGCCCTGGGAGGCAGCGTGGGCACAGGTGAAGAAGGCATCGAAGCACCCGTTTTGATGGTCCAGAACCTGGAAGAACTGGCCAAGCTGTCGGCCTCACAGGTCGAAGGCACCATTGTCTTTCTGCCCGGACGCATGGAGCGCCATAAAGACGGCTCCGGCTACGGCCCGGCCGTGGCAAAACGCGGTAGCGGCGCATCCATTGCCGCCAGCCTGGGCGCCCGGGCCCTGGTCATCCGTTCGGTAGGCACCGACAACAACCGCATCGGCCATACCGGCGCCATGCGCTACGACCCGGCACAGCCGCGTATCCCTGCGGTTGCCCTGTCCAACCCGGATTCGGACATCCTGGAGTACCAGCTAAGCCAGGGACAGCCGGTATCACTGCGCATTGCGCTGAGCGCCCGCCACCTGGACCCTGCCCGTTCGGCCAACGTAATCGGCGAAATCCCTGGCAGTGATCTGCCGGATGAGATCGTCATCATCGGTGGACACCTGGATTCCTGGGACCTGGGCACTGGCGCCATTGATGACGGCGCCGGCGTGGCCATCACCATGGAAGCCGCCCGACAGATCCTGCTCTCGGGCAAACGCCCGAAACGAACCATTCGCGTGGTGTTGTTCGCCAATGAGGAATTTGGCCTCAGCGGCGCCAAGGAATATGGGCGCCTGGCCGATGTGGAGAAGCACATCATCGGTATCGAAGCCGATTTTGGACCCGGCGCAGTCTATGAACTAGGCTCCCAGGTGGCTCCCGAGTCCCTGTACAAGGTTGAAGCCATGCAGGCCATGCTGGCCGACATGGGGATTGAGCCCGGCAGCAACACCGCGGGCGGCGGCGCTGATATCAGCCCCCTGCGCAAGGCTGGGATGCCGGTGCTGTCAC
>CAKZML010000160.1 GCA_937128475.1 uncultured Chromatiales bacterium
TTATAAGGCAATTGGAACCCGAAGCCGGTTCCCCGGGAAATACGTAATTATCGCCGCACTGGTCGGTGCAGCCTCACTGGCCCTGGCCGGTTGTGAGCAAGACAAGCCGGTGGCTGCCCCGCAGCCCGGGGGAGTAATAGCCCTGGCATCCCCTGCCGGACCTGGCTCTGCGGAACCCCACCTGGCCCTGGATGCAGACGGATCCCTGATCCTGAGCTGGCAGACCTCGGACAAGGAATCCGGTCAGGCTTCCCTGGACTACGCGCGCCTGGTTGATGGCAACTGGTCGGCACCACAACGGGTCGCCCAGGGCGACAACTGGTTTGTAAACTGGGCGGATTTCCCCTCGGTGGAACCCATGGGTGACGGACGGCTGACCGCCCATTGGTTGGTCAAGCGCGAAGGCGGCCCCTATGCCTACGACGTGTGGCTGAGCCAATCCGGGGACGGCAGCACATGGAGCGAACCGTTCATTGCCCACAACGATGGCACGGCCAGCGAACATGGCTTTGTCTCATTGTTTGGCTGGGGTGATCACGCCGGTGCGGTCTGGCTGGATGGTCGGGAAACCGGCGGCAGCAGCCACGACCACGAGGGACATGGCGCTGGCGGAATGACCCTGCGCTTTGGCGTGTTCGACGAGCAGGGACAGGCTGTGCAAGAAGGCCTGGTGGATGAACTCACCTGCGACTGCTGCCCGACAGATGTGGCGCGAGTCGGCGATAGCCTGGTACTCGCCTACCGGGACCGATCCGAAGAGGAAATGCGCGACATCGAAGTGCGTCGTTTCGACGGCAACAGTTGGTCGGATCCGCTACTGGTGGATGATGAGCATTGGCACATCACTGGCTGCCCGGTGAACGGACCGGCCCTGGCGGCCAATGGCGAGCAGGTTGCCATCGCATGGTTCAGTGGCGCAACACATACCGGACAGGTCAAGACAGCGATCTCCCGGGATGGCGGTCGTAGCTTTTCCGCACCGATTATCGTGGATGCAGAAGCTGCCCTGGGCCGGGTGGACGTTGCCTGGCTGAATGATAAGGACATCGCCGTGAGCTGGATCGACAGAGTTGGCAAAGGCGCTGCCCTGAAGGCAATACGCATCACTGACGGAGTCAGCACTGGGGAAGCCGTCAGCATCGCGGAAGTCTCCAAGACCCGTGGCTCCGGCGTACCGCAAATGGTCATGATGGATGGAAAGCTGATCTTCGCCTGGACCCAGGTGGATGAATCGACCCGGGTGGACATGGCGGTGCTGGACAACAATTCTTTGTAGAACTACAAAGCTCTACAGTCGCCGGACACGTTCCTGGATAAAGGTGGCCGGATTCACCGGCTTGCCGATCTAGAAATCACACCCGGTTACAGACACCAGGTCCGGTGCCTTGTTATGGCGAATTCCGTCTGGGCAACGCCGGCACCATCAGGACGCCCTGATGGTCAATTAGCTGCAGCACAAACGAAAACAGCGGCCAATTAGGCCGCTGTCTTACATCGAAAAGTGGTGGGGCGTGAAGGAATCGAACCTTCAACCTGTGGATTAAGAGTCCATTGCTCTGCCAATTGAGCTAACGCCCCACTGAGGAATGCGAATTGTGCCAGAAATGTTTCCCTGGCTGTACCCCTTTCACCGCGAAAGATCGCGAGAAAGAAGTGGGGTGGACGATGGGGCTCGAACCCACGACCGCCGGAATCACAATCCGGAGCTCTACCAACTGAGCTACGCCCACCATAGCGTTACTTCTTTATCATTCCAGCCAGCGCAAGTGGCGCGCCTGGCAGGACTCGAACCTGCAACCTACGGCTTAGAAGGCCGTTGCTCTATCCGGTTGAGCTACAGGCGCGTTGTACACCAGCCTGACCGCGTTCCACGTAAACGGGATGTTGGTCGGGGCAGACGGATTCGAACCGCCGACCCTCTGCTCCCAAAGCAGATGCGCTACCAGACTGCGCCATGCCCCGATCTGCGAAAGCCCGAAAGCCTTCTGCCGTTTACCCCAAGGCCACGGTCAGCCCTAATCGGGACGGCAATTCTAGGCAACCCATGCGGGATGCGCAAGCATGAATCTCAAAAATACCGTCAATCCATACTAATCTTGTTGCCCCGTGGAAGGCCATGCGACAATACGCCTCGGTTTAACGAGGTGTTACGTAGATTATGCCCGCACAGATTATTGATGGTAAAAAAGTCGCCGCCAAGATACGCGAGAAGGTAAAGACCCGGATCGAGAAGTCCCTGGCCGAGGGCCACAACCCTCCCGGGTTGGCAGTTGTCCTGGTGGGTGCCGACCCGGCATCCCAGGTCTATGTGCGCACCAAGCGCAAGGCCTGCGCCCAGACCGGCATCCGCTCCGTGGAGCATGATTTGCCCGCCTCCACCAGCGAAGACGAGCTGCTGGACCTGATCGATGCGCTGAATAACGACGACAGTGTGGATGGCATCCTGGTGCAACTGCCCCTGCCCCCGCACATGGAAACCAGCAAGGTCATCGAGCGGATCAACCCGGACAAGGACGTGGATGGATTCCATCCGTACAACGTTGGACGCCTTGCCCAGCGGCTTCCGCGGCTGCGTTCGTGCACGCCCTATGGGGTGATGGAACTGTTTAATCACTACGGCATCGACGTGAAAGGTCAGCACGCGGTGGTGGTGGGTGCCTCAAACATCGTGGGACGGCCCATGACTATGGAATTGCTGCTGCACGGCGCAACCGTCTCGGTCACCCATCGCTTTACCACCGACCTGGCAGAACATGTAGGTCGGGCAGATATCGTGGTGGCCGCTGCCGGCAAGGCAGGCCTGGTGCGCGGCGAGTGGATCAAGCCTGGCGCGGTGGTCATCGACGTGGGTCTTAGCCGGGATGAAGAAGGCAAGCTGCGTGGCGATGTGGAATTTGAAGCGGCTGCGGAGAGAGCCTCAATGATTACCCCGGTACCCGGCGGTGTAGGCCCGATGACCGTGGCAATGTTGATGATGAACACCCTGGAAGCGGCAGACCTGCGCCGCAACCATCCGGCCATG
>CAKZML010000161.1 GCA_937128475.1 uncultured Chromatiales bacterium
TCGCCGTCAGCATCCCAGGTGGTTGCCAATTCGTTGTTATGGCAATTCAGGCATACCAACAGGTTGTTATGGCCACGACCGCCATGATTGTTAATCACTTTATGGCAGTTGTTGCACTTGGCTTCGTCCACAGCCAGGACTCTTTCCGAACCCGGGAAGAATACTGCGGACTCGGCATAGGCGCGCTCACCGCCAACGTCCATACGGGCGTCGAAGGAGATCATCGGGTCGCCACTCATCGCAGCAGGCAGATCAACCAGGGGAATGGTGAAGCTGCCATCGCTATTTTGAGTCGGAGTAACCGCAACTTGATCGAGTCGAAGCTGGAAGGAGTAACCCTGGCGGGAAGCAGAGGGGAAGCTTACGTTTCCGTCCTCGTCACCGTTGTAGAAGTCATCCGTGCTCCAGCCCAGGTAAACGGTCTGGCGGCCAGCGGTGTACTCGGCGTCTGCGAACAGATCATTGGCACCGGTGGTCAGGTTGGTGATCTTCACATCTACCGTCGGCGGAGAGGCGACGAAGTCGGCAGCCACGATTTCAGCCTGGTAGTTTTCACCCAACTCGTTGCGCACCCTGTCTGAACCAGCGATTGCACTGTGAGCCTCAAAGCCCAGGGGAACAGCAGCGCCAGTGTGGCAGGTTATGCATTCTCCGTTGCGGGCGGTAAAGGCTCCACTGTCCAGATCGTGCCGGATGCCGTAGGTCGACAAACCGGTTACAGGATCAGGCGTATCAGTCACCAGCAAGTTAGCGTGGCAACCACCGCAAGATTCTGCAGTGATGTTGGTCAGCCACATGTCGCCATCAGGGGTTTCAGCTGAAGCGGTATGGCAGGTTTCGCAGTACACCAATTCCTGGGGATAGGCCACATGGCTATAGTCATGCAGGCTTTCACGGTAGCCAACGACCTTATAGGCATACAGTTCAACATCGAAGTCAATTGCTACGCCCGAAGAATCGCCAGTGTCGGTGCAGAACCAGTGACCGTGGTCGTTAAAGGCGATACCACCATTAGTAGCACAGGATTCCGTGGCGCCCAGTTCCAGGCGCATCTGCGCGCCATGGATAGAGTGAACCAGGTGGGACATCTCGACCAGGGCGCCGGTGTCCTGGTCACGGCTGCCGGGGTTGTGGCAGGTAACGCAGTAATCGACTTCGTTGCGACGGCCATGAATTGTCAGGGCATCGTGGCAACTGTTGCAGGTCGCGGTCTCGACGATCTTGCGGGTCTGGATGGAACCGCCACTGGGAACGAAATCGAAGGACGGGTTAAACGGCAGGATCGCGTTGTCAATACCGTCGAACTGCATCGCCACCCGGTGGGTCAGGTTGGGGTCATAGGCAACCGCGACTGGATCAGTCACTGACATCGGGTCGGTCTCGTAGGTATAGGTGTACGAACCGTCGCCGTTGTCCACGAAGCGATCAGCTGAGCCGCGCTCGTAGGTGGCCTGCAGGGCCTTTTCAAGCACCTCTTCACCGCCGCCATCGGCAGTTTCAAACTGGTTGATGTAACTTTGCCAGTAGCCGAAGCGATTACCGGTACCGGGGACCAGTTTGACCAGCGTGTAGCGCGTGCTGCTCCCGTCGATGCCAACAACCGGCACGCCTTTGGAATCTGCCACAGTGAAATTAATCACGGGCGGACTGGCAATAGTGGCGCCAGTGATTTCGACAACCAGGCGGTTACCGTCTGCAATCATGTCAGCAACATCGGAGGGGTTCGATAAATCGAAAACCGGAGCGCCCACTCCATCATTGCCAGCCGGACCCTGGGGCCCTGCTGCACCAGCGGG
>CAKZML010000162.1 GCA_937128475.1 uncultured Chromatiales bacterium
CCATTTTTACTGTTTTCACATCCAATTTTTTACGGCTCCGAGTAGGCTTTACCATTATAGATCTTTAATTGATAGGATCCGTCCTCTTGTTGTTCGACCATCCAAATTCCTGTATTTTTCAACCCTTTTATAGCACTCGGCTCATCTTGGAGGAGTAGATTCAACAGCGAAACGCCGGAAGTATGATGGCCTGCCAGGAGGATTGTTTGATCGGTGCCTCCAAAACGCTTTTCAATCATTTTGGTCGCACTCAATAACGCATGCTTCATATACGCCGCTCTGACCATGCGACTACATTTTTCAGGATAACGGCTGTAGTTATTTTTAGCATCATCGCGCAGCATAAAAAATGGCCGCTCCTCTTCGGGCAGGACGATGGCCTCTCCCAGATTGAGGATTTCATTCTGAAGGACCGGTATATCGTTAGACAAGATGGAGCCACTCCCTTTCCCCTCTCGCAGTTCAGGCCAGACTTCAGCTTTACGCTGAGTCACTTTCAGGTAAGGCAGGATCGTGTTACGCGCTCTCCACATGGGACTGCTTGCGATAAAATCGAATTGGTATGCTTTGAGTTTCTCTGTGGCGGCAGTCACTTGCTGCTTTCCTTTAGGCGTAAAAATGTTAGGGTTCCCCACATAAGACGGCCATTCAGTCTGCGGGACTCCTTTCTTTTTCCAGGATTTCACTGCATTATGTCCACCCTGCGCATGCCGGATGTAGTAGATCTTAAGCCCCGCATCTACTTGAGATGTAAAAACAAACAGAGCAACAAGCAGCAGAAAGAGCTGACTATTCCCTCTGTGGCGAATTAAACGTGACGCCTTGTTTTTTGAAGTTATTTTGAACTGTACTCTCATTTTTTCTATTTATTTCTTAGTTTGATTGGATGAATTCCATTTTAGTTAGGCCTAATCCTTCTCAATTAATAAAGATACAGGGCCGAGGAGACCAGCCGGCTGGAGTTTGGAGTTTTTGGATTTCACGTTCGTTTGAGTGAAACGCTCTTCAGGCGCGAGTTTCTCGTCGCCGATAATACGGTTGAGCCAGTGGTTTGCGACTTCGATTTCGAGCTGATTTCCCTCGGGCCGGACGGTATCCGTAATTTCAATACGCCAGGGAGCCGTCCAGACGACACCGAGATCCTTGCCATTCAACCTTACTCGGGCGATGCAACTCAGCTTTCCGAGGTCGAGGTAAACAGGCTGTTCGGAAGTCGAAACAGGCAGGTCAAAGGTCTTTCGATACGTGGCGGTACCACTGTAGTAGCGTATGCCTGATTCAGGCCGCTGGGTCCAATCGACCAGTTTATCAAAGACGATCGATTCGGGACCACCCCATTTAGGATCGAACGCAACCTGCCAAGGTCCGCTAAGCGTTTTGAGCGAGGTAAGCTCGGGAAAGTTTTTCGCGCCATGCGTTTTGCTGGCTTGAACCTGCTCTCGGAACACCACGAAACAGCTCTCCTTTGCCGCAAAGGTCATGGGCACCACCGTGCGTCCGTTTTCCTCACGCCACTCTGGTAGCTCTCGCATTTCGCCCGTTACCGGGTTCCAAAGTTCGGGCTGCTTTCCTGTAACGCGGAAGATGACATCGGCATGGCTCTCTTCGACGGCTTGATTGCTGATAAAGAAAATCTCGGCCTCCCCATCGCGACGATGAATCTTCTCAAAACGAGCCTTGGGCGATGCATTGCGAAACTCGATAGCCGGAACCAGTCCATCCGCGCGGAGGATGTCTTCCAACGTGCCCTTGCGGTAGCCTGGCCCAATGACTTGCACGCCGGCCTCGGCGAGCTCGTTGATCTTCTTGCGAGTCGCAGGCGTGAGGATCGCATCCAGTGGAAGCACGAGGTAGCGGTAGCTCATGCCGCTTTCCAGCTGGAGTTGTCCCCCTTTTGACGTAGCTTGCAACAGCACTTCCGCGTGGAGTGCGTCGTAGTCGTAGCCGGGAGGGCAGCGGGGCGTTTCCCCCGGACGACTGACCACATACGACGGAATACGCTGATCCTGAAGGTAGGCGAAATCAGCAACAAACTTGCCCTTGCGCAGCATGTACTGGCAGCGCGCCAGATAGCTCAACCACCCGTCGGCCATCGGCCACCAGGCCCGGGTGTGGCCAAATTTAGTGCCGATTTCCTTGTTTCCTCTCGGCCGTGCCCAGCTGCCGGGAACCCTCTCCAGATCGGGTTGATGGATCCACTGATGGAACACCATCCG
>CAKZML010000163.1 GCA_937128475.1 uncultured Chromatiales bacterium
TCCTTCTGTTAAGTTGCGCGGCTGTTCTGGCTCCTCACCGGTGTAGCCAGACCGTACGATGACCGCGTTCGCGGCTCGTTATTGACGCTTTGTCACCATTTTTACCTGGACCGGACGGGGCTTTACTGACCCTGCAGGTATCCCAGGAGTAAACAACTCGATGTCTTTTGAAACTCTCGGCCTTTCGGCCGATATGCTCCGTGCTGTGTCCGAAGAGGGCTACACGGTACCTACACCTGTACAAAAACAGGCTATTCCTTACATTCTCCAGGGCCGCGATGTGCTGGCTGGCGCCCAGACCGGCACCGGCAAGACCGCAGCCTTTACACTGCCTTTGCTGCAGAGATTATCTACCGGGCCTGCGCCCGAAAAGGTGAAAGGCCGCAAACCAATTCGCGCCCTGGTCCTGACCCCTACTCGCGAGCTTGCTTCCCAGGTGGAAGAGAGCGTGCGTATTTATGGCAAGTACCTTTCTTTAACCTCTGCGGTCATATTTGGCGGCGTGAACATCAATCCCCAGTTTTCCATGCTTCGCAAGGGCGTGGACATCCTGGTAGCCACCCCCGGGCGGTTGCTGGATCACCTTGGACAGGGCAGCCTGGATCTTTCCAGCGTTGAAACCCTTATCCTGGATGAAGCAGATCGCATGCTGGACATGGGCTTTATCCGCGACATTCGCCGGGTGATTGCCGTGCTGCCCAAGCAGCGTCAGAACCTGATGTTCTCGGCAACCTATACCGACGAGATTCGCACCCTGGCCGAAGGCCTGCTGGCCAATCCGGCGAGCGTTGAAGTTGCTCGCAGGAACACACCGGCGGAAAAGGTTGCCCAGCGAATCTTCCCGGTGGATCGTGACCGCAAGCGTGAATTGCTTTCAAGCCTGATTAGTGAAGGTGACTGGCGACAAGTGCTGGTCTTTACCCGCACCAAACACGGCGCCAATCGCCTTGCCAAACAGTTGGAGCAAGACGGACTGACTACTGCCGCCATTCATGGCAACAAGAGCCAGGCGGCGCGTACCAAGGCGCTGGCCGGCTTCAAGAACGGAGAGGTCAGGATCCTGGTCGCCACCGATATTGCTGCCCGTGGGTTGGATATCGACATGCTTCCCCATGTGGTGAATTTTGAGCTGCCCAACGTTGCCGAAGATTACGTGCATCGTATTGGACGTACCGGTCGAGCCGGCGCCGAGGGCGAAGCTATTTCACTGGTTTGCGTTGATGAGAATGACTTCTTGCGTGGCATTGAACGATTGCTTAAACGCAACCTCCCAAGAGAAGTGATTCCCGGATTCGAACCTGATCCCAGTATCAAGGCCGAGCCCATCTTCAAGGCTCGTCAGCCTCGCGGCCATGCAGGCCCCAGGCCCGGCTCGAAGCCGCGTTCGGGCGGACACGGTCGCAATGGTCGTAACCAGTCCTCACGGCGTAAGCCCCAGGGCAGAGCCTAGCTGACATAGCGTTCCGGCTCCGGTTTCTCCTGGAGCTCGAGTGCGAATAGCTGTAAAGAAAAAGGGCCCGCATTAGCGGGCCCTTTTTTATGAATCAAAGCGAGTGGAGCTTTTACCGAAGTCTGCGGGACCAGAGCCAAAGACCGCTTGCTGCAAGTCCGAGTAACATCAATGCGACCAGGTCCATCAGGATTGGTCCTGCGGACCCAAGTATTCTCCCGCTGTGCACATCCAGGAACACTCTCTCCCAGTTCAGGATACGTCCACGGTAGTGCTCGCGAATCCCTTCAATGTTCTCAGTCGTCTGTACAGGTGCCGGAAGCCACTGAATTTCCGCGCCTTCTTCTGCAGGTTCCCAGCCCAGCAGTTGTCTATCGGTGAGCCACAGTCCGTCCGGGGTGCGTAGCGCGATGCGATCTGCCAAGCCGTTGCCGACTGCCTGGATATCCGCAGGTAGTCCTTCCGAGACGGTCATTCGCTCTACCAGGGTCAGTTCCGGTGTAAGCAGTAGCATTTCGGCACCAGCGGCGATCGCGATCATTTGCCCATTCCAGCCCGCTCCGTGTAATTCGGAGAAGGGTGCGGCGATTAGTTTGTCGTCGGCATAGAGATGATCGCCCAGCAGCATAATGCGGGTTCCGTTGACCTGTACCGACCATGCGTCCGAGGGTGCATCGATGCCATACCAGTCCAGTAGCCAGCCTGCTTGCACATGCCGTTGATCAAGTTTTAATCCCTCTGTGTGATTCAGGGCGATGCCGCTGAT
>CAKZML010000164.1 GCA_937128475.1 uncultured Chromatiales bacterium
CGCCACAGGTCATAACCCAATACCTGGGAGGCCTCATCGAAAGTCTGCAACACGCTGGAATCCTGCTCTGCGAGTTGGGACAACATCCCAATCGACTGGGATCCCTGTCCCGGAAATACAAATGCTAGTGCCATTACTGCTCCTTAATCCGCTCCGCCAGAGCTGTCCGTCGATCTAATCAATTTTATTATCAGTTGCGCCGTTTGCGACCCTCTTCAAAAGGATTACGCATATCGCGCCAAGCAGGCCACCCGTCGCTCCATAAAGGTGGGCGACGGTAACTACCGGGCCTCCTGCCAGGTCCGCCGTCATGGGTAGCGGACCCGTCGTGCCTTCCCAGACAAGTTTGACTGAAAGCAGGAGCATGAGCCAGAGGTAGCGCTCTGCCCGGCAATACCACTGAAGTACCAGCAGCCCTGCGAACAATCCGTGCAATACGCCGGAGAGCCCCACGTACCACTGCAGCTCAGGCTGGAGAAACCATAACCCGATATCCACCCCCAGCGAAGCGGCCAATATCAGCCCTACAAGACTCCAGGCTTCCAGGCCATCCGCCAGCAGGTAGACCAACAAGCCCAGGGCGGCCATATTCATCAGCGCATGTGACCAGCCAAGATGAATAAAATGGCCGCTAAACAGGCGCCACAGCTGGCCCTGGGCAAGCCCCTGGCGCTGGAACTGGAATAATTCCTGTGCGCTTTCGCCACCGGCTTGCAGCATTAGGCATACCATAGCCACAGCCAGCGCCAGCCATTGGGCAGGGGTAGGTACAAATGCGTTACGGATAGTGCCCATTGCCAAGCGAATTGGCCTCCGTGTCTGTTATGATTGGACCGAGACAAAAGCCCCCGGGCTCGCGACAGATAACTATACTCATCAAGTCAGTTCGGATTAGCAACATTATGAATTCCAAACATACAATTTCAGCTCAGGCCATGCGCGGCTTCACTTTGATCGAAATCATGGTTGTAGTGGTCATTCTTGGCATCCTCGCCGCACTGGTGGTGCCTAACATCCTTGGCAACGTGGATACCGCGCGAATTACAGCCGCCAGGCAGGACATACGGGGAATCGAAAGCGCCCTGGATATGTACCGGCTGGATAACTTTAACTACCCCACTACCCAGCAGGGCCTGGAGGCCCTGGTCGCCCAACCTGCGGACCCGTCGATCCGTAACTGGCGTGTCGGTGGCTACCTGAAAAAATTGCCGAAAGATCCCTGGGGTAATCCCTACCAGTACCTGTACCCTGGCACCCAGGGCGAGGTTGATATCTGGTCCATGGGCGCTGACGGACAAACTGGCGGCGACGGCATCACCGCCGACATTGGCAACTGGATGGAGTGACGGGCAACGCTCGTCACGGCATCTGGCCGAAGCCAGTCAAACACGCAATCCAACGCAGCATGAGACTCCGAACCGAATCCCGACACAAGCAGGAAGGATTCACCCTGATCGAGATTCTTGTGGTGGTCACTATCATTGGGATCATAGCCAGTATGGCCACCCTCTCGCTTGGCCTGGTGGAAGACCCGCGAGGGCCAAAGCGAGAAATGGATCGACTGGAAGCGCTGATCAAGCTGGTGAGCGACGAGGCTTTGCTCCAAGGCCGGGATTTCGGTTTGCTGCTGGAAGAAAACAAGTACCGGTTCCTCACCTATGATTACGACAAGGGACTTTGGCAGGACGAGGGTCTGGACGAGAAACTCCGGGTCAGGCAGTTGCCAGAGGGACAACAGTTTCACTTGATCATGGAAGGCCAACTGGTCCCCCTGGACCTGGCTGAAGAAGAAGAACGGCTGGTCCCTCATGTCGCCATTCTTTCCAGCGGGGAATACACCGCTTTTGACCTGGAACTGCACCTGCAGCTCACCGACCAGACGGAATATCTACGCGGAACCATGACCGGCCAATTGATACGAAACCCGGAGTTAAACGATGTACGCTAGGCGTTTATCTCACGGCTTTACCCTGGTGGAAGTAATGGTCGCCGTGGTGATTGTCGCGGTGGGTATGGGTGCCGCTATCCTCGCGGTAAATCAAAACGTCTATAACGCCTCCTATCTTCGTGACAAGATCATGGCGTCCTGGGTGGCAGAAAACCGACTGACCGAATTACGCCTGTCCGGTACCACGCCAAAGGTCGAGGAAACCACCGGTGACGCGGAGATGGGAGATGTACGCTGGTTGTGGCGACAAAAAGTCTCCGAGACCGGGGTGGCCAACCTGCTTCGCGTGGACATTCAAGTCTCCAGCGAGTTGGAACCACAGGGAAGCCTGATTTCGCTCAGCGGCTTCGTGGGCGTACCCATACCCGCGAGTGAGGTGGATAGTCGTTGGGGCGGAGATCCCGGTGAGCAGTAATACTCGAGGCTTCACACTCATCGAAATGATGGTGGTCCTGGTCATCATGGGTTTCTTTACCCTGATGGCTTACGGGGGCTTTCGACAGTTTCAATTCAATGCCCAGAGTGCCCAGGCAGCCTCCACCCGGCTCAGCGATTTACAAATGGCCATGCGCAGGATGGAGACGGACCTGCTGCAGTCCGCCCCCCGCCCGGTGCGTGATCCCCTGGGGGACAATTACCGCCCCGCGTTCCTGGGCGACATGAGCCAGCAATACGGAATGGAGTTGACCCGGGGCGGTTGGTCCAACCCCCTGGGCCTGGCGCGTTCCACTCAGGAAAGAGTTGCTTATTTTCTTGAAGAAGACCGCCTCGTGCGGCGCCACTGGCTGGTACTGGATGCCACCCTGGCAATAGAACCGCTGGATTCGGTGATACTTACCGGGGTCAGTCGATTTGAGGTTCGCTTTCTAACCGGGGCCCGGGAATGGGTTCCCCGGTGGCCGGTCCCGGGCGCGACAGGAATCTCGGGAATCCGGGAGCGACCGCTGGCAGTGGAAATCACCATAGACGTGGATGGCTTCGGACGTCTTGTACGCTTGCTGGAGGTTCGCGGATGAAGAACCAGCGCGGCATGGCCCTGATTATTGCGTTAATGCTGGTGGCCATGGCCACACTGGTGGCAGCCACCCTGACATTCAACCTCAAGTTGGATCAGCGCCGAACCCTTAGCCTGCTCACTACCCAGCAATCCAGACAACTGGCCCTGGCTGCGGAATCCTGGGCAGCAGAAATTCTTCGTGACGACCTGAACAACTCGAGTACCGACCACCTGGGTGAAGAATGGGCCATGCAACTACCCCCGGTACCGGCCGAAGGCTTCCTCGTGCAGGGCCTGCTCGAAGACATGCAAGGGCATTTCAACCTCAATAACCTGGTTGGGCCTGACGGTAAGGTCAATGAGGGGCAGCTTGCCCAATTCCAGAGACTGTTGGTCGCATTGCAGATTGACCCCCGCCTGGCGGGAATCATGAGCGACTGGATTGACCCGGATACCCAGGGTGGCTTCCCCGATGGCGCCGAGGATGACTACTACACCGGCTCAGATATCCCCTACAGAACGCCAAATACCTACATCACGGCGTTGACCGAGTTGCAGGCTGTCCAGGGCGTGGACGACGAAATATTTCGAAAACTGATGCCCTATGTCAGCGCCCTGCCCAACGGCACACAGCTTAATGTGAACACCGCGCCGCCACCGGTACTGCAGTCACTGTCCGAAACCATGGATATATTCCAGGCCGAGACTCTCGCTGCAGAAGCCGCAGAGGAAGGATTTCCTGACCTGCAGTCATTCCAGACACTCGTGGAAGAAGACGCATTACAAACTCTTACTCTTTCCAGCGATTATTTCCGCTTGACCGTAAGAGTCACTATTGGCACGTACAGCCTCACCATGTACAGTCTTTTATTCCGAGACCCCGCCGGCCAAGTAAGGCCCCTGTTAAGAACCTTCGGCAGTATTTAGTCCATGGCATCAACACTGATCATTCGTTTAGGGCACTCTCCAGAGCAGGAGGCCAGTTGGCTGGTAACCGGACCTGAGGGTCAGTTGCTGGAACCTGAGCAACACGGCCCTCTCTCGGCACTGGGCAACCAGGTAGAGGAACGCAAAGTCTTCGTTCTGCTGCCCGGACAGCAAACAGTCATGACCACTGCGGCAATCCCGGTGAAAGGAATCTCCAAGCAATTGCAGGTTGCTCCATTTGCGCTCGAGGATGTCCTGGCCGAGGATATCTCCCAAATGCATTTCGCAGTCGGGCCCCGTCGCAGTGACGGAAATGTCCCGGTAGCCGCGGTCTCCCTGGCCACCTTCGAAGAGGCACTGAAGAGCCTCGAACAAAACGGCATTAAACCCAATGCGGTCTTTAGCGAACTCCAGGGCTGTCCGGACATTCCCGGAGCAATCAGTGTCATCGTGGAAACAAACCAGGCGATGCTGCGACTTCCCAGCGGGGAATTTATTGCTATTGCCATGGACATGCTTGATACCGTCCTGGCCGGGGCAATCCAGTCCGAACAACCCAAACAAATCGATGACCAGCCCCAGGTATCTGTGTCGCTGATGTTTTACCTGGACGCCCAGGTAGCCAAGGACCAGGCCTGGATTCAAAACGCCCAGCTGAATTACCCGGATGCCGAATATCGCCAAATGGCCGATGGCACCTTGCCCCAACTCGCGGCAGGCCTCCAGGGAAAAAATGTCATTAATTTTTTACAAGGCGCTTACACACCCAGGTCAGACTGGCAACGGGCACTTAAGCCGTGGCGTCGTGCCGCCCTGCTTGCCGCCTCGTTGCTGATCACAGTGAGCCTGGTACAAGCTGTCAGCCTGTGGAGACTCTCGTCGGTGGAATCCGACCTGGATGCCGCCCTGGCGGTTACCTTGAGACAGGTATTCCCGGGCAACTCAAAAATCAATGATCCCAGGCGTGAACTGGACCAGCTTCGACAAAGTTTGCGTGGTGGCCCCAGCGGCAGTTCCAGTCAGTTCCTGGACACCGTCATTGCCCTGGGAGGAATACTGCCGAAACTACAGGACACCCGAGTCGAGGCGGCCAGTTACCGCAACCAGGTGCTGGAATTGCGCATTAAGGTTCCGGACGTAACAACCCTGGACAGGCTGGAAAGAGAAATGGAAGATTCCGGTCATTTCCAGATAAGTATTCAGTCCGCCAACCCTCGAGATGATGGCGTGGAAGGTCGTATTGCCATTGCGAGGAGCGGATCATGAAAGATTGGTGGAGCACACTGCAACCCCGTGAACGCCTGGTTATCCTGACAGGCTCAATACTTCTTGTGGTCTTCCTGGTCTTCTGGCTTGGACTCAAACCGTTATTCAAAAATGCTGGCGAGGCGCGTCAACGGGTCGCTGAAAAGGCAGTATTGCTAGCGGATTTACGTACCACGGCCACTGAGATGGGCGACCGCTCAAGGCTCACGGCAACCCTTCCGTCGGCCAATGAATCCCTGGTAGTTATCGTGGATCGCAGCACACGGGAAACGGGACTGGCATCCGCACTGAAAAGAAACCAGCCAGTGAGCGATGACGAGATCAGGGTGCGTTTCGAAAATGCCTCTTTCAACCAGGTCATGGCGTGGCTGGGGTTGCTACACAGTACCTATGGAATCGAAATTGATAATGCAGCGTTCGAAACAATGACCGAACCCGGTCGCGTCCAGGCCAGCCTGGTACTTAAGCGAGGTAAGTCATGAACCTGCGCCGGCTGCTATTACTCGTTACGATCGGGTTTATCGCAGGACTCTTTGCAATCGCCCCCGCAAGACTGGTTTCGGTCTTTTTACCGGGCAATATTTCCCTGGACGGACTTTCCGGAACCCTGTGGAATGGCGCGGCTCGCCAATTGGTCGTGGATAATACCGCCACCGGAGAACTGGAGTGGGAAGTTAAACCCTCCCAACTGTTCACCGGACGACTGGGACTGTCGTTCATTTCAACATTACCCGATGGCTCCATAAGCGGAAATGTGGCCATAAGTCTTGGTGGCGCCATATACCTGGACAGCGTAAAAGGCACCCTCCCTCTGGGCTACATCGCCACGGATTTTCCGCCGGGCATGCTGGATGGCCGGGTTAGCCTGATTTTCGAAGAGGCCGTATTTGAAAACGAATGGCCCACCCTGCTCAAGGGCGTACTGGCGGTTGGCAACCTGGTTCAGAACGTTCCAAAGCCCACTCCCCTGGGTACATTCAGTGTGAATTTCGACGGCGAGCAGAGCGAAGACGGTTCGATTAATGGCGTGATCGCAACGCGTTCAGGAGCCCTGCAAGTGGATGGTCTACTAACACTGAACAGCGACCGGTCCTTTATCATGGACTCAATGATACGGGCCAAGGCCGAGACGCCGGATGACCTGAAAGCCATGCTGCCACTGATCGGTGAGCAGCAACCCGATGGCGGATACCCGCTACGTTACACGGGCAAACTCTGAGTCCATCGCAGCTAGAACTCCCGCCAGGCACCCATCAACGGGAAATACAAGGCTAACTTAACCTGCATCCCCGGACGCCAGGCGTTAATCACTGTCGCGTAACGTTTTAGCTGACTTGAATAGCGTTCCTGTTCGCTATCCAGGAAGTCCTCCAGCCCTGAACCCTCATGGCGACTGCTCTTGTAGTCGACGATCCAAAGGGTTCCCTCAGCGTCCACAAATACCCGGTCCATGATCACATTAAATGCTGATCCATCGCTGACTCCAGTCAGGGCAAGTTCGGTCCAGGACTCCCGGTGATCGCCAAACAAAATCCAGCGCCCCCGGCTGTCATTCAAGGTGCCCAGCAAGGCCTCAACCGCACGGGAGGTGGCCACCGGCACTCGATCCTCCGGCATACCCAGGGACCTCAAGGCAGCCTGGATAGCAGACTTGTCACCGGCTACTCGTTCCGACGTCCACGCGCCCTCGCCGTCTTCGGCCAGCCGCTGCAACCACCTGTGGACCACGGTTCCGGTCAATCGTATCGACTCGGACGCCCAATCGTATTCCACCCTGGGTTCCTCGTTACGAATCGCTGTATCTGACTCAGGGAAAAGATAATCAGGCTTACCAGGTTCAGGCGCTTTCCAGTTCCCAACCAGGCGCCGCAGGGGCTTGCTTGCCGGTGCCTGATCCTGGTCCTGGGTGGATTCCTCCAGACTCTCGAGCTTCTCCTGGGCGTAATCCCAAAATAGCGACAGCAGGCTTCCTGTTTCTGGCTTGATCTCGCCGCTTTTTAACACCCTGGCATGCCCCAGCAGGTGCAACTTCTCCCTTGCCCGGGTAGCCGCCACGTACAACAGCCTGCGTAATTCCTGCAGGTCACGCTCACGCTCCATTCTTCCCAGGTAGGCATGCAAGGGATCTTGCTCATCACCTCTTGGAGCCAGGGGAGCGAGCAACAGATCGTTCTGTTCCCCGTGCCGAATCACTTCCTGCCAACGCAGCAAGTCCGAGCCTGCCCCAGCGCCCACCCTGCCCAGTCCTGGAAGAATCACGGTATGAAACTCCAGGCCCTTGGCCTTGTGAACTGTCATCACTTGAACGCGACAATCGGCTCCCGACAAGCCTGCTGCCCGTTGCTCCTTTAGCAGGCTATCCAGGACCTTCAGGTCATCCAGGTCGCCCCCCTGCTCTGCCTGGGACAGGATATTCAGAAAGGATTCTGCATCCTGCAAGTCCCCGGCGCCGGTCAACGGCGCGGGCGCACCCAGCGCCAGCCAGGCTCCTTCAACAGACGCCCTGAGTGTTGATCGACCTCGCTGGGCCAACACCCGATTCAGAATCGGTGCACACCGGGCCAGTCGCTGGAGACCGTCCTCGGAAAGCCCCGGAAATTCGTCTTGTCCCAACACCCGGGCGATGCTTCCGCTGCCAGCCTGCTCGGCCAGGCACAACAAATCCGCCTCGTGCAGTCCGCAGTATGGAGCGTGTAACACACTCAGCCATGCGGTGCGATCAGCCGGATGCAGCAGGGCACGGGTAAGTGCTAACAAATCCAGTACCACCGGACGCTCAGCGAGGCTCTCAATATCCACGGCACGGTAGTCAATGCCTGCGGCACGGTATGCCTCAGTGATTGCGCTCAGATGGGACCGCGCTCTCACCAGCACCGCAATCTCCCCGTCCTTGTCCTCGGACAGGGCTTGCCTTGTCAGGGCAACCACCGCAGCGGCCTCCTCCCCATCGTTTCTTCCAACAAAGCCGTGCAACTCAACCGCCGGCATTACACCGGGAGCCCGGGTCGCCTGGCAGGGGCTATAACAAATCGCCTCCATGGTCAGGTCTTCCTCCCGGGGGAACACCTCCGGGAAAACCTGGTTAACCCAGTCCACGACACCGGGCCGGCTGCGGAAATTAGCCTCCAGTGTCAGGGGGCGTAGTGCCAATTCGCCAATGCCCCTTGCCCTGGCATCCAGGTAGTAACCCACCTTGGCTTCACGGAAACGGTAAATCGCCTGCATCGGATCGCCGACACAAAACAAGGTCCGCCCATCATCCGCAGTCCAGCCGGCCACCAGTTGTCGTAGCAACTGGTACTGACCATTGGAGGTATCCTGGAACTCATCTACCAGGATATGTTGCAGGCGATGATCCAGGTACAGGGCCAGGTCCGTCGGAGACTCGTCCTCCCCCAGCGATCGCACTGCCGCCATGGCCACTGCAGCGTAGTCCGTCTGATCGCGCTCCCCGAACAGCACGTTGAGTTCCGCTACCGCCAATTGCAACAGCGACATCAGGGCTTCAAGCACCTGCCACTGGCCCTCGGTGTAACGGGCCGGGGGTAACTTGCGCACCGAGTCCAGGGCCTTGTCAGCCCCCTCTATCTCACGCAACTCATCCAGCAGGGCCTTCATCCTGTTCTTGAGTGGCGCCTCAGTGGTGGGGAACCCTTCTCGCTTGGTAACGGACTTTCGAACGGTGCCGGTACCGGTGAGCAACATGTCGGCCGCTGCCTGCCACGCGTCCACCTGGTCGGCGTGGGGCCCAGGCGCGCCATCCAGGCCTGCGTATTTATGCACAGAACCCGCCGAATCTGGTGCAAATTTAGCAGCCTCGGCAGCAATCGAAACCAGTTCCTGCAGCAAGCCGCGAGGAATAACCCGGGCCACATCTTCAAGGCTCTCGTCGATGACCCGGGCAATGGAGGTTTCCAGGAATTCGCGAGGGGAATCCAGGGAATCACTGCGTACGATGTACCGCAACCAGTGGTCACGGCGGGCCAGCATCCCGGATAGCAACTCCACCACCCGTGGCAGGTTGTTATCCAGGTGGGCCACCAGGATTTCCACGCATTTACCGTCAGCGCCTGTTGCACCCAGGCGTTCAAGAACCCGCTCAGCAGCCAGTTCGTACAATTCCTTGGGCCGCTCACTGATTCCGGCGGAGGCAGGAAAACCTGCTGGCATGGAAATTCGCCTGGCCAGGACCGAGTTGAATGAGTCGATGGTCATGATCGACATGCGCCCGGGCCTATCCTGAAGATGCCAGGCCTGCTTCTCATCCTGCTCCAGGACATCCCTTGCCAGGGACCAGGTAAGTTTCTTGTGCGGCTCTTCCGGAGCCGCATGCCTGGCCATCTCAAGGCTTTGCATGACACGGTCCCGCATTTCACCTGCGGCCTTGCGGGTAAAGGTGATGGCCAGGATCTGCTCGGGTGATTCAACCCGGGCCAGCAACTTGAGATAACGCTGGATCAATAACTCGGTCTTACCCGAGCCGGCCGGCGCCTGGACGATGAATGAGCCTTCCACATCCAGCGCGGTTTCCCGGGCCCGGGCGTCGACTGGCAACATGTTTTCAGGACTATTCTTCATCTAACGCCGCCCGTCCTCGTTCCGTCACACGACACAGGGTTTGCAGATGACAGTACTGGCACACCTTGCCGTTGTCCGCCGGATCTACCTGGATTTCCCCGCGCCGAAATTGCTCTGCAAGGCGAATAAATCGCTCCCGCCATGCAATCAACAAGTCTTCCCAGCGTTCAAGTCCCGAGGCCTTGGTCCAGTTCAGTTGCTTACACTGCTTGGTGTCGCCCTGCATCATGTCCTCGTCGGCCAGGGCGCCGGCGAACATCACGTTGCCGGCACTCAAGGTGACGAACATAGCGCCTTGTCCCCGGGATTCACGGGCAACAAGATACACGGGCATCTGTACCGACTGAGGGCGCTCCTTGAACCAGTCGCCAGGGTTCGCCTTGCCGGTCTTGTAGTCGAGAATCATTTGGCGACCATCGGGAAGCACATCAACGCGATCCGGACGGATACTCAGGACCAGTCCACCCAACTCCTGCTCCGTACCTTGTTCCCGCTCTTCCACGGTAAACGGTGGCCGGTCTCTTTCGATATTCATGAGGGCAGCAACCAGGTTGGATACCCGCTTGCGCTCCATCTCAATCAAGCGCCCCCGTCCTTGTCCCGGAGTGTTCACCGAAGCTCCGTCAAAGGCCTTTTCAACCTCTTCCTCAACCAGGGCACCCAGTGCATCCGGCTCCAGGACACACAGCCCCTGGTGGGACTTGAGGCGCTTCCAGATGGCATCCATGGCACGATGAACCCGGGTTCCTCGCTCCCTGGCGTCTATGCCAGGACCTGGTGACTCCAGTGGCTCCGCCTTGAGCCGGTGTTGCGCGTAGGCGCGAAAGGGGCAAACCGACTGTCGCTCGATGACCTGGATGCCCCCGGAAACCTTCGAGCCGGCGGGAATTTCCGGCAGCCCTGCCACGGGACGATCTTCGGACTCACCACTGCGTTGGAGCACCTGGCGGTAATACTCGTGGTCCGCCAACTCTGGCACCACCGTCTCAAGATCACTGATCAAGGCACTGGGCCGCATGGGTCGCTCGTCCTGGCTGCCAGCCCAGCTGAACACACACTCTGGCGCCACCGCCTCCAGGCGTCCAAAGGTGGTCCTGGCCGCCAGGTACTGTTGATCCGGGCCTGCCCCCGGCACCGCCGCCGCGACCTGGGCCGCTATGGGCAAAAACGGTGATGGCTGGCTCGGCTGTGGCCAGGCCTCATCGGTCCACCCAGTCATCCAGGCCCCATCGAAATGCAAACCCTGTGCTTCTCTGGGATCCATGATCTGCACCGGTAACTCGCCGGCCTCAGCCTGAAACACCTTGTCCCGGGCAAGTTTCTTCAGGCGTCCCAGGGCCACTGTGGATTCCAGGGTCTCGGTAACCTGGTCTAGCCGGGAAAAGTCGCCGAGCAAGCTCTTCCAGGCCTCAAACACCTGGTATTCCATGCTATCCAGGGGGCGATAACCCGGCCAGGCTGCCTGGGCCAACCAGCGGTTAAACCTCTCCGCCCAAACACTGGGCAGTGCCCGGCCAATATCGGCTTCAGGCAACTCTGCCAGCAACCCGAGGCTGCCTTCCATTCCGGGATCCGGATTCTTGCTTTCACGGTTATACGCCACGGCACTGGCAAGCTCCACGTTTCGCCATCCCTTGGAACGTAGCCGGGCCTCCAGGTCGGCGCGTTGCCAAACCGCCTCGGGCTCCGGGGCCAGGTACTGTGCCCGCAACACTCTGCTGACCGTGGGCAAGCCGGTTTCACCGCTCACCCATTCCAGCAGGGCCAGGGCCTGGCTGACCATGGCATGCTCAGCCAGCGGCTTGCCTATGGACAGGTGGAATGGCAAGGCGGACGAACTTATCCCAGGCAACATCAGCTCTGGCGCAAGCACCTCGGTGAATGTCCTGGCCACGCTGTCCCGACGCTCCGCCAGGTCAGAGACGATCACGGCCAAACGCTTGTTCGGTGAGCTCTGAAGCCGTTGCCTTGCCCAGCGGGCTGCCAACTCGATTTCATCATCAGGATTCTCTGCCAGCACCTTCACAGCATCCCCGGCCGTCTCATCTAAAGACAGGATATTTATCGTCCAGCCAGCATCGGCAAGGCTGGTCAACAGGTCTTTATGGAGGGTACACAACTCATCCCCTTGAATGAGGCTCAGGGTTTCAGGCGCCAGGAGTCCGGAACGGGCAGATTTCCCAATCAGGTCGGGAATCCGGGCCGGATCAATCCATCCCTTTTCTCTCAACCTGGCGTCGTACTGACGCACCCAGGCAGAGAAAGCGGCAATGTTGTCATTGGAGGCTGCCTCCGGCGCCGGAATTGTGATCCGGTACTCGGCAGCAGTGCGATACGCTCGCATGACTTCACCAACCATCGAAGAGGCCGGAACGTGTGCCGCAAGCAGGCCGGACTCATGCAGCACCTTTTCCCAGACCAGTCGCGCCTGTTCCGTATTCAGTACCAGGCCATGATCCGAGGAGTCGGACCACCTGGCCTGCTCTTCGAGTTGAACCAGCCAGGCTTGCCAGGGCAGCAGTCTCGGCGTGTCCCAGGCCCGCACACCAGAACGTATTTGTTCCCGGTTGTAGCTGGCCGCCAATTCCCTGGCCAGGCGCTTGGTAGGCGTCAGGACCAATTCAGAACGCGATAGCGCTTCTAATACTTTATCCATTTATCAATCGGTTATCGTCATTAGTTAAAGTATTTTGGGCATGGGATTCACAGCTGTTAGTGTTTTTCATATCACCCCGTCACTGGAGAGCGTATCAAGCTCAGACTGCTCCAGGCCCAACCACTCCTGCAGGACTTCGCGACTATGCTCACCCAGGGTGGGTGGTCCGTAACGGTAACTCACCGGGGTATCGGAAAACCGGATCGGATTCGCCACTGTAGGCACGGATTCTGCCTCACTATGGGGCAAGTCGATCTTCAGGCCCCGATAATGACTCTGCGGATCGTCGAACACCTGGTCAATCCGGTTAATCGGGCCAAATGGCACTTCCGCCTCACCCAGGCGCTCCGCCCAGCTCCCACTGGTCTGCTGGAGAAAGCGGCCCTGGAGAAGCTGAACAAGCTCTACCCTATTCTCTGTGCGCGCCAGGTTCGTGGCGTAACGCGGCTCATTGGCCAGATCGGGCAATCCCATGGCGCTAACCAACCTGGCGAACTGGCGATCATTGCCCACCGCCAGCATCAAGTGACCGTCGGCGGTAGCAAACGCCTGGTAGGGAACGATATTAGGGTGAGCGGTTCCCATCCGCCCCGGCACCTGGCCACCGACCAGGTAATTACTGGCCTGGTTGGCGAGCATGGCCACCTGGCTGTCAAACAGGGCCATATCGATGTGCTGTCCTTCACCGGTCCGGTACCGGGCCAGCAAAGCAGCCTGGATGGCCGAAGCCGCGTACATGCCGGTAGTCAGGTCGGCCATCGCCACCCCGACCTTCTGGGGCCCCTGCCCAGGTTGCCCGTCTGCCACCCCGGTTATGCTCATCAGACCACCCCGGGCCTGGATCATCGCATCGTAACCCGGCGCTGCAGCTTCTGGACCGTCTTGCCCGAAGGCAGTAATGGAGCAGTAAACCAGGCCGGGATTAACCTCTTTCAGTCGATGGTAGTCCAGGCCATACCGCTCCATGGTGCCCACCCGAAAATTCTCGATAAGCACATCGGCGGTAGCCGCCATTTTTTTCAGTAGCGCCTGACCTGCGTCGCTGGAAATATCCACGGCAAGAGATCGCTTGTTTCGATTGGCACACAGGTAATACGCAGACTCACGGGTATCATCGCCTTGCCTGTCTTTCAGGAACGGAGGACCCCACCGACGGGTATCATCGCCAACTCCCGGCCGCTCCACTTTAACCACGTCCGCACCCAGGTCTCCTAACAATTGGCTCGCCCATGGCCCGGCCAGGATTCTGCTTAAATCCAGCACCCGCAGTCCCGACAGCGGTGAATCTATCCCCTGCTTCACAAATTTCCTTCCTTACTGTGCCCCGGCCCAAACCCTACCGCCCGGCTACCGCCATCCTACGGGCCTAACGCAGCTACAGGCAACAGTGAATTCAGATTCCTTTTACCGGCTGCAAACAATGGCCTGTTTGGCGAAAAATTAACCACTTTTAGCACTTTTAGCGGGCCTCGCGATGTTACGGTATCCCCCGATGCTTGTTGCAGCGCAATAGGTTATTATCCGAGCGTCAGAAGGCATCCGCGAGGACTGCATAGGGTTGAGTTTTGCGCCCTCGCCTTCTCCGTACGATGGCGTCTCCGCGAGTGGAGACGGACTCAGGATCATGCGGCAATTAGAGGTAATTCAATGAAAAAGATCATGGTGGGCCTGAAACGTGTCGTTGATTACAACGTGCGTATTCGTGTCAAACCGGATGGCTCTGGCGTAATCACCGATGGGGTGAAGATGAGCATTAATCCGTTTGATGAGATTGCCCTTGAAGAGGCATTACGCATCAAGGAACGTGGAGAGGCTGAGGAAGTCATTGCGGTAAGCATTGGCCCGGCCGATGCTCAGCAGCAATTGCGAACCGGACTGGCCATGGGCGCTGACCGGGCAATACTGGTTCAGACTGATGAATTGGTTGAATCGCTGGATGCCGCTCGCACCCTGCTCAAGCTGATTGAGAAGGAATCTCCTGAACTTGTCATCGTGGGCAAGCAGGCTATTGACGATGACAACGGGCAGACCGGTGCCATGCTGGCAGCCTTGTGGGACCGCCCCCAGGCGACCTGTGTGTCTGAAGTAACCTTTGCCGATGGAAAAGCCACCGTTACCCGGGAAGTTGACAGCGGTCTGGAAACCATCGAGGTGGATCTGCCGGCCGTGTTAACCGCCGATCTTCGCCTCAACGAACCTCGTTACGTGAAGTTGCCGGACATCATGAAAGCCAAGCGCAAGCCGCTTGAGACGGTGTCCATGGAAGACCTGGGCGTCGCCCTGGAGCCACAACTGAAAATCGTAAAGACCGACCCGCCCGCCCAGCGCCAAAAAGGCGTCATGGTTGAAGACGTGGACGGATTGATCAGCGCACTAAAGGATAAGGGGTTACTGTAATGGGACGCATTCTTATCATTGCCGAACATGACGGCAGTACACTTAATAGCAGCACCTCAAAATGTGTGAGCTGCGCCACAGGCATAGAAAACGACGGAATCGACATCGTTGTTTTTGCCACCTCTGGCGCTGACATTGCTTCCCAGGCCGCAGGCCTGGCGGGCGTGGCAAAGGTTCTGCATGTGGACAACGAGGCAAACGCCAAACCACTGGCCGCGATAATCGCGCCCCAGGTGGCCGCCATGGCCGAGCCTTATAGCCATATCCTTGGCCCCTCAACCACCTTCGGTAAAGACCTGATGCCACGAGTGGCGGGTCTGCTGGGTGTAGGACAAGTCAGCGATATCATGACTGTTATTGGCCCGTATACCTTCCAGCGTCCGACTTATGCCGGCGAAGCTATCATCACGGTAGAAGCCTCGGCAGATCGCAAACTGGTAGCCACTGTACGCTCCGCCTCCTACAAGACCGCCGCCAGCGGTGGCTCTGCAGCAGTCGAAGCTCTCAGCGTTGATGCCAACCTGCCAACACATACCCGCTACGGTGAATTGAAGGCAGCAGCCAGCGACAGGCCTGACCTGCAAACCGCCTCACGGGTGATTTGTGGTGGCCGCGCACTGGGCAGCAAGGAAAACTTCGACATGGTGTTCAAGCTTGCTGACAAGCTTGGTGCAGCAGTAGGCGCAACCCGGGCCGCTGTAGATGCCGGATACGTCCCTAACGAAACCCAGGTGGGTCAGACCGGCAAGATCATTGCACCGGAACTGTATATCGCCTTCGGAATCTCTGGCGCCATCCAGCACGTCACCGGCATCAAGGACGCGGGCACTATCGTTGCAGTGAACAAGGACGCCGAGGCACCGATCTTCGAAATGGCCGACATCGGCCTGGTCGCTGATCTGTTCACGGTTATTCCTGAACTGGAATCTAAACTGGGTTAAACCAGTAAAGGGCCTTTTCGGGTCCTGTTAAAAAAACGGGCCGGTCATGTTCACACATGTCCGGCCCATTTTATTTCTCAAGCCTGCTCACGATGCGGTCGCGAGAGAGGTTCTTACAGATTTGCGAGCATGTGCTCAGCGCTGCTGACCTCAAAGGCCCCGGGCGCTTCAACAAACAACTTCTCGATCACGCCATCGTTGACTACCATTGAAAAGCGCTGCGAGCGATGACCCATGCCAAAACCGGTGGCATCGAGTTCCAAACCCACTGCCCGGGCAAATTCCCCGTTGCCATCGGCAAGCATCTTCACGGCCTCGCCTGCACCCTGATCCTTACCCCAGGCATGCATTACGAAAACGTCGTTCACCGAGAAGCATCCGATATCGTCGATACCCTTGGCTTTGAGTGCGGCAGCGTTGGCTACAAAGCCAGGTACATGCTTGGCCGAACAGGTGGGGGTAAACGCGCCCGGCACTGAAAAAATCGCGACCCGCTTGCCTGAAAACAGCTCATCAGTGCTAATTGCACCAGGCCCTGCCTCGGTCATGATTCCAAATTTCCCGGACGGGATGGTGTCGCCGATTTTAATAGCCATCAATAGCTCTCCTGCAAAAAAAATAATTCATTGAGTAATCGAAAGCCCCCAGCCAATTATCTCATCGACTGCCGGGGCTTCCCGGCGGGCATTATCGGTAGCCCTACTCCGGAAAGATAGTCTCTAGCGGGGAATTTATCCGGGGACCGTGTCACTCATCCTCGGCAGCCCTTACCGCCAAAATATCACAAGGCAGAAGATCCAGGACCTGCTCAGCAGTGCTTCCCAACATGAGTCGTTTCAAGATTCCGCGTGCAACCACGCCCATTACCACGACATTCGCGCCGGTGATCTCGCGGTGCTCCAGCAGCACATCCCGTGGGCTACCCGAGACGAAATGCACTTCTGTTCCTGGTGCTGCATGCCCGGCAATTAACTCATTCAGGGCTTCCCGATGCTCTTCTACGATCACATCCTCTGATATTTCAAGCGGGAAACCCGCTGCCCCTGGAATCGCACTTATGGCAAGAACAGAGTTGCTGATGCTTGGATAAGCATGGACCACATGCAAATCACCGGAAAAAACCTCTGTTACAGAACCGGCCACATCAAGAATGCGAAGATCCAGGTTATGGGGGCGTTCATGCTCCTGCACCGGATCCACGGCGGCCATGATCACGGGATGCTCGGGCCAGTCCCCGGCCTTAACCAACCACAATGCATCCTCAAACCCCCTGAGAAGGTTCCAGTCCGTATTACTAAACAGGGCCCGCTCCAGGTGAGGATGATGGTGGGTATCCTTGACGATTAAGTCGGCACCAATCAATGCTGCCCGGGCCAGCACCGCCTCACACAATGGCGATCCCCAGCCCACGTGAGTGGATAATTCAACACCCTGACTGTCGATTTCCGACAGGCGGGCTTTCAGCCACTCGCCAGTAGAGACCTTGAGTGCCTCCCTGGCCTTTTCCAGCCCCTCACTGTCGGCGAACCGCTCGCCCGCGATATAGGGGTCATAGATACAGACAAATGCTTCAACCGGGCAACGGTAGGATCTACCCAGGACAATTGCGCGCTCAAGAGCCGCTTGTCGCTCCCGGGTAGAGCTAACCACGACCAGAATCCTTTCAAAACGTGGTTTCACGATTGTATCTCCAGCCAACAACAAGAGATTTCGGTTGTTGGTCATCAGTTGGAAACGCTATTATTTCACAATTATGATCGCCAACCGGGTATCCTGTGGTAAGTACCTACGCAATGCATATCATAATCAAAATAATTTACGATGACCGACGAAAATTCCCGCTCTGACTCAAGCTTTCAAGCGCTACTGGACGCCGCAGTGGACGCGATCATTGTTGCCAACGACAAAGGCAACATTGAGACGTTCAACCGTGCCGCGGAACTGATGTTCGGCTATTCCGAAGCCGAAATTATTGGCAAGAACCTGAAAACCCTGATGCCTGAGCCCTATGCCCGGGAACATGACCGGTACATGGATAATTACCACAATACCGGTGTGCCCAGAATTATCGGTCTTGGACGCGAGGTGACCGGACGCCACAAATCAGGGCGGATTTTCCCCGCCGAATTATCGGTAGGCAAAGCAACAACCGAAGGCAGCCCGCATTTCGTCGGAATCATTCGGGATATCAGCGAACGCAAAACCATCGAAAAAGCCTTGTTGGTCGAACGCGACCGGGCCCAGAACTACCTGGACCTGGCGGATGTCATCTTATTGGGCCTGGATACCTCAGGTCGGGTAACCCTGATTAACCGCCGGGGCTGCGAGGTTCTCGGCTACCAGGAATCGGAACTGCTCGGCAAAGACTGGTTCAATACCTGCATTCCTGCGAACAAGCGTGAATCTGCCCGAAAACAATTCGATCAAATGGTCGGCGGCACCAAGTCCTGGCACCAGATGTCAGAGGCCTATGTTCTCAACCGTTTTGGCGCTCGCCGCCTGATCGCCTGGCGAAATGCCGTGTTACGCGACGCCCAGGGCAAAATATCAGGAACCCTGAGTTCGGGTGACGACGTCACCGTTAAGCGGCAAACCGAGAACCAGCTCAGACTCCGAGAGGAAGAGCTGAACCTCATCTTCGAGAACGCACCCCTGGGCACCATGACCCTGGACCTGACCGGGCGCCTGCTAACCCTGAACAACTCGCTGTGCAACCTCCTGAGCGCGACCCAGGATGAATTAGTGGGTTACTCATTCATCGAAGCGGTTCACAAAGAGGATCAGGAAGCTGTCAAGGCACTCATGGAAGGCCTGACCGGAGAGGTTTATACCCCGGCAACCTCCATGCGCTGTCGTATGCTGACCAGGACCGGGGAGACCATTCATGTAGAGCTCAGTGCCGGTGCTGTGCATGACCAGTCGGAGCGACCAGAATTCCTGATCGTGCAAATCCAGGATTTCACCGATCGGGTCCGATCTGAAGACGAGGCTGGCGAATTGCGCGAACGCCTCACCCATGTGGCGCGACTAAGCACTCTCGGCGAAATGGCTGCCGGTATAGCCCATGAAATCAACCAACCATTAACGGCGATTTCAACCTATGCCCAGGCAGGCAAGCGCTTCCTTGCCCAGAATCATGTGGATGTGGCCGACTTGTCGGAAACCATGGAGTTGATGGACAAGCAGGCGCAACGCGCTGCCGAGGTAATTCGCGGCCTGAGGCGGTTGGTCAGGCAAAAAACAACGAATCGTGAGCACCTGGACTGTAATCAACTGATTCGGGACGTGGTGAAGCTCGCGGAAACGGACATCAAGAGCGATAACACTCATATCGATTTGCAACTCACACCGGACCTGCCAAACGTGGCCGCCGATTCGGTCCAGTTACAGCAGGTCATCCTGAATTTGATCCGGAATGCCCTGGAAGCAATACACGATGTCGGTAAAAAGGGTAAAATTGTTATCAGAACTGACATCCCCAGCCCGGATTGGATTAAAATAACGGTCCATGACAACGGCCCGGGTGTCTCGGAAGAGATGCTGGCCAATGTTTTTTCGCCCTTCCGGACTTCGAAAGAAGCAGGAATGGGTCTGGGATTGTCTATTAGCCGATCCATTGCCAATGCCCATGGTGGTGAACTCAAATTTGAGAACAACCCCAGGGGCGGCGCCTGTTTTTACTTCACCCTCCCTTCAGTAGCCTCGCGAGACTAGATTGTGAAAAAAGATAATCCCGCCGACAAACCAACTGTTTTTATTGTTGACGACGACGAACCAGTTCGCGACTCCCTGAAAATGCTCATGAGGTCAGTGGGCCTCAGCGCTGAGACGTTCTCAGGCGCAGCTGAATTCCTGGAGGCATACGATCCAGACCGCCCCGGCTGCCTGGTTCTCGATATTCGTATGCCCGGAATGAGTGGTATGGAACTTCAGGAAAAGCTGAATGAAATCCATGCAATTCTGCCGATCATTTTCATTACCGGTCATGGTGACGTGCCAATGGCGGTAAAGGCCATCCAATATGGCGCTGCAGACTTCATTCAAAAGCCCTTCCGGGACCAGGACCTGCTGGATCGGATCAACAAGGCTATTGAGCAGGACGCCTCCAACCGGGCCCAGTTGCTGGAAACCCGGGATATCGAGGAGCGCCTGTCGAACCTGACCCCGCGTGAAAAAGAAGTCCTGGAACTGATCGTGGACGGTCGACCGAACAAGGTCATTGCTGCGGATCTTGAAGTCAGCCAGCGTACCGTCGAAATTCATCGCGCCCGGGTTATGGACAAAATGCGAGCATCTTCCCTCGCCCACCTGGTCAGAATGGTAATGAGACTGCGGAATCCCGGTTAAACCGCTTCCCTGCGGTTTTCCCACCCCGTCTTAGGTTCATTTCCGTATATTGTGCGGAAAGTTGCGCCCCCATACTTGCTCTAGCTCTCCCGAACCGAAAATGGATTCACCCCGGGAGCCTAGAGCAGGACTATGGATCGGCAGACCGAAATTCCACAAATTGGGCCAGCAGTATGCGTGATTGAGAGCGATCCCGGCATGAATCTGCAGTTGGGCAAGCTCCTGGCATACCTTGATTCCCCAATCATCCACTACCAGTCAGCGGAAAGCTTCCTGGCGGAATCCGAGGGAATTGAGGTTGGCTGCATCCTTGCGGATGGAGATCAATTAGGGGAAAAGAGCCCTGAGTTCATCGCGCAATTGTCCCAGCGGGGCCTTTCTGGAGCGACGATTATCATTGCCAGGCAGGCCAACATCGATGATGCGGTGAAAGCCTTGCAGCAGGGAATTGCCGACTATATCGAGATTCCCCAGCCTGACCGCTTATTGCTCGCCAAAATACGCCAGGTAATCAGCCGAACCGTGTCAGCATCCGGGCTACGTACCCACTGATTCAACTATTAGGCTACCAACGAACGGTGAATTGAAGGCCGTAGACGGTTTCGTCGATTTGGGTTCCCTGCATCGAGTCCCACCCCATTTCCGCGCCTCCAGGGGCTCTGGATCTGCCGTGGAAGGGCGAAACGCTCACCTGGGCGTCATAGCCCACTAATTTATCCACTTGCCGATTAAGCCAGCCCAGAGGGTCTGTTGCACCCAGCAAGAATCTGTCCCACCCGTTGATACCCGACTCAGTGAGCTGTTTGGCGTAAATGTCCTCACGAACATTCATGAACGCGCTTCCCAGAACCGCCCCCAGCGCAGGGGTAACGAAGATGTCCTGGATGGACGGCTCTTCAAAAATAGCCTCTACACCGAACTCATAAACTGAAGACAACGCGAACGAGTACCAAAAACTCTCCGTGGAATCGTAGCCTCTGAGCCGCGCCCTGACGAAATACGCGGCACCCCAGTATGGATGCAGCGCGTAATTGATCCACCAAGTATCAGAGTCCCATTGCGGATTGGAAACGTTGTTCCACCACTTCGAGAAGTTGGCATCCTGCTTCTTCTCGGGAGTCCAGTTAGAGACGCTTTCAGGCGCCATGTACAGCAATCCCAGGCTGACCACCTGGTAGGAGACAAAGTACAGGGTGTCTCTACGCAGGCCGGCCGGGTCTTTTTCAGACGGCGGAATAATGCCTGGTGTGAATTGATCAGAATTTGCGTCCAGTTGCTGGGATGCAACCCCCTGGAGGTCTAGCCAATAGGACATATGAGCAGATACGTCCGATGCCGACTCAGCCGGTTCGGGGCCGACGGGTACCGCAGCCCACGATGTTCCGGTGGCGATACATAGACAAAAACCAAGAACCGAGCTGCGAAGCCAGGCTGGCACTTCAGACGGAATCTTGTGATGTAAGGTTTTCATTTACTGATTATCTCGGCACCAGGGCCTTTAAAACCGATAGCAGGAAAATACTCCCCAAGGGTAAATCGGCATTCCTTAAAAACCTGTCCCCGTCCCCAGCAGTTCGACGTGTGCAGTTGGGTCGGCCGGACATAAAAAATTGCCGCTGGTGCCTAGCCGAACAAATTGCTTCGACTGAACACTAGCGGCAACCCAGGAATACCCTGCAAACAGCAAGGAACCCCTCGTTATTACCTTTTCAGAGCGGCCAGGGCGCGATCCAGTTCTGACTGCCTTTGACGTTCACTAGCAATATAGGAAAGCCATTGATCAGCACTGCGCCTGCTTCTCTCGTCTTTACGTGCCTGTTCGAAGGCCTTTTGCGCCTCGCCAAGGTTATCCATGTTGAAATAGGCCATGCCCTTCAACACGTATGCAGTATCTACACGCTTGAGGTCCCCTTTATTTAGGGCCTTGTCAACCGCGTCGACGCAATCCTGCCAACGGTCAAGATTCGAATAAGCCTGGGCCAGGCGGAAATACAGATCACCGTCTTCGGCCAACTTCGCTGACTCTTGCAAGGGCGCGAGAGACTTCTTGTCTTCTCTCGCCATCTGGTAGGCCTGGGCCAGGAGACGGTAATTTTTGTAGTTCTTATCTACCTTACCTTCCTTTAAACCCTTCTCCAGGACAGTTGAACCCTTGTAAGGAACGTTATCCTGCATGTAGAGCTGAGCCATGGTTACCAGTTCGGAATTACTTTCCAGATAGCCCTGTATGTACGCGGCCTCGTAGGCAAACAACTGTTGACGCTGTTTACCCATCTCGCCATACATGCCTGACAACTGCACCCAGTACTCTTTTTTCGGGTGTTCTTTTACCAGAATCTCCAGAATTTCTATCACTTTCGGATAGTTCTCGAGCTCGTAATAGAAGACTCGCAGCAACAACCACCAGTTTTCCTTGATCTCCCGGCCACTTTCCTTCGCAAGACGAATAGCGGTTTCTACCGGAACAATCGCATCTTTGTAGCGTTCCAACTGGTAGTAAAGCTGGCCAAGCAGAATATAGGGTTCAGGACCCGGATCCACCGCAGACTCGAACCAACGAAGCAGCATCTTTTCAGCTTTCGAATAGTTTTCCTGGGTGAAATGAAGCTGCGCCAGCGTGTACATGGTCGTGTTTTCCATGGCAACCGGGATTTCTGGCTGCTGGAGAACCATCTCATACGCTTTAATACTCTCGGGATAATTTTCCGCAGCGTAATAGATGTAACCAAAGAACGACCAGACCTGGGCAACCTCGTAGGCATTAAGATCGCGCATGCCTTTAAGTTCCGTCAGGACAGACACGGCACCGTTGGTATCACCGGATTCCACCAACTCCTGGGCCTCGGCCAAACGCTTATAGACCTTTTCCCGCATCGCAGGAGTCTTTCGCGTCTTCGCCTCTTTGTCGTCGCTAGCCTGAGCGTAAGCCGCGCCCTGATCCGTTAGTAGCAGCGCATCTGCCGACCAAAGAAAAAGAACCGCCGCTGACAGAGCCAGGGCTTTAGACAGTTTTATCAACATTTCAGTACTTGTGGGCATTCGAAATTATCTCACTTGCTCAAGGCGACCGGAACTGACTATCAATCTTCAAGTTCGAATGAAATTCGATGAAGCACACCAGCGGTGTCGATAGGTTCGCCGTTTACTACCTTGGGTTTGTACTTGAACTTAGCCGCAGCGCTGACAGCCGCCTTGTCAAAAATGTTGGGTGGGTCAGATTCGAGCACCTTGATATCAACCACCGTACCCAACTTTGTCACCGTGAATTCCAGCAGTACCCAACCTTCCAGTCCCCGGGTCAACGCCCGACGGGGATAGATGGGTGCCACTTTCACGATCGGCAGGTAATCGCCATCGGCATTGCCAAAGCTCATACCACCCATGTTCATGCTGCTGTCTGCCGCCAAAGGTGCCATCGCCGTAGAAATAGCATTGGGATTCACATCGTTCTGACTCTGAGGCGGCGCAGTGGGCGGAGGCGTATCTGGCTTCGGCGGCTTCTTCGGCTTCTGCTCCTTCACCTCTACGTTCTCGTCACGCTTAACGCGTACGAAATCGACAAAGCGAACCGAAGAGTCATCCGAAAGTGCCTTTTCACCCGTAGCAATCAAATATTGCATGAGTCCCAACAGGCCCCAATTGATTACCGCGGCAATCACAATGGCCACAATTATTCGTACGTATGTCATCGATCTTGTGCCGCAATCGCCACGTCAAAGACACCCGCCTGGCGCGAAGCATCCATGACCTGAATCAGAGTTTCGGTCTTCGATTCCTTGTCCGCCTGGATTACCACCGTACCCTGGGGGTTCTCCGCATGCAGGCGTTCGATATTCGCACGAACAGCACGAGGATCTACTTTGCGACGGTCAACGTAAATCTGATTGTTGGCAGTGATGGCTATAAGAATATTAGCCTTTTCCTTCAGCTCGGCAGTCTGAGCATCAGGCCGGTTCACCTCAATACCTGATTCCTTTACAAAGGACGCAGTTACGATGAAGAAGATCAGCATGATGAAAACAACGTCCAGCATGGGAGTAATGTTAATCTCACTCTCTTCTTCCTGAGACGAGGTTTCAGAAAACATCTGACGCATTATTTATTCCTCAATGATCCATAGTCATATTGTCTTTCAGGCTTTCGATCTCACCTTCGGCCTTTCTATTCAGCCAGGTGATTGCGAAAACGCCTGAAAGCGCGCCAACCATACCAGCCATGGTCGGGATCGTCGCCATCGAAACGCCGGAAGCCATGGAACGGGCGTTACCCGTTCCTGAAACGGCCATCACGTCAAAGACCGTGATCATACCGGTTACGGTACCCAGCAAGCCCAATAGCGGACAAAGTGCAACGCAGGTCTGTATCAGCGACAAAGGATGGGTCAAGGAGAGCTTGACCCTTGAGATCATCGCGTCCCGAATTTGACGAGCGTTCCATGACGCACGTTCGGCCCTCGATTCCCAAGTTTCCAAAGCAAGCCTGACTGCCTTCTTGTGCTCTGTGCGGAGAAAAATAAGCCGCTCAATTATCAGAACCCACATGAAGAGCATCAACCAGGCGATCCAGGTAAGGATCGGACCGCCGGTTGCCAGAAAGTCTCTGGTCGCATCAAACCATTCAATTAAACTGTACATCAGCGATATACGCTCCGTTTAATCAGGGTTTTAACTGTGGCTTGCGCCGCTTTCGTCACGCTCGGCAATAATGCCGGCACTCTGTTCTTGCAGAATGTGCATAACCTTACGGCTACGACCACTAACAATTGTATGCAACAACACAGTCGGAATAGCGACAACCAAACCTTCAACGGTGGTGACCAGAGCCTGTGAAATACCACCCGCCATCAGCTTGGGATCACCCGTACCGAACAGCGTGATCGCCTGGAAGGTGTTGATCATACCGGTAACGGTACCCAACAGACCCATCAGCGGGGCAACCACAGAGATGATCTTCAGGAAGGCCAGGCCACTTTCCAGAGCAGGACGTTCCTTGAAGATAGCTTCACTAAGCTTCAGCTCAAGCGTCTCACGATCGGTGTCCTCGTTATCCTTGGCAACCTTCAACACACGACCCAGGGGGTTATTCGTGTTGGGCTCAGCATTCTTCAGCTGAGAGGATACCTTCGCGCTCATCACGCTCAGGGCCAAAAGACGGGACAGGGCCAGCAACAGTGACACGATACCCAGTGCGACGATCACGTAACCAACGGTACCACCCTGATCCACCTGCTCCCTAAAGGTAGGTGTATCCATCAACAAGGACAGAATCTGGCCGCGGGTAGGATCAACTGCGAAGACAACTTTATCGCCAGGACCAGCCTCATACAGCGCGGCAGCGGAGTCCACAAACTTGGACTGCTGGGGCTGACGGGGAAGTTCGGCAACGCTGCCAGTGTCGGCTGAGTACTGGAAGTACTGTCCTTCACCAACCAGGTTGAACACGCCTACACGAACCAGGTCAATTTCACGCTGATCGCCGTTGCTCATGATCACAGAACGGTTAAAGCGGACAACCTTGCCCGACTCACGCATTTCGTTCATCAGCTCAAGCCACAGGCGCTCGATTTCCTCAATAGATGCCAGCTTCGAGCTGGTACCCATCTTGGTGCCGAGTTCAGTGATGAATTCGATACGGCTCGTATCAGTAAACTGAGCGGAGGTCAGTGAGTTCTGAAACTGGGCAACGGTATCACCAGAAACCTGGGTCAACACACCAAACAGTTCTTTCAATGAACCCAGACGAGTCGTCAGCTGACCCTTCAGGTCATTAATCTTGAGCTCGTTTTGCTCGAAGTTATTCTCGAGACGCTCACTGCGACGCTCTTCTTCAGTGCGCTTGTTGCGTGCTTCACGCAGCAGGCGGTCCTGACCAGCCTTATCACCCAGGAAACGGGCTTCACGTTCCTTGTGTTCCTTGCTTTCAGTCACACGACCTTGTTCGACGCGCTGCAAAAGCTCGTCAAGGGTAGCGGCCGGCTGCTGGGCCATGGCAGTTGCCGACACCAAAATGCTGGCTACGGCCGACAAAATTACTTTCTTAATCATTGTGCGGACTCCGGAGCATTAATGGGCAGCAACATCAATTCAGGTGCGACCTGCTTGTTCGCAATACGCAGACCCTGGCGGATCTGGTTGCGGCTGGCGCCGTCGTCAAGCTCGATCCAACCACCGGCTTCCTGATCCCAAACACCTGAGAATTGGCCATCACTTGACTGGTAGTACAAACCGGTGCGACCCAGACGGAGGAAACTAACCTCACGCTCGGCTCCACCAACCTGATGCATTGCATTGTAGCTTTCAATGGTGCGGCCGTAATCATTCTCGATCTGATAGGCCTCCATTACGGAGCGGAACTTCTCAGCCACCGTCACATCCGAACGCTCGAGCAGTGCGCGCAGGCGTTCTACACGCCCTGCACGCTCTTCAGGCAGGAACGGCACGTCCAAAGCCACGAACTGGTCAAGGGCATCAATCATGCGAAGCATCAAAGGCGTGATCTGACGTTCAATGACGGTAACCTGGTCAATTGAAGTATTAAGGTCAGACATATCAGTCAGCTGGTTGGCGATCTGCCGATCCAGCAACGTGTTATAGACCTCAAGACCGTCAATCTCCTTCGTGACAGCCTGCCACTGGGAGTGGACACCCTGAGTCTGTTCCACGATTTTATCGATTTTCTCCTGAGAGGCCTGGGCCAGCTTGAGCTTGCGCTCACTCGCGGAGAAGACGCCGTCAAGACTGGCAGCCGAGGCAGTGTTGACTGCCAGGCCGGCACAAAGCGACACGGTAGTCACTAGAGCCACAAACAGAGATCTGTTGGGAAACATGAAGAGCCCTCAAACAAAGCAAACAGTAAATTCGTTATCCGATGTCCGGCAGGGAACAAAAACCCTTCTCACCCAAGCTTCCCGAAACATGTCCGAAACGCCCTACAGCGAAAAAGTTCAGCTTCAATGCTTTAGGCGCAACAGTGGAAACCGCAGCGACCTGTTTTTGAACTCTGACCAAACTCGTCCAATGGAATAAGGAACCCAACAATACCCCTACAGGGCTTGTCGATCCCGCACTCCAAGGGTGCAAACTAATAACAGATAGTTTCCGGGGAGTAAACCGTGAAATAGGTGTCTTGGGTATTGACTCACCCCCGGCGCATCACTAGCAAACACTGGGGGGAAAGAGCATTTTCCCACTTCTATCAATGATTAAGGGGCAATAGCCGCGCTGCACCGCAGCATTCACCACTCCAGAAAAATCGGCACTTGACAAAATAGCCAAATTTCGCATCCCCGACAACCCGCTTTCAAGCACCTAAAGAATGCGCCCGAATTCTCCCCTCCTCACCCCTAAAACCGGCCGTTTATACC
>CAKZML010000165.1 GCA_937128475.1 uncultured Chromatiales bacterium
AGTGCACCCTGCGTGTATCAGGCCCTGTTGGTGCACGAAGTGCACCCTACTTTAGGTCGATTAATCGCGGTTCGACCCCGATTGATACGCTCTCTTGAGCAGTAACACTACTCCCCTGGCCATCCCGAGCACGAGGATAAGGTAGGTCGTCAAGAGAATGTAGATCTGATTTCCGTGCCAGGTGTGGTTGAGGATTAGAAAATCCATGTCCACATCCAGGCTTCCCGATGCGATGGCCGGCATGATGCCCGTCTCAACAATATAGGCGATGCCAAAGACAAGCCCCACGCAAGCTGCCGACAAGGCCAGTGCGGCAAGCAGGTAAAGCGGACTCCTCATGGCGATCCGCCCGGTACCTGTTGCGCAGTCATTCAATCACCGCCGATAAGAAGTATTGGTATGCACAACTTTCCATTCGCCCTCGACATTACGGAACAGGAAAGTTTCGTAGCCCCTGAGATGTATCGCCCTTCCGGTATTCGTGTTGTCGGCCTTTATCTCCACCTTCGCCAGCGCCCAGGCGAAGCTGCCCTCAAAGTGGGTTTCGACGCTGCTATAGGTCACGTCCAGATCTTCCAGCGAGCCAGCTTCCCTATCCACGTCGTCCACGTCACGGTCAATCAGGATTCGAAGGCCCCTGGTGAGTATTCCAGCGTCAACGTAAGCCGCTTCCTGGTAATCCAGGAAATGCTTTTTGAAATACTTCCCGTCAGAGGTTTCCCAGCCTTTTTCGATGTCCGCGATAATACTCTCCAGCGCGGCGGGGTCCTCCGGCACCGACTGGGCGCAACCGCCAAGCAACACCAACACCGTCACGACAGCGACGCCGCGCAAAGACAACTTATTGATATTCATATATTTATTCTCTGATCTAGAGGGTAGCGGAAAACCAGAGCTTACCTGAGTAGACGCACCCATAACAATCGGGGCAGACCGAAGTTCCAGCGGCAACTAATCCTGGCTGGTTGCGTTTTCTCGGCCAGAGAGCAGGTGCCAGGCGAAGCGCGCCAGCATGACCAGCACAAACAACGCCAACGCCCACACAAGCACCAGGCGCGACCTTGAACCGTCATCCCAGGACCAGTAAGTCATCAAGGCCAAGCGGATAAGAACCACCACGGCGAGGACCGCAATTGCCCCCAGTTGGACCTTCGGTGAGGCCAGTAAAGCTCGAATGGGACTTGCAGGGGGCGTGGAACCGGTGCTCATGTCGCCTCCTTCGCGGGCGATGCTATTTAACAGGCAGTCGATAACGCATAGGGTTAGATACTATTCCCTTTTCTTCTTCACGTGGGCCGGTGCATACAAACCCAAGTCGCTCATAGGCGGGGACCGCGTAATTGGAAGCCTTGACCGTCACCTCCTCGTAACCGCTTTCACGGATGTCCCGAAGCGCCCTCTCCCAAAGTTTCCGGGCAACGCCGCGACGATGAAACTCCGCGTCGGTAAACAGGCTGTACAGGTAATTGCCACGTCGAATTGCACACACTCCTGCGATGACATCGTCGACGATGGCCACATAGTAACGATCACCAGCACGGATACGTTCCTGCAGGGTAGTCGGTGCACAATCATCGATAAAAAGCGCCATGCCGGCTTTACTAAAATCGTCAGCGAAGAATACCCGGGCCGAGTCGATCAACAGATCACTGATCTGTTGTGCGTCGTCTTCTATCGCATCCCGTATAAGCATCAAATCAAGTTCAGCAACGTTTCCACCAGGGGATTCAAAGAGCCTTCCCCGTAGCCGCACGAGGACGCCTTCAACTGGCCTTCCTTGTCGAACAAAAAGGTGGCGGGGAAAGCAGGCACTTTGTACGAACCACGTTTGTCTCGCTCATAGCGATAGGTCAGGGTCAGTACAGGAGGAATGTCCCAGGCCCTGTTGAAACGCTTCACCAGGCTCTTCTTCTCACTGTAATTGATCGCAAAGACCTCAATACGTTCCTTGCCCAGATTTCGCTGAAGAGTATCCAGGACCGGTAACTCCTGCCTGCAGGGCTTGCACCAACTCTCCCAGAAGGTGACAACAACCACCTTTCCACGATGTTCCGAAAGAAAATTCTCGTCCCCCTGAAGGTCACGCCCCAGGAAATCAAACGCTTCAACATCCGGCTCTCTTTCACAGCCTGAGGCCTGGCTTATCCCAGGGAGCGCAGACAGCAATAAGAAACAAACTCCAAGGCTCAATCGATGTATCAGGTGTCCCATAAAAGCGTATTCCTGTTTTCAATGATGCAGGACCGAGGACTGCTTTGAGCGTGACCTTGCATCCATTGTGAGTTTTTAGTTATTCGTCGCCCGATCCCATATCCATCTCCACTTTCAACCAGAAGTCATCCTTGATTGGAACGGGGAAGTTAATGGCCAATTTGGTCACACGGGAGTAGAAACAAGCGCTGTAGGCGGTCTTACCATCCAGCAAAGACTCTTTCACCTGTCCGGTGTCAGCAAGGCGAAAATACATGGTGAACGATTGGTCTTGCCCGTCCAGCAACGCCCCGTCACACATCCGGAACGCCGCACCGGTTAGGCTTTCAAACCAGCGTAAATAGTCCTCGTTGGCGCCCCACTCCCTGGCTCCCTCGGCGCTCATACTTTGGGCAGCCAATTGCCGGGCCTCGGCGAGGGACGTGGGCGGCTCTTTCTGTTCGGGAGCACAACGATAGTAAACCCCCGGAACGTCACGATCTGATTCGAGCGTGAGAAAGGTCTGGTCCTCGGAGAGTTGCAAATATTCGAAGGTGTTGTAACCCCAGCGCTCGTCTGTTTTGTAGTACCTTGCGATGGCCAAACCTGGACCGCCCGTGTAGTTCCAGTGGTACATTCTGTCCACGTTTTCCGTAAACCGTACTCCCCGCTCCCATATTTTTATCGATGCAGCGCTAGCCTTATCGCCACAGCTTTCAGGGTTCGCTGCCCACTCACCCAAAAACTTCTCAGGAACAGCGTTGGAATCAAAGGTTAAACTACCCATCACCAGTCGTTTCAGCTCCGCGTCTAACTGATGAATTACCTCTTCCGCCAGCAATTCATCAATGTGATCAATTCGCGCATCCGGATACTGCTTCAACATGCTGGGATACAAGGTCAGCAGGCTGCGAAGTCCCGCAAGCTGGGCTTCCAGCACATGGGATATCCTGTCGGGGTTCTGTAACTGGTAGGCAGCCTGGCCATAGACGTATTGGGCAGTCAACTCTGGCCGGCCTGGCAAGCGCATCGGATTCTGTCTCTGAAAATCAGCCTTACTCTTGAAAGGTCCTTTAGGCATTTCCAGAGCGAACAGTTTCATCAGAAGACTAAAATCCAATACGAGCTGGACGTCCTCGCTGTCCGCCATCAACTGGGCCATCCATTTCCGATTCTCGTCATCAATCGGCGCGGGATTCTCTTCCATCTGTTTTGTAAGGCGGATGAAGCGCTGAGCGTCAGACTCCTGTGCGTACGCGGACGATCCGGTCGTCGCGAGACCCACCATCAGAATGAGCATCATCGAAATCCATGGGTGCGACTCTATCGTCATCGAAATCCCCGTAATAACGCCCTGTCGCCAAGTTAGTGGGAAGGGCTAATTTTCCGTATTTGGGAATACTCGCGCACCCAGTGCGCTTAGGCAAGCATAAATCGCGACTTAATGACTGCTGGATATGAAATCTCACCCATCACAGCCAGCGCCGGACCCGCTCCCGGTAGCGCCGGAAGTCATCGCCGAACAGAGATTCCAGGGCCTGTTCTTCGGCGGGGATTTGCAGTCTGTCCATGAACAGGACAAACCCTGCCACGCCGCCAAGGGACCAGGGCGCTGCCAGGTAGATCGCCCATGCCAGCAGGAACAGTGCAAACGCCACGTACATGGGGTTCCTGGAATAGCGGTAGACACCGGAGGTAACCAGGGCGGACGCCTTCTCAGGTGTCCTGGGATCAACCGTGGTCCTGGCCACCCGGAAAGCCATGACTCCGCCCAGGGTGAACACTGCGCCAACGGCCAGGGGAATCGAGGCGCTTATCAAGCGTATGGACTCCGGCATCGGAATTATCCACGTGACCGTCGACAGCAACCACATCAGGAGTGCCAGGATTCCTGTAAGCAATAGTGGCGGTATCCGTATTTTCTTCATGCGTTTGTCACTCGCAATTCAATGTCATAACCAAGAGTCTACCGGGATATTCCCGGTGATGGAGTAGTCAGCAACCCTTGCGGTAATCAGGGTCAGACCCCATTTTTGAAACGAAAGCGCAGGGGCCAGTGCCTGGCTTCTCCCGCGTAGTCGATGCCCACCCGTGGTGAACGAATCACCCGGGACTCGTCACTTACCGGAATTCCCTCGGCCAGGTAAAGCAGCTTGTGGTTGCAGGGCTGCCCGTCAAAAGCCTTGTCCACCTGCATCGCCTGGCACAACTTGCCCGGTCCGCCTGCCAGGTCGATGGGCCTCGGCGTTGTTCGCTTTTCGTTGCGTGCCGTCTTGCGAGTCCGGGTCGCGGCCCGTCGATTAGCTTCCATGCGCGGGGCATTCTCAACCGCCACCCCGGCACGGATCAGTACTGCCTCGCCATTGCCTTCATCCCCGGCCACCAGGTTCAGGCAGTAATACATGCCGTAGATGAAGTACACGTACCAGTGTCCACCGGGAAGATAGAGGGATTCAGTGCGCGGGCTGCGATGGCCCGCATAGGCGTGGCTGGCGCGATCCGGATGCCCAAGGTAAGCCTCGGTCTCTGTGATCTTGAGCACCGAGCGTCCGGGTCCGGCGCTGTGATCGTCGTCCCACACCCGCACCAGGTATCGCCCCAGCAAATCTCGCGCGAGTTCTTCGGCGTCCATGTCACGGCCGTAGCCTGGGGGCAGTTTTCGCAGGGAGGTGTCTTTGACAGTTGGCTGGCTAATCTCGGTTCGCCCCCAATATTTTACCTATAACGATGCAGGCCTGGTTTGCCCATAAATCAACACGGGCAAGTCCGTGACACCGGGTAATCCTGCCTGCTCACCAATCAAGGTGGATCCCACGGCTTTGGCCACACCGATACTCGGTTCGTTGCCCACGAGTATGACATGCACCACTTCAGACCAGCCCAGGGTGTTGTAGGCGTAATCGATTGACGCCCTGGCCGCCTCGGTGGCGTAGCCCTTGCGAAGATGATCGGGGGAGATGGCCCAACCCACCTCCGGTGATGGCCAGCCCTCCGGGTTCCATGGGCCAACCCGCCCCACCCACTCACCGGTCTTCTTGTCTTCCAGGGAGAAGAAGCCGTAGCCGCGAATAGCCCAGTGACCGATCACCACCGCCATGTTTCGCCAGGCCTCAGCGCGACTCATGGGCTTTGTTCCCAGGTAACGGACCGTGGCCTCATTCGCCATGGTCCTGGCCCAGGGCTCGAAATCACGCTCGGGGTCCACAGGACGAAGAATCAACCGATCGGTTTCAATGATCATTTGTCAGTTCCATTTCAAACGGTATCCGCAAGCTGCAATTAATTGCGGTTCGACCCCATTTTCTGACTCCGTTTTCTCGCCAGTCGAAATTAATTACGGTTCGATCCCCGTTTTTTATCAGTTAGTCAGAAAATCAAACACGCTACCCATGCTCGAGCTCTTGGTTCTGTAGAACTCCGTGTAGGTGCACCTTTCACAGATCACTGCACTGTACCTGGATGCCTGTACATCAAATATCTTCGACCAGAATCCACCAGCCACCCTCATCTCTCCAACCTTGAACTCACGATTTTCGCACTTGGGACAGGACCACTTTGAATTTTTCATTGTTGGATCTCCTAATAATAGCCAGGGTGAGGCCTGGGCCTAGATAGTAACTGGCTAATTCCAGTTCGAGCCTATTCAACCATTTTTGTGTTGCCTTTGCAGGATTGCATCCAGACGACCGCGCATAAGGCGTAGATGAAGGATCGGGTAGACATTGAAGAGCACCTGAACTGCCAGGAAGCCAGTCGCAATCTGCGGCCTACCTGACAGGTAGAGGTATCCAATGTATGCCATGAAAAACAGTGCTGCCCAGAAATGGAAGGCCTCGGCAGAGGCGACGCGTCGATAAAGGCGATTCAAGTCCCTGGCGTTAGAAGAGAAGTAGACCCCCATATTCAGGAAGCGAAGTGGCGTATTTCGAAGCATCGTGCCGAACAGGCGAACTCCAAGCTGACTGTAGAGATCACCTGTTAACTCCCATGGCCGTATTTTGCTGAGAGAGGCTGGCATTCGCAGCACGAACAGAGGCTCAGCAACCTTGGCCACGGCCATGAAGTCGAACATCACCAGCAGTGCGATCCACGGCGATGCATAGCCGATGACCTGGGCGAGCATAACAATGCTGAGCCCTAGCGCCAGGGCAGTCCCAACTACTACGATGAGAGTACGCGAATAGTGTAAAGGTGACATTTGCGATGCCTGGCGCTCGGATTCAAGGGCTGCCGAAGCAGTCCGCTGGAGTGAAGATTTACGCGCTGGAAGTACCATGAAAGATGCTTCCCATAACCATTCTGGTGACTGCGAATTCGCTTGGCCAGTACCCGCTGACTTTCGGCAACGAGTCGTGGGCGTCGGAGACCCGGCGGTGGTAGAAAATATGAGCGCTGGGCGATGGCAGGGCCGCCGGAGCGGAGAAGTTCTGTGACGGAACAAAAGCCAATTGCACGAAGGGCGCCAACCTCAGGAAGCCAATCACTGGTGCGCTACAAGCTGCACAGGATCCTCGCCGAAGTGCGGGCGGAAGGCGATACCGTTGGAACTGGATCGAATGATCCTCGGGCAGCGAGATAGCCCCGGCCCAGAAAAATGTGACGTCAGAAAATGGCTGCTTGTAGACCGATTGACAGATCTGGCAATGACAGAGAAAGCGCGATACGGGCGCGCCGCTCACAGAAAAAGTCGACTGACCACAAGGGCAGGCACATGATTGATTCACTGACAGATCGGACACGGTCTCTCCTTTGCGAGGCATAACCAGTATTTATCGGAGTAGCACTGTCGAATTAGTACATAACCGATCTCATCCGGGATTCTATTATTAATCCAGGTTCGACCTCTATTTCTTGCTTCAGATCGACACCAACAGAGAATAAGCAAACCCGGCCGCAAGCAGGACTTCAAGGGTTACGCTAAGCAATATCCCCGGGCCGGCTCGCTTTGCGTGGAACTCAATGAGCCCAAGAAGCGCCAACAAACCCAGCGCAAAAATCATTGCCATGCATACTGACGAACGGAACTCAGAGGCTGGTGCCGACCTGACCAGGAACAACATCATGGCAATGCCCAGGTACACAGCACCAAGACGGCGACCGATGACCAACCCCGAGGCACTTGCCTCAAGGCCTAACCGCTTGAACCAAAGGCCTCCGGCGAAAAGCCAACCAAGCCCCAGGATCAAGCCGGCGATGGATGTTGCGACTGCCGCGATGGTGAAGTTCATGTCTGTGGTCCTTTGCGGGGAATAATGGGGACATCCTGTTTTTTCTTGGCTTCGATTCGGCCCCTATTTCATTCTGATCCTACTTCCAACCATGAATCCAATCACGATCATTCTTTAGATCATTCCAATCTATCGGAATAGACCGCTTTGATATGACTGCTTCTATGCTGCATGAAACCACCAGGCCCTCTTCATCAAACTCTATATCAGAGACCATGAAGTGTTTTTCCTTGTTGGTCGGATTCACCGACGTCCATTTACTGTTCAGCAACTTCTTCGGGTTTATTTTATTCATAGGAACTCAATTAAAAAGCTACACAACAATTGTCAGGATGCCCGTATTGAATAGGTGTATCTGATGGGGCGCAGGATTTGCTTGTTAATTGCGGTTCGACCCCAATTTTCCTTCCTCCAGGCTTAGCTTAAAGCGCTTCAGCCAGCGCCTGGCCCAGGCGAATTCAACAGCAAGCACCGCCAGGCCCAGGGGGATCACGATGATGGAGGGTCCTGGTAGCACAATCATCGCTACACCTATCATCAGGATCGATGAACCCAGCAACAAGATGACCGTCCTGCGGCCTTCCCGGTAGGTGGTCATAAGCATTCGCTCGGACTCAGTAGCCAACGGTGACGATAATTCTGCGGGGTCCTTTCCGACAAATATCGAGGCGAGAATGCCCACCATCAAGATGCCGAGAATGAAGGCTAGAGACACCAGGCTGGGGATCGGGTAATGGTGAACCAGCATCATTTTCACACCAATGAAAGCGAGCAGGAAAGCCAGGCTGATCTTTATAAAACGGAACTTTTCCATCAGCCCCGCCAGCACGAAATACAAGGAGCGAAGGCCGAGAATAGCAAACACATTGGAAGTAAAAACAATGAATGGGTCGCGCGTGATAGCGAAGATCGCCGGAATCGAATCTATTGCGAACATGACGTCACTTGTTTCCACCAGCACCAATGCCAGCAACAACGGCGTTGCCGTTCGTACCCCATCCACGTCAATAAAGAATTTACTGCCATGAAATGTAGGCGTTACGGGATATATTCGTTGCACCAGACGAATCGCATAACTCTTTTCCGGTGCAAGCGTGTCGTCACGCATCACAAGCATACTGGCTGCAGAGAACAGCAGCAGCGCACCTAGCAGGTAAACAATCCAGTCGAATCGCTCGATGACGGCCACACCGCCCAGGATCATGACACCCCGCAACAGCACAGCACCAAAAATTCCCCAGAACAATACCCGGTGCTGCTCCGAAAGCGGTACCCTGAAGTGGGCAAAGACCATAGCGATCACGAAAATGTTATCGATCGATAACGATTTCTCGATCAGGTAACCGGTAAAAAACTGGACTGCAGCTTCGTGGCCACTGAGCTGACTGGTGTCCATATCCCAACCGGATGGATTGAACTCGTATAGGTAATACACGCCTGCATTAAAGACCAGGGCAAGCGAAACCCACACAGCCGTCCAACCGAGCGCCTCTGGCAGGGTCACAACACGGCTCTTGCGATGGAAGACGCCAAGGTCCAGTGAAACCAACCCGGCAATCATCAACAAGAAGCCAATCCAGACCATTAAAGTAAAAGAGATCACCCGATTTGTTCCTTTCTATTTGCCAGACTAAAACCACGAAGGATTGAAACTAATAGTACTCCCGGTGGAAGTCCATATCTGCTTCAGATCATGCCTTAAGCTGGGGGAGGCAGCCAGAGCGCCTAAATCAGGCCTTGTCTTTCAGCTCAGGCCCACGGAATAGGCAGGACATCGGGGAGAGGCAGGTAATTGCGGTTCGAACCGAATTTTTCGCCGAAAAATAGGGACAGGCACCTATTTTTAATTAGTGCCTGTCCCTAATTAATGCCAACACAGCTATGTCACAGGAATTAGTTGAATGGCGTTGGCGGTGGCGTCTTGTCGGTCGATGGCGGAAGCATTGGCAGGTCGAACAAGGGCTGATCGCCTGTCAGGGTCTTCAGGAATGCCACGATCTGCGCGTCCTCCCCGGGCGTGAATTGCTTGCCCAATTGCAAACGCCCCATGATGTCCACCGCCTGACTCAATGTGGCGGCTTCGCCATCGTGGAAATAGGGATAGGTTAATGCGACGTTACGCAGGGTCGGAACCTTGAACTTAAAGCGATCGGCATCCTTGCCGGTCACACCTATCAGTCCTTGAGCCGTGTTGGTGGTCAGGTAGGGTTCCACAACGCCCATCTTCTGGAACGAGGTGCCACCCAGCGCCGATCCATTGTGGCAGGCCATACAACCAGACATCTTGAACAACTGATAACCGGCCAGTTCCTCGGCGGTAATCGCGTCGGTTTCACCCAGCAGCCAATGATCAAAGCGAGAGTTCGGTGTGACCAGAGTCTTCTCGAACTCTGCAATGGCATCAGTAACCTGATCGATATCGATCACTGGTTTGCCAAACACCAGCTTGAATTCAATTACGTACTCGGGGATGGTCTCCAGCATGTCTACTGCCAGGACATGAGTGAATGCCATCTCGCCGGGATTGGCTATAGGCCCGCCAGCCTGGGCTTTCAAATCGGCGGCACGACCATCCCAGAACTGGGCCAGGCTAAGGCTCGAGTTAAGCACTGTCGGAGAGTTAATCGGCCCTTGCTGCCATTTATGGCCAATAGAGGTTTTTAAATTATCCGTTCCGCCCATGCTCAGGTTGTGGCAGGAGTTACATGAAATGAATCCTGATTTGGACAACCGTGGGTCAAAATACAACTTCTTGCCAAGTTCGACCTTACCCAGGTTGATTTCCTTGACCGGAGCAATCGGGTCGACGGGCTCCTGGGCAACCGCCACGCCCGATAACGCCAACACTACGGCCGTAACAATCGGCGTGAAAAATCCGTTTTTCATCATGACCTACTCCATCGTTGCAAAAGAATAACGAGAACAGATACGTGCCGATCGGCACGAAACCGGAGAAACAAATGTAAAGGGACCGGCCAGCGGCAGGCCGACTCGCTGCAAGCTGATGCGGTATTGGAATATTTTCATTCTCGGAGATCCTTCTCCACATTACGTGCAAGGTGCTCAGCTCTCTCGGACACAGCACCCCAAGGGGTCGGCGAGCCGGTCCTTGCAACCTCAGCCCACGCCATGACCCGCTGAACAAGATTCACGCTAGTCCTGAGGCCGGCTGGCGACCATTAGGGAAAATACGGGTATTACCGCAAGCCGGGCTAATTTTGACTATATATCTGAGGGTTAGATGCTGTTTAGCCACCCAGCGTAATTGGGGTCAGACCCTGTTTCCCAATTACTTTCGGTTCGGCCCCTATTATCGGTTCGAGCCAGACAATTCGAACCGCTTGCCCAACAGCCGCCGGATAGATGCAAATCATTGAGAGGTGTAGGATTACTCTCAACTAAGGACAGCAGAGCCAGCTGATGTCAGTTTTTGGGGAACTCAAGCGTCGCAACGTCTTTCGTGTGGCTGCAGCCTACCTGGCTGGAGCCTGGCTACTCCTTGAGGTAGCCCAGACACTGTTGCCGCTGTACGGGTTCTCTGATGGGTCGGTCCGGATGGTGGTCACGCTGCTGGCGATTGGCTTTCCAATAGCATTGCTTGCTTCCTGGCTCTTTGAGTTGACTCCCGGTGGTTTCAAGCTCGAAAAGGATATCGACCGGTCTGTTGCACTGGATCCCCGAATAGGCAAAAGGCTGGACCGCTTCATCATCGTGATGTTGGCCCTCTCACTGGGTTACTTTGCATTCGACAAGTTCGTCCTTGGACCATCCAGGGAAGCCGAGCTCGTACAGACCACAACCGAAGCGGTCACCGAGCAAATATCCGAGTCCAGGCAATCACAGGTGGCGGATAAATCGATTGCCGTGCTGCCGTTCGTGAACATGAGTGCAAACCCGGAGAACGAGTACTTCAGTGATGGCTTGACCGAAGAGATGATCGACGCGCTGGCCAAAGTCAAAGGCCTGCATGTCACGGCGCGTACCTCGGCTTTCGCCTTCAAAGGCAGCAATCGGGACATTCGTAAAATCGGTGAGCGGCTGAACGTCAAGACTGTGCTGGAGGGCAGTGTCAGACGCTACGAGGACGAAGTTCGGGTTACAGCCCAGCTTATTAACGTGGAAGATGGATTCCACCTTTGGTCTGAGTCCTACACGTATAAACTCGAAAATGTCCTCGCCTTGCAGGAGACCATTGCCAAGGCGATTGTGGCAGCGCTACGTATTAAGCTGAGCCCGGAAGTTATTGAGCAGTTCAATGCCAGCACCGCCGTCAATCCACAAGCGTACGACCTCTACCTCAAGGGTCGCTATCACTGGGCACACATTAGCGAGGACGGTTTCCGGCGGAGCATCGAAGCGTTCAACAAAGCGCTGGTCATCGACCCCGGCTACGCACCGGCACATGCCGGGTTGGCAACGGTTTACAGTTTTATGGGCTACTTCGGTGTCATGCCACCCCTGCGAGCCTACCCCCTGTCTATCGGCGAGGCCGAAGCGGCCCTGGCCCTGGATCCGGGCTCGACCGAGGCGCTGATCGCACGCGGTATGGGCAGGATGTTGTTCGAGTGGGACCTGGATCGAGCACGGGATGATCTTTCCCGGGCACTGGAATTGAGCCCCAATTACTCCCAGGCACACTGGGCCTGGGCCGAATATCTCGCCGTGGCAAACCCGCCGGCAGCGCTAGCGTCGGCCTTGGAGGCACTGGCACTTGATCCCCTGTCCCTGCCGATCATGAATTCCGTCGCCTTCAAGTACTTTCAGCAGGGAAGGTATACCGAAGCGCTACAGATGGATGATGAAATGATCGCCCTGAACCCGAATTTCATCGCCGCATACTGGAACCAGGGCATCATTCACACGCTCCACGGTCGTTTCGAGATTGCCATCAGCAAGCTTGGCTACGCGGTTGAGCACTCGGGCCGTATGCCCCCCACCCTTGCGATGCTCGCTTATGCCTACGCAAAATCAGGTGACGAAGCATCCGCACTGGCCATACTCAAGGAACTACAGAACCTCGGCGAACAATCACCCCAGGGCTATGCCCCACCTTTGCTTATCGCGTATGTCTATGAAGGCCTGGGTCAGACTGACCAGGCGCTGGATTGGCTGGAGCGAGCCGTGGAGGAACGTGACAGCTGGTTGATTACCCTGAATTCATTTCCACGTTTCGAGTCATTGCGTGGCGAGGCGCGTTTCAAAGACATCCTGCATCGGCTGCGACTACCGGAGAATCCTCTCAACTAGGCGAATCGCCGCAACCGAAAACAAGGGGTAATGGCGGTTCGACCCCTATCCCTCTATTTCAAACAGAAGCCAACACATCAATTAAGGCATCAATGTCAGCACTGTTGTTATAGGGAGCCAGCGAAATCCTGATGCGACCGTTGCGAACTCCACAAACGATACGGTTGCGACGCAAAGCGTCTGTGGCTTTCCCCGGGTCGAGGTCCGGGTGAGTGAGCGAGACAATATGGGGTGACGCCGATGGGTCATCCAAGGCCCTAAACGGCGTCCACCCGTGTGCGCTCGCAGCCTTGATCAGCCGATCTGCAAGACGCCGTGAATGCATCTCAAGTTCACCTTCTCCAAACGGCAGCAATTGGTCGATCGCCGTTGCCAGGCCAGCCATCGAGATATAGGACATCGTCGACTGGGTAAAGCGTCGTGCGCTGGCGGCAAACGGCAGGCTTGTGGCCTCAAAGTGAAAAGGACTGTTGGTTCCAAACCAGCCCGGAAGCAATGGATCTTGCTCCAGCAAACCGGCAGAGACTGCCGAGAGCGCAACGCCGCCGTGCCCGCCTAACCACTTGTAGCCGCTGGTGACGACCGCATCAGCCTTCCACCGCTGTGAGTCCACCTTCAGCAGGCCTGCCGCCTGGGTTGCATCGATGACCAGCCTTGCACCAACACGCCCACACGCCTCGCGCAGCCTGGGAACATCGACCACAGACCCGGTTGAGAACTGAACACAGCTGACGGCGACGACGCTAGTGTGGGCATCAATGCCAGCGATAAGCCTGGTGGTCAGGTTCTCGCTGGCGATGTCCTCAACAAAGTGGACAGAACAATCGTTTTCAGCCGCATAACGAAGCCAGGGACGGGTAACGGCCGGAAAATCCGTGGCTACCGCAACAATGGAACTCCCCGAAGCCGGGCGAATCAGGAAGGGAAGCTGACCGAGTAGCTCACTGGCGCTTGCTGTAATGGCCAGCAGATCGGCAGGGCAATTAAGGAGACTCGCGCCACGCTGACGCAAGGATTCGAAGAAGCCCACCTCTTCCTCGTCGGTCATCCTGAGATTGCCGTGACGAGCCGTGTTATCAAGGAACTCGTGCATTGACCGAACCGCTGGCTGACCGATCAGCCCCAGTGAAGCCTGGTTGAGATAGACGCAATCGTCCAGGCTGGAATAGCTAGAACGATCCACAAGTGCGTTGATCATAAAATCTGCCTGGTGATTTGCCCGCTAAAACGGTGCCCGGCTTATATTTCTATCGAACGACAAAAATGCCTGCATATCAACCCTACGACAAAAATAAGGTCGAACCACATTTTCTCTTGTTAATTGCGGTTCGAACCCAATTCTCGCTTCGGCCTCGACCCCCGCTGATCGCTGCCAGGGGGTGGTACATGTTTCCGCGGAAACATTGAAAAAGGGACCCGAAATAGGGTGCCTGTCCCCCTAATTATTTCTATACGGGCTCCGCTGCCATCTTCGCTGCCAGTTCCTTCACCAGCCGCGCCGCCACGTTGGCGGTTAGAAGATTAATGTCCCGCTCGGTGTTTAGTTCGACCACGTCGGCACCGATTACCTGTCCCGGGCAGCGCGCAATCATGGCGATGACTTCCCGGGTGGTCAGTCCGCCGGGCTCCTGGTGGGTTACCCCGGGAGCGAACGCAGGGTCCAGGCCATCAAGGTCAATGGAGATGTACAGCGGTCCTTGCAGACGGTCGTAAGGTACATCTCCTACCTGTTCGGCTCCCAGCATCGTAACGTCATGGCGCTGTCCGAATTCACGCAGTTGAGGATTGCTGCTGCGGATACCCACCTGCACCAGGTTATTGATGCAGCCGCCTTCCAAAGCGCGGGCGAACGGGCTGGCATGGGAGTATCTGTCTCCGTCGAATTCGTCGTACATATCAGGGTGGGCATCAATGTGCAGGACGTTTACCGGGCCATGCCTGGCCTTGATCGCCTCGAGGATCGGGTAGGTGATCGAATGGTCGCCGCCCAGGCTCAGCGGCGCGTAACCGGCTGCCAGCTCCTGGGCCACGCAGGCAGAAATCTGCTCGCGACAGGCTGCGGCATCCGCTGCCAAGGCCGGAAACTGTCTCACCGTGAGTACCTGGCGGATGTCCACACCGCTCAGGCTGAAAGCGCTGGATGCCTCGTTGAATAACTGTGCACGAATCATGGACGGACCCGAAGCTGAGCCCCTGGCGTATGAGGAACTTGCGTCCCATTCAAATCCCAGCAAACTTACCAGCATCGCGGTTCCCCTTTCTTCTATGCTCAAAACAGGCAGTATCGTGTGACGACCCTATTGTCAGGCCGTTGGTTTTCAG
>CAKZML010000166.1 GCA_937128475.1 uncultured Chromatiales bacterium
GCGTGCATGCCGCCATGGGGTCACCCGGAGAAGGCGCCCTGGATGGTTGGCTGTCACCGTTACGGGAACTGCGGCAAAGGGAGGCGGACTGCCTTTCGGAACTGGAGGACGAGGAGCAGCGCTGGAACCGTCTATGCGAACTCAACGTTATCGAGCAAGTGCGGCAACTGGCCGCGCTGCCGCTGATCGGCCAGGCCTGGGATGAAGGCCAGCGCCTTAGCCTGCACGGCTGGATGTACCAGTTTCACACCGGATTGCTGCACGACCTGGGCACCAGCACCTCGGGGCCGGACGATCCCCTACCCGCCTAGCTGTTGCGGGTAGAGGGAGCCTTGACCTGCTTGCGCAGGTAATTGAGCACGTCCGAGCGAGTAATCAATCCCAGGAACTTATCTCCGTCCATGACCGCCGCGAAGGGCTGGGCATGCAGGATAGACACCAGGTGATTTACCGGCAGGTCCTTGTTCACTTTCACCGGTGAGGTTTCCATGGCATCGGAAACCGGCGCACTCATCAGGTCGGGAAGACCGAAGGCGTGACGAATAATATCGTCCTCGGTCAGCACCCCGACCAGTTTGTCACCGTCCATCACTGGCAACTGTGAAAATCCGGCGTTACGCAGACGGTTGTGAGCCGTGGTCAACACGTCCCCCGGACCCACCACCACCGTGGCGCGTTCACCATGGGGACGACCCACCAGGTCACGCAGGTCGCCAAGAGATTCCCGGGTGATGAAGCCCTGGTCTTCCAGCCAGAAATCATTAAACAGCTTGGAGAGGTACTTGTTGCCGGTATCGCAGGCGAAGGTCACCACCCGCTTGGGCTCGGTTTGTTCACGGCAGTATCTCAGGGCCGCGGCGATCAGGGTGCCCGAAGATGAGCCCACCAGCAGACCCTCGGTGCGCAACACGGCGCGAGCGGTTTCAAAGGATTCGGCATCGTCGATGGTGTAGGCCTGCTTGACCATGGACAGGTCGCAGATATCGGGAATGAAATCCTCGCCGATGCCCTCCACCAGCCAGGAGCCGCTCTCGGTGAGCTCACCGGTCTTGATGTACTCGGCAAGCACCGAACCCTTGGGATCGGCCAGCACGATTTCCACATCCGGGGCCTGTTCGCGGAAGTACTGGGTCATACCGGTCACGGTGCCGCTGGAGCCCACACCCACCACTACCGCATCCAGGCGCTGTTCCATGTCACGCCAGATCTCCGGGGCCGTGGTGTCGTAATGGGCCTTGGGGTTATCCGGGTTACCGAATTGATTAATGAAATACGCGCCGCTCTCCTCGGCCAGCCGTCGTCCCAGGTCCTGGTAATACTCCGGGTGTCCCCGGGCAACGTCAGAGCGGGTCAGCACCACCTGGGCACCCATGGCGCGCAGGTTAAAAATCTTCTCCTGGCTCATCTTGTCCGGGATCACCAGGATCAGCTTGTAGCCCTTGCGCGCGGCAACCAGCGCCAGTCCCAGGCCGGTATTGCCGGCAGTGGCCTCGACGATGGTGTCACCGGGCTTGAGCTCGCCACGCTTCTCCGCCTCTTCGATCATGGACATGCCGATGCGGTCCTTGATGGAGCCGCCGGGATTCATGAGTTCCAGCTTCAGGTACAGCTCACACGGGCCCGTATCCAGTCCGGTGACCCTGACCATGGGCGTGTTGCCCACCATTTCCAGTACGCTGTCGTAAATCATGTAATCCCCAATGCTTGTTTCTGCGGCCGGCTATTCCGACTCATTTACTCAATGCACGTATTGTAACGAATGCGGCTACAATTGCGCCCATGCCGATATTCAGAATTATCCCGACCATCGGGGCCTTGCTGGCTGAAGCCGCCAAAAACCTTGAGCAGATCAGTGTTTCAGCCCGCCTGGATGCAGAGCTGATGCTGGCCTTTGTGCTGGATAAACCGCGCAGCTACCTGTTCTCCCATTCCGATGAGCAGCCCGACGAAGAACGCTACGATATTTTCACCGGCATGGTGCACCGGCGGGCCCAGGGCGAACCCCTGGCCTACATCACCGGCCGGCGGGAATTCTGGTCCATGGACCTGGTGGTCAATCGCCACACCCTGATTCCCCGCCCGGATACCGA
>CAKZML010000167.1 GCA_937128475.1 uncultured Chromatiales bacterium
TGCGCGCCATGTCAGCCCCGGCCCCCACATTGTCCCGTCGCATATCCGTTGCACCTATGATGGATTGGACGGATAGGCATTGCCGCTATTTCCTGCGCAAGGTCTCTCCCAGTGTCCTCCTGTACACGGAGATGGTGACGGCGGCGGCGATCAATCACGGAGACGTGCCGCGGCTTTTGGGCTTTGATCCCAGTGAACTGCCCCTGGCTGTTCAGTTAGGTGGATCGGACCCGGAGGCCCTGGCCCGGGCGGCAAAGGTGTCCGAGCACTACGGATACCAGGAAATTAATCTGAACGTGGGTTGCCCCAGTGACCGGGTGCAGTCCGGCAGCTTCGGCGCCTGCCTGATGGCCGAGCCGCAATTAGTCGCCGAGTGTGTGGCGGCCATGAAAGAGGCGGTATCCATACCGGTTACCGTGAAGACTCGCATCGGCATCGATGACCAGGAGTCCTACGAGTTCCTGTGCGCCTTCATCGATGCGGTATCGAAGCACTGTGACAGTTTCGTGGTTCACGCCCGCAAGGCGATCCTGAAAGGCTTGAGCCCCAAGGAAAACCGGACGGTGCCGCCGTTGATGTATGAGCGGGTATATCAGCTCAAGCGGGACTACCCTGAGTTGGAGATCGTCATTAATGGCGGAATCCAGACGGTGGAGCAGGTCGCCGGGCACCTGGAGCAGGTGGATGGTGTGATGATTGGGCGGTCGGCCTACCATGACCCCTATTTTCTGGCCCACCTGGAGCAGCGCTTCCTGAACCCGGATTTCCAGTTGCCCTCGCGTCGCGAGATCGCCCTGTCGATGCTGGACTACATAGAGGCCGAGGTGTCCAAAGGGTGCCGTGTGCATAACATCACCCGGCATATGCTGGGTCTGTTTACCGGTCAGCCCGGTGCCCGAAAGTGGCGTCGGGCCCTGGGAGAGCAGGCTTGCCGACCCGATGCCGGGCCGGAAGTGGTATTGCAGGCCGTGGACGCGATGTCTGCCTGAATAGGGTAACCGTCAGCATAAAACCCATGTATGACGTAGGGTGCACTTCGTGCACCGATTGGACTGTCCCTAATAAACTAACTGGCTGGTGCACGGAGTGCACCCTACGGCTTGCTGCCTGATTAGGGTAACTGTCACCGTATTTAATAGGTGACTGTCCCTAATAAAAAGCGCCCCGGCGGCAGGACCATCGGGGCGTTAATTTTATCGGTCAGGGCCTAGTGGCTGGACTCGGGCTCTTCCACCGGCAAGCGGCCGAAATCACCTTCTACATTTGCGGCGAACCAGGTCAGTGCGGTGTACACGGCCACGTTCTGGTCCAGGTCGTCCTTGTTCACCTTGTCCAGCGTGTCGTTGGCGGTGTGGTGGATGTCGAAGTAATCGGTACCGTCTTGTTGCGGTGACAGCACCGGCATCCCAGCCTTGCGCAGGGGGCTGATATCAGCGCCGCCGCC
>CAKZML010000168.1 GCA_937128475.1 uncultured Chromatiales bacterium
TGTTTCAGGAAGCAGCGGTTGCGCTGCGCTACCTGTTTACGCGATCGGGACCGGGTGCGACCAATGCGGCAGAAGCAGGGGGATTCGTATGCGGCCCCCTGGCCAAAGGCGGACGACCGGATGTGCAACTGCACTTTGTGCCCGCCTTGCTGGATGACCATGGTCGCAATCGTATGCCAGGCCATGGTTACACCATGCATGCCTGTGTTCTGCGCCCCTCGAGTCGAGGGAAAATCACGCTTCGTGACAACAATCCCGTGAGTCACCCGCGAATCGATCCCCGCTACCTGTCACATCCTGATGACTGGCCGCTGATGATCGAAGCAGCAAAATTGTCCAGGGAGATTTTTGCCCAGGCGCCGTTTGCGCCTCACAGGGACGTGGAAATCTTGCCAGGTGATTCAGCCCGCTCTGACCAGGACATGAAGGAGTTTATTCGTGCCAAGGCCGAGACTATTTATCACCCTGTGGGTACCTGCGCCATGGGCTCGGGCGCCGATGCAGTAGTGGACTGGCGTTTAAAGGTGCACGGCCTGGAGGGATTGAGAGTGGTGGATGCCTCGGTGATGCCGACATTGGTAAGCGGCAACACCAATGCGCCCACTATTATGATTGCCGAACGGGCCTCGGACCTGTTGCGGGGCCTGGAAGACAGCGACGCGTCAGATATGGAAACCGCTGCCTGAAGCCGGCATCGGGAATAACGCGGCCTAGGTGGCGAAGGTGTAGTGCAGTACGATGCCCGCGAAAACCCATATGCCCAGCAGATTGTTATTCAGGAAGGCCCGGAAGCAGGGCTCGGGCTGCCGGTCGCGGATAAGCCACCACTGGTAAAGCGATGACCCGGCAGCGAATGCCACGCCCAGCCAGTACCACGGTCCAAGTCCGGCCATGTCGCCCATCATGATCAGCCCGCCGATCAGGGCGAACTGCAGTATGCCGATCACATAGACATCGGCATCGCCGAACAGGATCGCCGTCGACTTCACTCCGATGGCCAGGTCATCCTCTCTATCCACCATGGCGTACATGGTGTCGTAAACCGTGGCCCATACCAGCACCACCAGGAAAATTAACCAGGCAATCTGCGGAATCTCACCGGTCTGTGCGGCGAAGGCCATGGGTACACCCCAGCCAAATGCGGCGCCCAATACCAGTTGCGGGAGGTGAGTGATGCGCTTGGTAAACGGGTACACCGAGGCCAGGGCTGCGCCGCCAACGGCCATGTAAACGGTCAGGCGGTTCATGGTCAGTACCAGCCCGAAGGCGATGAGCATAAGACCGAAGAACAAGAACAGCGCTTCGCCTGGACTGACCTTGCCCGCGGCAAGAGGGCGTTCCCTGGTGCGTTTCACGAGGGGGTCAATTTTCCTGTCTGCCAGGTCGTTAATGACGCAGCCGGCAGATCTGAGCAGGAACACGCCCAGGGCGAATACCAGGAAAACCCGGGCATCAGGTTTTCCGTTTCCGGCTATCCACAGGGCCCAGAGAGTCGGCCATAGCAGCAGCAAGGTACCGATAGGTCGGTGCAGACGCATCAGCTGGCCGTATTGCCAGAGTTGTTCGACCAGGCGGCCCCGGGCCGACGCGGGCTTGGTTTTTAGCTCGGGCATGTTGTCCCCGCAAATACACCCGGCAGGAAAACTTCTTCCACCAGCACGCTGCCGCCTTCCAGATTAAAGCGTGAGCGCCTGGCCCACAGTCCGGAGGGTCGTTCATCAGAGGTTTCCACGGCCCGTTCGTAGCGTGGCTCTCCGGCGAGGATGTGCTGGAATTCAAAATTGCTACGAGACACGTTTGGCAACGAACACAGGGCGTCGCCAAGGGGTTTTTGCGCAAGAGTTTTCAGCCATGGGTTGCGACTGATCACCTCTGCCGGGAACCAGCTCAGCGCGTAAACCAGCCGCTCGCCTCCGGCTGACAGGGCAACCTCGCGCAGTAAGTCTGTGTCCTCGCCGCGGCGTGCGATAGGTTCTTCACGCAGCACCTCCAGACTCACGGGAACCGCGCTATGTAAACGCAGGCGGGGTGTGAGCAGTCCCTCGAAGGTCAGCCAGTCCAGGACATCCTGGTCCGGATTCAATGCCGCGAGCTCACCCTCATCCAGCCACGACGTGCTGTCTGTTGGTGTGTTTCGGGTATGTGAATTGCTCACTGTCGTGTCCTGGAATGCTGTGGGTGGGCAGTCCCGCCCAACCTCGGTGCAATAGGGTAAACCAAGGTCGCTGTGATGCAACCGCTAGTTACACCTCCCCATACTGATCCGCCTGGCCGATCCAGCGAGTTATTAACGCCTCACTGCGTTCAGGGCTCTCTACCGCCAGCTTTCCGGCGACCTCCTGGACCTCGGGAAGCAGGCCGGCGTCGCGGATAAGGTCCGCCACCCGCATTTGCATCAGCCCGGTTTGCCGGGTGCCCAGGACTTCTCCCGGGCCGCGCAGTTCCAGGTCTCTCTGGGCTACGATAAAACCGTCATCGGTGCTTCGCAGAACGTCCAGCCGGGATCGGGCGGTTTCGCCCAGCGGCGACTTGTACATCAGCACGCAGGCGCTTTGTGCCGAGCCCCTGCCGACCCGGCCTCGCAGCTGGTGAAGCTGGGCCAGCCCCATGCGTTCGGAATTTTCAACAATCATCAGACTGGCATTGGCCACGTCCACGCCGACTTCAATCACTGTGGTGGCCACCAGGACGTCGATCTTGCCCTGGCTGAAATTGCTCATCACTTTTTCTTTATCCGCCGGCTTCATACGCCCGTGGACCAGTCCCACTCTCAGTCCCTGCAGCGCTTCGGCCAGCAGTGAGGCGGTTTCTTCGGCGGCCTGGGCTTCGAGATTCTCTGATACGTCGATCAGGGGGCAGACCCAGTAGGCCTGTCTTCCCTCGGCACAGGCCCGCTGCACTCGGGCTACGATTTCGTCCCGGCGAGTTTCCGGAATTGCCACCGTGGTCACCGGCTTTCGCCCTGGCGGGCGCTCGTCGATATAGGAGCAATCCAGGTCCGCATAGGCGGTCATGGCAAGTGTCCTGGGAATCGGTGTTGCCGACATGATCAGCTGGTGGGGCTGTAATTCGCCGCGCTCGCCCTTTTGCTTCAGGGCCAGGCGTTGATGCACGCCAAAGCGATGTTGCTCATCGATGATGGCCAGTCCAAGGCGTGCGAACTGCACGTCGTCCTGAAACAGGGCATGGGTGCCCACCACCAGTTTGCATTCCCCGCTGGCCAGCTGGGCCAGGGTTTGTTGACGCTCTTTGCCCCGGCTGCGTCCGGAGAGCCAGCCCACTTCCAGGCCCAGGGGTTCAAGCCAGCCACGCAATGTGGCCAGGTGCTGCTCGGCCAGCAGTTCGGTGGGGGCCATCAGGGCTGCCTGGTGACCTGAACCCACTGCGGCCAGCGCGGCGGCGGTGGCCACCACGGTTTTGCCCGAACCCACATCACCCTGGACCAGGCGCATCATAGGTTCGCCTCGTGCCATGTCATGCAGAATTTCTCCGACGACCCGGTCCTGGGCGCTGGTCAGGCTGAAGGGCAGGGACGAAATATAGGCATCGCTCAGCCCCGGGTCCGGTTTCAGTATTGTCGCCTTGCCTCGTCGTACCCGCTCCCTGAGTTTTCGCAAGCTGAGTTGGTGGGCAACCAGTTCTTCAAAAGCCAGCCTTTGCTGACAGGGGTGCGCGCCGCTGGCCATCTGGTCCAGTCGTGCATCCGGCGGTGGCCGGTGAAGATAGAGCAGGGCTTCGGCCAGGGTAGGCTGGTTCTGACCATCCACTTCCAGGGGCGGCAGCAGGTCAGGTAGGCCGCCTTGCTTCAGGATAGACAATGCCTGTTCCACCAGGGCGCGCAGGCGAGCCTGCTGCAGACCCTCGGTGGACGGGTAGATAGGCGTCAGGCTGTCCTCCATGGGGGCTGCCTCGGGATCCCTGAGCATTTGGTACTCGGGATGAATCATCTCCAGCGTGGAGGGTCCCCGGCGGACCTCGCCGAAGGCCCGGACCAGGGTTCCCGGTTTCAGGGCGGCCTGCTGGCTGCGGCTGAAGTAGAACATGCGCAGGGTCAGCCAGCCGGTTCCATCATGCAGCGAAACCAGTAGCGAACGGCGCCGCCGATAGGCCACCTCGGTGAGCTGTACTTCTGCCTGGATGACCGCGTGGTCACCGGAGCGCAGAGAGCCCAGTGGGGTGATGCGGGTGCGGTCCTCGTAACGCAGGGGAAGCAGGAACAGAAGGTCCTGCACTTTTTCAATGCCCAATTTCTGCAGGCGCTGGGCCAATGAAGGACCCACGCCCCGTAATGCAGTGGCTGGCGCCTTGAATGGGTCGTTACTGGAACGCGTGTCCTGTTTTGGCACCTGGTGCTCCGGGGTCCCGGGGTTTTAGTCTCCCGCGGGGAGCATCATGATGGCGTCGATTTCCACGTCGGCGCCCTTGGGCAGTTCTCTCACAGCTATCGCTGCGCGGGCCGGGTAGGGCTCGGTGAAGTACTGGGCCATGACGTCGTTAATTCTCGGAAACTTCGACATGTCGGTGAGATAGACGGTGAGTTTGACCATGTCGCCCATGTCGCCCCCGCTGGCCTTTGCCACGGCCTTCAGGTTTTTGAACACCTGGTGGGCGCCGGCCTCGAAATCGCCCTCAACCAGTTCCATGGTCACCGGGTTCAGCGGAACCTGTCCTGACAGGAACACCAGGTTGCCTGCTTGTACGGCCTGTGAATATGGGCCAATGGCTGCCGGAGCCTGGTCGGTATGGATGGTCTTTTTCATGGGTGCTCCCGGAATGTTGGTCTTGAATGTATCAGGCAGTCTTTCTCGCCACCCGGTACACGTCGTTCATTTTTCTCGTGCTGCGCAACACCCTTGCGAGGTGGGCGCGATCCTTTACCTGTATCTGGAAATTCAGTGTCGACGTGTTGCCATCGCGCTCATCAATGGAAACGCTTTCGATGTTGGAGTTGCTGTCTGAAATTGTTGCAGCCACGGCGGCAAGTACGCCCACCCGGTTGACCACTTCCACGCGTATCTCGACGTTGAAATCGCGCTCGATACGAGGTTTCCAGTTGACGCTGATCCAGCGCTCCGGCTGTTTCCGGTATTCCACCAGGTTGCCGCAGTCGTCACGATGAATCACGATTCCGCGGCCAGTGCTCAGGTAACCCATGATGGTGTCGCCGGGTATGGGTGAGCAGCATTTCGCGTAAGTAACCACCATGCCTTCGGTGCCGGTAATCGCCAGGGGTTCGCTATTTAGGAGCGGCTCCATTTCATCGTCAGGAAGCAGTCGCCGGGCTACCAGGGGCGCCATGCGTTCGCCCAGGCCGAGTTGGGTGTACAACTCTTCGGGTCCGTTCAGTCCCAGTTCCTCGGCCAGGAGTTTGATCTTGCTGTTGCCGACCTTGCGAATTGTAAGCTTGTAGTCCCGAAGCGATATTTCCAGCATGCGTTTGCCCAGGCCTATAGCTTCATTCTGCTGCATTTTCTTCAGGAAATGCCGTATCGCGGTTCGCGCCTTGGCGCTGGCCACGAAGTTCACCCAGGAAGGATTGGGCTTGCCGCCTTTGGCAGTAATGATTTCTATGGTCTCACCATTGCGCAGCTGGGTGCGCAGGGGAACCAGTCGGCGGTTGATCTTGGCTGCCACGCAGCGATCACCCACCCCGGTGTGAACCGCGTAGGCAAAGTCGACACAGGTAGAGCCCCGGGGAAGCCTGAGAATTTCACCCTTGGGTGTGAATACGTACACCTTGTCCGGGAACAGGTCGACCTTCACCGACTCCAGGAATTCCTCGGAATTGGCGCCGTCCTGCATTTCCTTCAGGTTGGTCAGCCATTCCCGTGCACGCGTGTGCGGGGCAGACTGGCCGCTCTCGCCCAGCTTGTATTGCCAATGGGCGGCGATGCCTGATTCAGCGACCCGGTCCATGTCCTCGGTGCGGATTTGCACCTCGATAGGCATGCTATCGGGGCCGAACAAAGTGGTATGCAGTGACTGGTAGCCGTTTATCCGGGGAATCGCGATGTAGTCCTTGAATCGACCCGGCATGGGCTTGTGGAGACTGTGCACAACGCCCAGGGCGCGGTAGCAGGTGTCTACCTTGTCCACGATGATACGGAAGCCGAACATATCCACGATTTCATTCAGGTGGCGGCTCTTGCTGCGCATCTTGCGGTAGATGCTGTACAGGTGCTTTTCCCTGCCCATGACCTTGGCCTCGATGCCTTGCTCGGCAAGGCTGCGCTCAAGGTTCTGCAGGATGTGCTTCATGAACTGCTTTTGGTTGCCCTTGGCTTTTTTCAGGGCTCGCTCAATGACCCGGTAACGGTGCGGGTGCATGTGCCGGAAGCCCTGGTCCTGGAGCTCCAGCCGAATAGTGTTGATGCCCAGCCGGTTGGCGATAGGGGCGTAGATTTCCAGGGTTTCTTTCGCGATGCGGCGGCGCTTGGCCGGAGACAGGGCGTCCAGGGTCTGCATGTTGTGGCAGCGGTCTGCCAGCTTCACCAGGATCACCCGGATGTCTTCCACCATGGCCAGGATCATTTTCCTGAAGCTGGCGGCCTGTGCTTCTTCCTGGCTGCGGAAAGTCAGCTTGTCCAGCTTGCTGACGCCGTCAACGATCGCCGCCACTTCCGTGCCGAACCGAGCAGCAATTTCTTCCTTGGCTGCCGGGGTGTCCTCGATCACATCGTGCAGCAGTGCCGCCTTGATGGTCTGGGGATCCAGTTGCAGGTCAGCCAGGAGGGCTGCCACGGCAACCGGATGAGTGATGTAGGCCTCGCCGCTTTGTCGTTGCTGGCCTTTGTGGGCCTCATTGGCAAAATCGAAGGCAGCAACAATAGATTCCACCTCCCCAGGGGGGAGGTAGGTCTCTAGTTTGGATATGAGCTTGGGGAGGCCCGTCGAGCGTTTGCCCTTGGGCAGCCGGCCTAGAATGGCTGCGGCGTAATCAATGGGCACGACAGGCTCGCGGATTAGCCCCCTAGCGTCGGAGTTGCGCTAGGTGCCAGGTTGTCAAAGGAAGCCCGGGCCTCTTCTTCCAGCATGTCTTGCATGGACTGGTCGGATTCCTTGAGGATTTCGCGGTCCACCAGGCCTGCGGCCACTTCGCGCAAGGCAATTACGGTGGGTTTGTCGTTTTCCCATTCAACCATGGGTTCTGCGCCATTGGCCACGCGACGAGCGCGCTTGGATGCGACCAGAACCAGATCAAAAAGATTAGGGATCTTTTGAAGGCAGTCTTCTACGGTGATGCGAGCCATCGCATAACTCCTGATATCAGTGTGCGGGCCTCGATTGTTCGAGGCGAAACGAACAGTCTACCTCATGCGGTCGGACTGAATCCATATTTTACGCGGGTTTCAGCCTTGCAGGGAGTCGGCGAATGCCTTCAGCCCGGGCCGCTTGCCGCGGCTTGCATCGCCCTGACCCGATATAACCTGCGCCAATTCCTTGAGGGCGAGGTCCAATTGGTCGTTCACTATGACATAGTCAAATTCGGTCCAGTGGGAGATATCCGAGCGAGATTCGGCCAGCCGGCGGGCGATAACCTGGGCGGAATCCGTACCGCGACCCCGCAATCGACGCTCAAGTTCCGGTCCGCTGGGAGGCAGGATGAAGATGCTCCGGCAGCCGGACATCCGTTGGCGAACCTGCTGGGCGCCCTGCCAGTCAATTTCCAGGATCACGTTGAATCCCTGGTCCAGCAGGTCCTGGACGGCCTCTCGGCTGGTGCCGTAGCAATTGCCGAACACGTCCGCATGCTCCAGGAAGGCGCCTTTTTCCACCAGGTCCTGGAACTGCTCCCGGCTCACAAAGTGGTAGTGACGGCCGTCCACCTCGTTCTCCCGCTTTGGGCGGGTGGTGTGGGAGACCGACAGCCGAACGCTATCCATCTGCTCGACGATGGCGTTCACCAGGGTGGTCTTGCCCGCGCCGCTGGGGGCTGATACCACGAATAGCCTTCCTTTCTCGTTGCTCACGTCTTGTTCACTCGATATTGTTGTTTTGCTTGCTTACTGATATTTCAACCTATTGATATAGATAGGTATATAACTAACTATGTTATAGAAGCTACCTATATAAGCTACCTAAAATCTGGCAATTGGACGGTGCCTTGGCGTCCGGGATAAGACCTGCTTCGCCTGTCCTGGGTTCGCCAGGGACCTATGTTTGGTCAAGGCGTCTATGGTCGCCCAGATTGCGGTGGATGCCAACCCGGCAATTTCCCGGCAGCGGATTTTTTCAGGTTCTGGAATTGATATTGAGGAGGGGTGCGGTCCCGGTGGAAGGCCCTCTGTTGTCCGGGCCCTCCGGCATGTTGGGTTTGGCGCCAGCAGCCCAGGGGTGGTTTGAGCACCTTATCTTCCACGCTGATTCAGTTAGACTGTGTCCGTTCGTTTCAGCTGAGCAGGATGCCATGAGCTTCATTGATGAACTAAAACGCCGCAATGTATTCCGTGTGGGCATTGCCTACGCGCTGTCTGCGTGGGTGGTGTTGCAGGTGGTTGACCTGATCCTGGACAACACGGACACACCCGATTGGGTGATGGACGTCATCATGACATTGGCGCTGCTGGGCTTTTTTGTCGCGCTGGTAATCAGTTGGGCTTATGAGCTGACGCCGGAAGGGGTCAAGCGCGATC
>CAKZML010000169.1 GCA_937128475.1 uncultured Chromatiales bacterium
AATGCGGAGACCTGTTTCGTCTTGCGCAGACTCGCCAGTGCTAAAAGTTGTACCTGAAATTAACCGACGGCCCCTGGTATTCGTAGAGCAAATTACCTACCCAGCGGGAATCCGTCGAACTCACATCCACCTTCAGGTTCTGAAAAGCCAGGCCAACCATGACGTGCTCGCCTATGGCATAGTCCAGACGGGCCTCGTACTGGGTGATAGCGCCATCGTAGGTATCAATCTTGGCTGCAAAATACCCGGCATTTCCACTGAGATACCAGTGCTCAGACAAGCGGTAGCCACCCACGAATCCAAAGGTAGGAAGCGGCGCTGTAGCCTCCGCTGTCTCCGCCAGGATCCCGTTCTCCCCCTCTATTCCGAAGCCTATGTCCTGAACGTTCAAACCGACTTGAAAGCCAAAAAACTTGTCAGGGTCATTCACAAACGCATAACCGTAGCCCAGCGCAAAGACCTTGGCATTGAAAAAAGCGTTGATGTTGGTATTCACGGGAAACTCGGTGTCACCTACACGAATAATTATGTCGGTGTTGCTAAAACCCGAGCGCTTAACCTCGAAGTAGTAAGACCAGAGACTGTGACGATGGTTGATTTGCCAATCAATCCCCAGGGAGGGAAGAACCTCTGTATCGTCCAGCCCAAGGGTCTCCATGTTTATTTCGGTACCCAGGATACCCAAGGCGCCGTCGACCCGAATGCTGGTATCAATCTGCGGCCTGAACGCCCCTACGGAGATCGACCATTCGGCACTAAAAAGATCCGGGCTTTCGTCCGCAGCAGCATTGGCGGTCACTAAAAACCCCAGTGAAACCAGGAGCAAAAATAACCTGTTAATTACCCGGAATCTCATAATCCATCCCATCCGTAGAATTTTTGAACTGACTTTCGCTGCTGGTAATTGTAGCCCCTTATACGGGTAATGACATTGCCGGACACCTAAACCCAACTGGACTACGCTTCCGTGCATGTACTCGAAGAACATCCACTAACTTCCTAGAACCTGTAATTCTAGAATTTATATCCCACGCTCAGCGACGGGCCATAGTACTCATAACGAAAGTAACCCAGCCAGCGAACACCCTCTGATTCCACATCCACGTTCAGGTACGAATAAGACAGGTTAGCTGTCCAGTTATCTGCAAACCCGCGCTCAATGGTCACAGAAAGTTGCTTGATCGATCCATCATATTCGTCAATTTTTGCGGCAAAATATCCGAGTTCGCTGGACAGGTACCAGCGATCCGCCAGCCTCATTCCGGCAATGAAACCAAAGGTTGGCAAGGGAGCTATCGCGTCCGCATTTTCCTTGACCTGCCCTTCCAGGCTTTCTATTCCGATTGCGGCATCCTGCACACTTAAGCCAATTCTCAGTCCAAGACGCTTGTCCTTGGTATTTACAAAGGAATATCCGTAGCCCAGCGCCAGCACATCCGCTCTGAAATACGCACTGATGTCTGTGCTCACCGGAAATACCGTTTCGCCAACCCTGATTTCAATATCGGTGTTGGTAAACCCTCGCCGATTCAGCTCAAAATAACTGCCCCAGAGGCTACGCTTGGCATTAGCCTGCCAGCTGACTCCCAGCGCAGGCAGCGGCTCATTCTTGTCTAAGCCCAGAGTTTCCAGGTCTAGCTCAGTACCCAGTAGACCCAATGCCCCATCTACCCGAAGCCGGGTATCCACCCTGGGATAAAATGCACCAACCCTTATGTCCCATTTGGTCCCTGACAAAGTTTCCGAAATGTCAGCCGGCTCATCCCCAAGGGCCGAACCAGCAATAACCAACATGCCCACAAGCCACGAGACACATATATTTTTACCGTTATCGCTTCGAGTCATTCCAATCTACTCATTAAATCAATAAGCAATTAAACATCTATTGCCGAGAATTCCACCTAAACTCTAACCAATTCTTCTCCCCTTGTCTGGGGTCATTAAATAAATGTCTGTACTGCCGTGCGCCATCTTGCGTTACTGGCGACACTCCATGGCCTGGCTATTGGTGCACCACAACGGGGCCCTGCTGATCTGGATTGGCACCATACTGGCCGCACCCTTTTGGTCGTAACCTTCTGAACGGTCTCACAGGGCCATGACTTTCTTCAAACTCCTGGTGTAGTCTGCATAACAATCTAGTTAGATCATTCCGCTCACCAGGATTCCAACTCATGCAAAAGAATCTCTTCTGTTTGGCGCTTTTTGCTCTTGTTACCTTGAGTCTCCCGGGCAATATCCTGCTGGCGGCAGACCATGTGCGTGCCCGTGACCTGGGCGTTCCCTTCTGGGGCGAACCCGGCCCCTTGAATGCCATCACCGATGTAGCCGGAATCGAGGTAGGCCACTCCACCATCATCCGCGGCGAAGCCGGTGGCGGTGAGCCGGTGGTACGGACCGGCGTGACCGCAATATTGCCTCGCGGCAGGACCAGTCCCCTGGACGGCGTGTTCGCCGGCTGGTTCGCCCAGAATGGCAATGGTGAGATGACCGGCACCACCTGGGTGGAGGAATCCGGCCTGATGTACGGACCGGTAATGATCACCAACACCCACAGCGTTGGCGTGGTGCGCGATGCAGTGATTGGCTGGGCCCTGGATAACTACGACTTCGATGAAGACGACTGGTGGTCACTGCCGGTAGTGGGCGAGACCTGGGACGGTTGGCTAAACGACCTGAACGGTTTTCACGTCAAGCCCGAGCACGCCTACGCAGCACTGGACAATGCCAAGACCGGCCCCGTGCAAG
>CAKZML010000170.1 GCA_937128475.1 uncultured Chromatiales bacterium
TCACCCTCAACCGCGGCATAAAAGTCGACACCACCATCCAGGTACTGTCCAAATTTCTTATGCAATCCGAGTCGGGCCATCCCCATGGATTCATCCAGGGGAAGCTCCCATTGTTCATAACTACCTTGTAACTCGAAAGTTTCGACCCGGGGAGTGGCGGCCAGGGAATTGACGGACCCCAATACGAAAGGAAGCAAGAAACTTGTCAGCGTAATGTTTTTCAAGGCACACACTCCCATTACAGATTCGCACCTCTCCTTTCGCAGCAGCGCATCCACCCGCGGAGGCGCCTGGGAATTTTCGAAATTCGCATCCAGTGCATTGATTTGGACTGTCTGGAGGGACTTTACCCCAGAAACAGAACAGGTGGCCAACCGCAAGGATCGTACGCATTGCCTCACAGCAACTAGCGTGAAGTTTCAGCTAGTAGAGGCCTGCAACCCCTGTAGGCATATGCTCTTATTGAGACTGCGGCCCCCGCGTGAGAAAAAGCACATCGAGCGTCCATAAATACGAGCTCGTATCGCCACTGTCTACGCAATGAAGATCAGCAAGACCTTGATTTTCAAGACCCGGCGGTAGGATACGGACATCTGAACCAACAAGACAAAACTCACTGATATCTGGAGCAAACAAAGTGAAAGCACTGATTTCAAGCGTAGCGCTGGCCGGCCTGACCCTGGGCCTGGCAGTTACCCAAACCGGTTGCAGCAAGGCTGATCAAGAGTCGGCTGCCGTCAACCCCGCACTGAGTGCTCCGATACCCGAGGGTATGATCCGCGGCACCGTTCTCGAGACCATGGATGCAGCAGGCTATACCTACGTGCAACTTGGCTCCGGAGACAACAAGATCTGGCTTGCGGGTCCAAAAACTCCCGTCGTAGTCGGCAACGTGGTCCAGGCACCCCAGGGCATGCCCATGACCGACTTCCATAGCGCCGCCCTGGATCGCGACTTCGAAGTAGTCTATTTCGTAGGCGGAATGCAGAACCTGTCCGCAGCACCGGCCCCGGCAACTGCTGACGCGCCGGTAGCCCAATCGCCGAATACCGCCGCACCCAGCACTGCTGCCACAGACGTCGCAGTCGATCCGGTGGAAGCAGGCAAGAATATTGCCGAGTTGTTCGCCAACAAGGCAGCTTACGCCGACCAGGAAGTCACCCTGCGCGGCAAGGTCGTGAAATATAACGATGGCGTAATGGGATGGAACTTTATCCACATCCAGGATGGATCCGGTGATGCTGCGGACAGGAATCATGACCTGACGGTCACCAGCAAGCTTCCCGCAGCAGTGGGCGACACCGTGGTGATCAAGGGCAAGGTAATCCTGGACAAGGATTTTGGCGCCGGTTACAGCTACCCGCTTATCGTGGAAGATGCCACGGTGACTGTTGAATAACGTTAATTGATCATTAATTAGTAACGAGAAGGGCCCTTTCGAGGGTCCTTTTTCGTATCCGGGTACAGGACACAACTGCACCATAAGGAAAGAGCCGCATCCGGACTTTCCAACTTCCCCGTCGGCAATCCTTTCAGCGGCCGCTGCCTTTGGATAACGCGGCCCCGGCCTGGTCTCATGCCGATATAGCTATAGCTTGTGCCCGGCCAGACCAGGGAGAGACATTCACCGCCCACCCAAAAATTAATCACGCCCAATATTTAATTCTGATAGTCTTCAATGACCTAGGGAGTAATGGATACCCGATGGGCGAGAGAATACAAAAACATATACGCCCCAACGAAGACCGTCTAATCGCCACCGTAAAAAGGCAGGGCCGGACGGTTACGGGCCAGTATTCGCCTTTAAACCCAGTCTATTTGGCATTTCTCGCCGACCGATCGCATCAAAACCGAAGGGCGATCCGCGCTCAGGAGACGCTCTCGTGAGCAGCTTTTTCCAGGAACTCAAACGTCGCAATGTGGTGCGGATAGGTCTGGCCTATATCATCACTGCCTGGCTGCTGGCACAGGTGGCGGACCTGGCCCTGGAGGCTTTTGCCGCGCCTGCCTGGGTCATGAAAACAGTCTTGTTTTTAATGCTGATTGGATTTCCCCTGGCGCTTATTTTGGCCTGGGCATTCGAGAAAACACCCGAAGGCATCAAGCTGGAAAAGAACGTGGACAGGAGTCAGTCCATCACGCCGGTAACGGGTAAAAAGCTGGACCGGGGAATTATCGTTGCCCTGGCTATCGCAGTGGTGTTCTTGCTCTACAAGCTGAATGTGCAGGATGTGCCTGAACCGGTAAGCGAAAAACCACTAACCAGCGATATCCAACAAACTGCGCCCAGCAAACCAGTGACCCCAAGCTCCGAACCCTCCCTGGCCGTGCTGCCTTTTGTAAACATGAGCAACGACCCGGCCAATGAGTATTTCTCGGATGGCATCTCCGAAGAATTACTCAATGTACTGGTGAAGGTCAGCACCCTTAAAGTGGCCTCGCGTACCTCCTCATTTTCTTTCAAGGGCAAGGACATCAGCATCCCCGAGATCGCCGAGCAACTGAAAGTCGATCACGTACTTGAAGGCAGCGTTCGCAAGGCCGGAAACCGGGTTCGCATCACCGCCCAGCTGATCGAGGTCAGCACGGACCGGCATATCTGGTCGGAAACCTACGACCGGGAACTGGAGGATATATTCGCTATCCAGGACGAAATCAGCGGACACATTGTCGAGGCCTTACAGGCGGCTTTAGGAGCAGAGAAGGCCGCAACCATGGTGGATAACGAGAAACCCACCGAGAACCTGGATGCCTACCAGGCCTACCTGCAGGGACGCTATTTCTGGCAGCGGCGGGGTGAGGACAATATCACCCGGGCCATCGACCTGTTCAAGCGCGCCATCGACCTGGATCC
>CAKZML010000171.1 GCA_937128475.1 uncultured Chromatiales bacterium
TTTGCTGCGGCTTGGGCCATAGCTGTTCCCTACAATGTTTTAATGTTTATTGAACCCCGGGTCGACATCAGTCGATGGTCACCCGGTTAATTTCTTCCAGTCCGGTCATGCCTTGTTTTACCTTCTCAAGACCTGCGCGGCGCAAATCCCACACGCCTTCCTTGTCAGCCTGGTCGGCGATCTGTATGGCGTTGCCGCCTTCCATGATGATTCGTCCCAGGGTTTCGGTTACTGGCATGACCTGGTAGATGCCCACCCGTCCCTTGTAGCCGGCATTGCATTGACTGCAGCCAACCGGGCCGTAAATTGTGATGCCTGCCTGGATGTCCTCGTCCCTGAAGCCCTCTTTTTTCAGGGCCTCCGCCGGAATGTCTTTTTGTTCCTTGCAGTTATTGCAAAGACGTCGGGCCAGGCGCTGGGCGATGATCAGGCTGACCGTGGAGGCGATGGCGTAAGGCTTTACGCCCATGTCCACAAGCCGGGTCAGGGTCTTGGGGGCATCATTGGTATGCAGTGTGGATAGCACAAGGTGACCGGTCTGGGCCGCCTTGATGGCGATTTCTGCCGTTTCGATGTCACGAATCTCACCCACCATGATCACGTCCGGATCCTGGCGCAAGAATGCTTTCAGAGCAGAGGAGAAGGTGAGTCCCACCTTGGGGTTCACGTTCACCTGGTTTATACCCGGCAGGTTGATTTCCGCCGGGTCTTCCGCGGTGGAAATGTTCCGGAATTCGGTATTGAGTATGTTCAGGCCGGTGTACAGGGATACGGTCTTACCGCTACCCGTGGGCCCGGTAACCAGGATCATGCCGTAGGGCTTGTTCAGATCCTTCATGTACAGGTCTTTCTGGAACGGCTCGTAGCCCAGGGCGTCAATGCCCAACTGGGCGCTGGAGGGGTCCAGGATACGCAGCACGATCTTTTCACCGAACAGGGTGGGGCAGGTGCTGACGCGGAAATCGATGGAGCGGTTCTTGGACAGCTTCATCTTGATGCGCCCATCCTGGGGCACGCGGCGTTCGGCAATATCCAGGCGCGCCATGACCTTGAGCCTGGCAGCGACTTTTCCTGACAGGGCAACCGGTGGCAGGGCGATCTCGGTGAGTACGCCGTCCAGTCGGGTTCTTACCCGGAAACTTTTTTCGTAGGGTTCGAAGTGCACGTCTGATGCGCCACGCTTGATGGCATCCAGCAGCACCTTGTTGACGAAGCGAACCACCGGGGCGTCATCGACTTCCGCCCGTGTTATCTCGTCGGTCAGGTGATCGTCTTCACCTGAGCTGACTTCCAGGTTGTCCAGGTCGAAGTTGTCCTCGTCGAGTCCGCCCAGGGAGGTATCCATGGCCTCCAGGGCCTTGGCCACGTGTTCCGCCAGCATATCTTCCTGGACGACGACGGTGTCTACGCTCAGGCCGGTCTGGAAGCGAATCTCGTCAATGGCGAACAAGTTGGTCGGATCAGAGACCGCCAGGAACAGGCGTTTGCCACGCTTGTACAGCGGCAGTACACGATGTTTGTTCAGGAGCTTTTCATCGACCAGCTTGATGATATCGATGTCGGATTCAAATGCTTCCATGTCCAGCAAGGGGACACCAAACTCATTTGAGGCGGCCACGGCGATTGAGCGCGGATCGGCCAGGTTGTTGGCCACAAGGTAGGCCACCAGGGGAGTGCGTTGTTTCTTGGCGACTTCCGCGGCGTCCAGCAATACCTGTTCCTCGATGATCCCGTCATCGACCAGGCGGCGAGGAAGTCCTCCCAACGCCGTATTTGCTGCTGAAACTGCCATCATCAATCCCTGCTCTCAAATCCTTGAGAATTAGAACTCTTCCAATCGGGCTACTACATTACATAACTTTACTGACGAATCGCCCTCTCGTCAGTACCTAGTTCACGTTTTTTCATCAAAAAAGCCTGTTATGGCCTGCATTTAGCCGGTAAATAGTACTCCGGGATGCTACTGGTGTCCTCATGCTT
>CAKZML010000172.1 GCA_937128475.1 uncultured Chromatiales bacterium
ATCGAAGTCTACGGCGACCCGCTGGGATACAGGGGTTCATGGGAATCCATGGTCTCCATCAAAGACATGGAGGCCAGTCACCGGATCGCCACCGTAGCCGAGCAAGCCCAGTGGTTCGAGGATAATTCCTCTATCCAGGACAGCCACAAGAAAAAGAATGTGGTTGGCATTTCAGCAAAGGTCATCACCATCGTGATGGAATCCGGCGACGCAGCGCCAAGCACGCCTATCGGTGTAAACCTGCCCAACGCCAACTGGATTCGCAAGGAGCACGGCTCCAAGTCAGTGACCCTTAGCAATATCATCGACGCCTACCAGGAAGCCGGAGCGCAAAGCGGATTCCACGATGAGTTCATGCTCACCGAGGAAGAAAAAGCCCGTCACCTTGAGCACGGCAGCCTGGCCTACTTCCTGGATGTGGATTTACACGAGGTCATCGGTCACGCGTCGGGCAGCATCAACCCGGGCGTGGGCACGCCCAAGGAAACCCTCAAGAGCTACAGCTCTACCCTGGAAGAGGCTCGCGCCGACCTGGTGGCCCTGTACTTCCTGATGGATCCGAAACTGATCGAACTGGGCCTGGTCCCGTCACTGGATGTTGGCAAGGCCTCCTATGATCGGCAGATTCGAAATGGCCTGATGATGCAGTTACAACGCCTGAAACTCGGCGACGATATCCAGGAAGCCCATATGCGCAACCGGCAACTGATCTCCGCATGGGTGTACGAAAAGGGCCTGGCCGAGAACGTTGTTGAGAAAGTAACCAGTAACGGCAAGACCTATTTCCAGGTGCGTGATTACGAGAAGCTACGCGGCCTTTACGGGCAGTTGCTGAGTGAAATCCAGCGCATCAAGTCAGAGGGCGATTACGAGGCCGGAAAGGCCCTGGTCGAAACCTACGGCGTCAAGGTAGACCAAGCAATGCATGCCGAGGTGCTGGCCCGCACCGAACCTCTGCACATCGCCGCCTACAGTGGGTTTATTCAGCCTCGCCTGGTCGCCATTGAAGATGACGGCGAAATCGTCGATGTACACGTTGAGTATCCCGACAGCTTTGTCGACCAGATGCTGGAGTACGAAGACGAGTACAGCATGCTGCCCTTCGTAAACTAGACAGGCACACAGAAGGAATAAAAAAGGCGGCCCAGGTGGCCGCCTTTTTTTGTGCTGAGAAAATCTTTCTCAACTGCCGCCAATGCGCTTCATCAACTTACCCATGCGGCGCATCCCCACGATGGCCGTGGTGGTCAACACGCCGGCCATCATGGCCCCTGTCACACCACAGGTCAGCACATCCTGGCCGGTGAGCCACAGGCCCCTGATCCGGGTGCGGGGCCCCAGCCAGTCCTGCCTGAACCTGGCGGGATCATGGTCGATGCCGTACAACTCACCCCGACCATAGGAGCAGAAATACTCTGTGGACAAGGGTGTGGATACCTCGTAGTAATCTACCCGGTCACGTAAATGCGGGAGTTTTTGGTAGAGGACTGCCATCAGGCGCTCACCAAGTTCCGCCTTGAATGCCTCGTAGTCGTCGCCTCGCTTGCCCCAGGGAGTGTCCTTCCATTTTTCGAACCACTCATACGGTGCAGGCGCCACGATTTCTATAGTGGCCGTGCCGGGCCTGCGATTGAGGTAGTCAGGATCTTTTGCCGAAGGAAACGAAATGTACACCGCCGGAAACGGCGCATCCGGTTCCTTCAAGAATTTTTCCACGGCGCCATCGTAATCGCTATCCGAATAAATCCAGAAATTGGTCCTGGGTAACCCCAGTTCCTCAGCGGTGGCCTTTAATCCGATGTACACACCCAGGTGAGAGATGCTGGGCTTCACGCTGGGCAAGTTGGATTCGTAGCCACTTTGATGGGTTACATCAGTGTCCAGCAAATGCTTGAACGTATTGTGAACGCCGGCCGAGGAGATAACGCAGGGACACTCGATAACATGCCCGTCGGCCATTTCCACGCCCCTGACCTTGCCATCCTCCACGAGGATTTTCTTCACCAGGGCGTAGGTGAACACCTCGCCACCGGCTCTCTTGATCCGCGGAATGATGCTTTCGGCAATCTTCCAGCTTCCGCCTATGGGATAGAAGCCACCGTAAAGGTAGTGCCTGGCAATCAGCGCATGCACCAAAAAACTGGACTGTCTGGGAGGCAGCCCCATGTCGCCCCACTGGCCGGTTAATACCGCGATCAGGTCCTGGTCGTCGGTAATTTCACTGAGTACCTCGTAGGTGGTACGAAACAGCAACTCAGGAATTTTCGCCCGCAGGTACGGCCCCATCAATGTTCGCTGCCAGGGTTTTAGCAGGCGACTCATGGCAAACGTCGGCATCGCCTTGCTCACCTGGTTCAGCAAGCCCATGTAGGCCTTGATAGCCGAGCCTTCTTTCGGAAATTGTTTTAGCAGGTTGTCCTGAAACTCCTGCTTTCCCGCATGGGCCGAGAAGGTCTTCTCACCAATGTAAAAACGGTCGTACTCAGTATCCATGGGTGCCCAGTCAAGCTTGCCCTCGGAAAGAAAATCAAACATTTTGCGAGACCGTGTCGGTGCGCCCATCTCACCGATGTAATGCACACCAACATCCCATTCATAGCCATTACGGTCGTAGGAATGGGTGTATCCGCCAGCGGTGTAATGCTGTTCCAGAACACAAACCTTCCAGCCCAGTTCGCTGAGCATGGCGGCAGTGGTCAACCCGCCTATCCCGGACCCGATGACCAGCGCATCATATTTCTCTGCCAGTCGATTGGATCGGTAGCGATAACCAATTCTGATAGTACTTGGGGTCAGGGCCGTCACGTCGCGTCTCCGTCTATTCTTGCATTGCCGAGTATAGGGACTTCAGGGGCTATTTGATGCATGTCGGGGAAAAAACACTTCCCCATAAACCTCGTGGCATTTATTGTCAGTCTAAATACCTAACATCCCCCGGAGGCCCGAACAGGCCGAAGGCGGACAAATCCATCACGCAAAATCTCCAGGATCACCCCTGGAATTGAGAGGCCCTATCCAGCACGACGCGAGCACGCTTCAGCACCACCGCACCATCTTTGACGGATGGCGGTCCATCTCTATTGCCCTGTACATGTCACTGGTTGGCTACGGAGTGCTGGTGGGTATCCCGGTCATCAGTACCGCATGGGTGGAGTTACTGGGGTTCAGCGAGGTACAGGTGGGACGGGTTGCAGGCGCAGACCTGGGCGGGCTTTCCATCGGTGCGGTGATCACCGCCATGATGGTGGGTAAATTCAATCGCCGCTACCTGGTATTGCTTGGGGCAGCCATCGCGATAGCCAGCAATGGCTTGTGCATGGTCTTCACCGGCTACGAGGAAGTCTTGTGGCTGCGGCTTTTCGCCGGCATCGGCAGTGGCATTTACACCGCCGTGGCAGTGGCCACCCTGGGAGGCAGTTCCAAGCCGGCCATGGCTTACAACATGATGCTGTTCGCGTTCGCCTTCTCCCAGGCCCTGGAGATGCAGGTATTGCCACTGCTACCCATGAACGGGATTTACATGGCGTTTATAGGCACCTTCGGGCTGGGCCTGGCATTCCTGCACTGGGTGCCCGCCCATCCTGAAGACAGGGCCCTGGACGTGGAACTGGATGTGCAAGATGAGTCGGGGGAACACCATATCGAACACAAACATGTACCGGCCTATATCCCCTGGATGTGCCTGGGCGCGATCTTTTTCACCTACGTGAATATCGGCGCTTACTGGACCTATATCGACCTGGCCGCCAGTGGCGCCGAGATAGATGGAGAACTGGTAAACCGCCTGTTTGTATGGGGCTCCCTGTGCAGCATCCTGGGCTGCCTGATCGCGACTGTGATCAGCAATCGCTTTGGCCTGGCAAAACCCCTGTTTGTCGCCCTCACCTTCATGGCGATCGCTGTCGGCATGCTCGCCTCGGGCATCACCGAACCGAAGATCATCGTCAGCATCATGTCTTTCAACCTGCTGTGGATCTTCGTGGACGTCTACCAGATGGCCACCGTGGCGAACACCGATCACTCCGGCGCCTTTGCCGCCCTGATACCCGGTGCCCAGGGCCTGGGCCAGATCGTGGGTCCCAACCTTGCCGCTTCAATCCTGGCCGCTTCCTGGGGTTATACCGGAGTATTCCTGCTCTGCGGCGCGGCAGCCCTCACCGGTATGGCCGTCTACGCCGTGATGTACCTCAGGCTACGCGCAACCATCCCGGCCCTGGCCGACGCTTCCTGAAATCCGGCCTCCGGGCGCCCTCCCCGGGGAACCCTGAAGCCGAACCGTTGTCTATTGTTTCTGGCATCAGTAGCAACCCGGGATCGCAGCCCTCGCCGCGACCCCGGTTGTGCTATAAATACGTCAGTTAAAAACACACAAATCACAGGGGATACTCATGAATTTCCGATGGACAGTGACGGCCCTGGCCGCCGCCATGGCGCTGACAGGTTGCGCTGAAAAAACCGTAGTTCAAACAGCTGCCACCCCCGAGTTGGGCTCCGGTGTGATCACCGCCAACTTCGACACCAACGTAAAACCCGGTGATGACTTCGACAGCTACGTAAACGGTACCTGGGTGGCCAACACCGAAATGCCTGCCGACAAGGCGCGCTACGGCGTGGGCACCATCGTTCATGAACAGAACGAGGACAACGTCAAAATCATCATCCAGGCCGCCGCCAAGTCAGGCGCAGCTGCCGGCACCGACGAACAGAAGGTAGGCGACATGTACGCCTCCTTCCTGGACCGGGATACCCGCAACGCACTGGGCCTGGAACCCCTGGCCGGCGAACTGGCACGAATCGATGCAATCAAGGACGTGAATGAGCTGCCGGCCTACTTCGGCCGCGCCGCCATCTACGGTTACGGTTCCCCCCTGGAGTTTTTCCAGTACGCGGATCTCAAGCGCCCTAAAGCCTACGCCATGTATGTTTTCCAGAGCGGCCTTGGCCTGCCGGATCGGGAGTACTACTTCAAGGAAGGCGAGAGTTCAGAAAACATCCGCGTTGAGTACGTGAAGTACATTGCCGATATGCTGACCGCCGCGGGAGTGGAAGACAGCGCCGCCGCTGCCGGGCGCATCATGGCCCTGGAAACCCGCATCGCCGAACAGCATATGCTCAAGGAAGATACCCGGGACCTGAACAAGCTCTATAACCTGATCCCGACCGCCGACCTGGCCGGGCTGATGGCAAACTTCAACTGGAGCGCCTACCTGGCAGCCTTGCAGATTCCCGACCAGAAGGAACTGGTAGTCGGTATGACCGATTACACCCGCGCCCTGGATGAAATCATTACCTCCACCGACATCGGCACCTGGAAGGAGTACCTGAACTTCCACCTGATGGACGCCTCCGCCGGTGAGCTTACCAGCGAACTGGACGACCGGCGCTTCGCCTTCCGCGGTACTGTCATGAGCGGCACCACCGAGCAGCGCGAAGACTGGCGTCGCGCCACCGGCGTGGTCAACGGCTCCCTGGGCGAGGTGGTAGGCAAGGTCTATGTTGCCAAGCACTTCCCGCCCGAGGCCAAGGCCCGGATGAAGGAACTGGTAGCCAACCTGATCAAGGCCTACGAGGTGAGCATCAAGGAACTGGACTGGATGGGCGAGGAAACCCGGGTCCAGGCCCTGGACAAGCTGTCCAAGTTCACTCCCAAGATTGGTTACCCGGACGTGTGGCGTGACTACTCGGCGCTGACCATCGACGCCAAAGACCTGTTCGGCAACCTGCAGCGGGTGGCCGAAGTGGATTTCATGCGCCAGATCGACCGCAAGGACGGGCCGGTAGACAAGACTGAATGGGGCATGACACCCCAGACGGTGAACGCCTACTACAACCCCCCATTGAACGAGATCGTGTTCCCGGCAGGCATCCTGCAGCCCCCGTTCTTCGACATGAGCGCCGAAGACGCAGTTAACTATGGCGCCATCGGCGCGGTGATCGGTCACGAGATTGGCCACGGCTTCGACGACATGGGCAGCACCTTTGACGGTGACGGCGTGATGCGCAACTGGTGGACCGATAGCGATCGGGCCGAGTTCGAGAAACGCACCAGCGCCCTGGTAGCCCAGTACAACGGCTTCAAGGTATTCGACGACCTGAACGTCAATGGTGAGTTCACCCTGGGCGAGAACATCGGCGACCTGGGTGGCCTGAGCATCGCCATGAAGGCCTACAAGATGTCCCTGGGCGGCAAGCCTGCCCCGGTACTGGACGGCTTCACCGGCGAACAACGTGTGCTGATCGGCTGGGCCCAATCCTGGCTGAACAAGTCTCGTGAGGAAGCCCTGCGCCAGCAGGTCGGTACCGACCCCCACTCTCCCGCCAAGTTCCGGGTGAATGGCACGGTCAGTAACATTCCTGAATTCTACGAGGCCTTCGACGTCAAAGAAGGCGACGCGCTTTACCTGCCCCCCGAGGAGCGGGTGAAAATCTGGTAATCACCAGGCAATACGAAAAAGGGGCCGCAAGGCCCCTTTTTTTACACATTCTTCTACCAGGGAGTGTTCCGATACGGCTTTACAAGCCTACCAACGAGGTCATCAGCGACACCACCAGGCTAATGCCGGGCCAAAGAATCGGCGAAAGAAAACCCGTGACCATCAAGCCCACCAAAATCCACATACCGTAGGGCTCTACCTGGGCCAGGGTCATGGACGCCTTGGGCGGCAACAGACCCACCGCCACCCTTCCACCATCCAGCGGCGGAATAGGAAGCATGTTCAGCACCGCCAGCAGGGCATTGATAATCACCCCGAACTGGGCCATCAGGAACAACGGATCCGCGATAGCTCCGATACCCGACAGGGGACCAACAACCAGGCGCATGATGATCGCCCAGAACAGGGCCATTACCAGGTTGGATGCAGGGCCTGCCGCGGCCACTATGGCCATGTCCTTGCCCGGGTTCTTGAAGTTTCTCGGCGAGACAGGTACCGGCTTTGCCCAGCCAAAAATAAAGCCCGCTCCGCTCATTAACAGGAGCGTCGGCACCAGCAGGGTACCGATCGGATCAATGTGCTTGATCGGGTTAAGGGTCAGCCGTCCGAGCATCTCGGCAGTTCTGTCACCCATGCGCCTTGCCGCATAGCCGTGGGCAGCCTCATGCACGGTTATCGCAAACAACAGGGGCAACGAGTAGACAGCAATTTTCTGGATCAGGTTCAATTCAATCATGGGCACATTGTACCGATATGCCGGGGGCAACTGCCATATGAAGCAAACCAAGCCAGGTTCCAGCCCCAAATACCCCAATATCGCGGCAATTGCGTATGGAATAACAGTTCTAGTAAGCGCCGAATGGTCTGTGAAGCTCATGCCGACAGGAGTTAGCAGATGTCATATCGAAAAGCCCACGCGGGATGGTCGCTGACCGCCCTGATTGCGATCGCAGTCCTTTGCACGTTCCCGCAACCTTCAAGCGCCATGCCCGCCTTTGCTCGCGAATACGGGATCAGCTGCAATGTTTGCCATGCGGCCTATCCGCGACTGAACAGTTTCGGAGCGCAATTCCAGTCTGACATGAACTATCGCCTGCCAAATTGGCCGGA
>CAKZML010000173.1 GCA_937128475.1 uncultured Chromatiales bacterium
GATCGCCTGCACCTGGCAGGCTCCCTGGTCCATCTGCCAGGCCCAGGACTGACTGCAACTGCCTTGTTTAGTGGTGCAGCAGCAATACCGGGATGCGGGTGTGAAACAGCATATGCTCGGTGAGTCCGCCCAGTATCAGTTCCCTGGTTCGGCCACGAGAGTAAGCGCCCATAACAAGCAGGTCCGCCTTCTTGTCTTTGAATGCGGCTTCAATCTCCTTGCTGGCGTGCTCCCCGGGAGTGGCCAGGCGCTGTGAGGGAATTCCAAGCAGGGCGAGATAATCCGCAAGGTAGGTTGCCTTGGGTCCGGGCAGATTTTCCTTTCCCGCACTGACGATGGTTACCTCGTCTGCCAGGCGCAACAGCGCCCTGGATGAAGATACTGCATTCGCCGCCTCGGTACTTTGATTCCAGGCAATCAGAATTTTTCTACCGATAGTTCCTTTCCAGTTCTTGGGAATCACAAGCACTGGCTGGCCGGACTGCAACAGCGCTGCGAGAAGGAACGCTCTGCCGTGGCCGGCGGCTTTCTTGTCCGGGCGTGCGGTGATGATCAAATCTGATAAGGGACCCACAATGCCTAAAATCCGGCTGGGAGTGCCCACCATTTCCTTCCATAGAGCGCAGCGCTCAACCCCCGGATGGGGTTTATGAAGCAATTGGAATCCATGCTTCTCCGCCCGTGACTCGAAAAGTATTCTCGCCGCCTCGCAGCGAAGAGAAACTTCATCCGGACTCAGGTCTGCGAGAACGTTACTCCACTCATCTGGAACCAGGGGCTTGCGCGATGAATCCCGACTGGTTTCGTTGCGGTGGGTGCGTACGTGACAGCCAATGACGTTGGCGTCTAGCCGGGAGGCGATATCAAACGCAGAATTCAGAGCGACCAGGCACTCCGGCCGATCAGCAACTGGAACGAGGATAACTTTCATGGATGCACTCCTTTGCAAAGCCATGAGTTCAGATTAGCCCCCACTGATGTGGTCGGCAATTCGTACATACACAGACAGTTGGGCCGATTGGCCCGGGTGTTTAACCGATGTAATACAGCGCCAGGGCATTGGTGATGATATGAAGAATGTTGTCGACAATGATCAGCAACCACCTGGCTATGTAATCAGGCGTGTCCTTGGGGAAGCCGGTTTCCTTGCATTCCTTCCATGGAGCGCTACCCGGGAAGGGCCGGTTCTTGGCCCAGATGACCACTCGCGCCAGGTGCCAGCGATCTAATATGAAATGGGTGCTTCCGATGAACAGGATGGTTAACGGGTTTTGGGTAAGCAGCAGGAAGGGCAGGATGTAAAACGTGCAGTGAACCAGAGCGGGAAGTGATCGCTTGGTTTTGTGCTGGGCCATCCACTCGGTTTGTAGCAGGTAATCCCCGACTGCATGGGCAACAAGTTGGTCCGCTGTGAACATGGTGACTTCCCCAAGTTAATTATTATTAGTTGTCACTGGATTCAGCTTTCGCTCTTGGCCAGGTCTGCAGTTGCCTTTGGCCGCTAACCCAGAGTATAGCGGAAACTAATTAAACATCTGAATATTTGAATCAGTCTTAATCGTGCGGCTTGGTTTCCGGGGACTGGTCATGGGAGTTCGGCGCGGGTAGTATCATAAATTGATTGCCCGGCTCGACGTCCAAAAAATAATAAACATGTCGCTCCGGTGAGTTCGCCTATCGCGTTGTGCAGTGCATGATTACGTCGATGTACGTATGTGTATTCCTGTTCAATTTTGCCTAATGAATAATGCGATGAGGTGTAGGAAGATGGACTCAGCATATCCCCATGACCTGATGTCGGATCCGGATGAGTTGGCGAGTTTTAAAGGCTGGAGCAAAGAGGTCTACCAGGATTTTCTGGCCTTGCAATGTGGTGATTTGAGCGAAAAGGAATTTCGTACCAAGTACCATAAGCGTTGCGCGATTATGGTGCTGGACATGACCGGTTTTACCTCGACTGCGATTCGGGTCGGGGAGCTTCAAAGTTTGCTGAGAATTCTGGATGCCCAGAAGGTATGCATACCTGTGCTTCGGGAATTCGAGGCCAGCCTGGTTCGGTGTTTTGCTGACGACATTATCGCTCTGTTCGATGAGCCTTCAGTCGCCCTTGAGGCGGCATTCGAAATTCACCGCCGAATCGCAGTGTTCAATGGATCCAATCACGCTTATAGCTACGCCACAGAGTGCTGTATAGGAATAGGCTATGGAGATGTGCTGGGGATAGGGCCGAACCTGTCACAGGGCGATGAGATGAACAGGGCCTCCAAGCTGGGTGAGGACATCGCTCGAGCAAAAGAGGTTCTGCTTACCGAGAAAGCCTATGAAGGGTTGCCTGAAATGGAACACCTGAAATTCGAGAAACAAGGTCAGGATGATCAGCTGTTTCCGTTTTATCGGGCGATGATCAGGGATTAACCCCGGGCCGTTACCAGATTGATTTGTCCCTGGCTTCCAGGTATCCGCAGGGACAAATTTCTATACACTTCCCGCAGCCCTCACAGGCGTCCAGGGCGAGAGTGTAGTAATGCCCCGGCTCGCCTTCTTCGGTTCGGGTGAAGCCTTCCGCGTTACAGAACATAAAGCACTGCTCACATCCGAAGCACAGTCCGCATGACATGCATCTTTGGGCTTCGGTGCGGGCTTGCTCGCTGGTGATCGTGTTATCGATTTCCAGATCAGGCTGTTCCAGCCATTGCTCCCGTGGTCTGCGGGGCAGGCCACCCCGACCCTGTTTGGCGTAGTAGTCGGTCTTGACACTGCCTGTGTCCACCGCCGGGCGCATTCGCCATCCGTCGGGTTTGGGTTCTCCACGCAGTTCGGCGTGGACGGCCTCGGCTGCCAGGCGTCCCTGGGCGATGGCTCTGCTGGCAATCCCCGGCCCCCGGTCATCACCACCGGCCCACAGGTCATCTTCCAGCTTTCCGTCCTCTTTGGTATGCAGCCATTTTTTACCTTCATGCTCCGGGTTCAAACCCAGCCAGCCCGGTTCCTGGGATACCGCCACCAGTACGGTATCGGTCTCCAGCACATGTATATCCCCCGGGATGGGAACCGGTCGCTGGCGACCGTGTTCGTCCGCCTCGCCCAGGCTCATGTTCTGAAATTCGATCCCGGTTACTACCAGTCCGTCCCTCAGGATTCTTGTGGGTGCGGCCAGGAACTTCAGCTGAATATTTTCCTCCACGGCATCTTCGACTTCATGAGTTGCCGCCGGCATTTCCTCCAGGCTGCGTCGATAGAGTATGGTGACCTCGGCGCCGTCACGACGGGCCGAGCGGGCTGCATCGATGGCGGTATTGCCACCGCCGATGACTACCACTCGCTTGCCGATGCGTGTCTGTATTCCGCGTTTCCTCTGGGAAAGGTATTCAATTCCCGAGATCACGCCGGGCCCCTGTTCCCCTTCGATTTCAAGTTTCCTTGCAGACTGTGCGCCCATACCCAGGAACATCAGCCGATGGCGTTTCTTCAATTCCTCGAAGGGGATCTCCTTGCCGGCCTCCACGCCACGCACCATGGAAATACGCAGGTCGAAAATTCGCTGGATTTCCGCATCGAGAATCTCTCGCGGCAGCCGGTAGTCCGGTATCGCATGGCGAAGCATTCCACCGGGTAGTGAGTCTTTTTCGTAGATAGTGACCGGGTATCCACGCCGGGCCATTTGATAGGCAAAAGATAAACTGGCGGGGCCCGAGCCAATGACGCCTATGGATTCGCTATAGCGATTGCCGTCGGTTCTTGGCAAGGCCAGTCCCCTGGTGATTCCCCAGTCGCCAAGGAAGCGCTCCATGGCATTGATTGAGACCGAGCCATCCTTGCCGTCACGGGTACAGCGACTTTCGCAGGGATGGGGGCATATTCGACCCACGGTAGCCGGGAAGGGATTCAGGTCCACCAGTTTTTCCCACGCCAGGTCATAGGCATCATCCAGGCTGAGACCGTTTTTCTCGTGTTGGGCTATGATGCCAAGCCAGCCTCGGATGTCACCGCTATTAGGGCACTGGGCCTGGCAGGGAGGCATTTTTTCCAGCTGCTGGGCATGGGTCCAGAAGGGTTGCACAATTTCCGGGTTGTCAGCCTTGTTGTTAGCCATTTTCGTTCTCCACCGGTTCTTGCTTTGCTGCCGGTTTTTTCCCGGGAACATTACCCGCGACGAGATTCCACATCAGGCTGGCGATATAGGCGGGGTGCAGGGTGCGCAGGAAAACCTCCCGGTAAGGCGCGCTGCCGCTAAACAGGTCCCACAGTACTTCTGACATGCGAGGGCGCACCTTGGGGTTTTGCTGTTCGTTGGTGGTCATTCGCAGAACGCCGCGACGGGCGAACCGGGCTCGCTGAACCAGGCTTCCGATGGCGAATACCAGTTTTCCAATCTGGTTGTCGCTGTCGACTTTCTTGCACAACGGCCAATAGTACTTGCGGAAGTCCTCCGCGGCGACGCCATGGAAAACCGCTGTCCTGGCGGCAGCCTTTGCAGTGCGGTACGAGGCGCCGATACCGTCTTTGAACAGCCGCGTGGTGCCGCTGTCGCCGATCATTACCAGGCGGTCTCCATAGGAGGGCTTGGCGGTCTGGATATTAATTCTTGGATAGCAGTGACAGACGTGGGGTGGAATCACGCCTCCGGGGAAACAGTTTTTCACCTCCGGTGAGGAGAAAAATTGCTCCATCAGTTTGTCATCAATGTCATCACCCAGCAGGCAAAGGGTTACGTAGTCGCCCTTGGGGATTAGCGCGGCAAATTCCAGGCGGGGAATGTCCAGCAAGAATACGTGCATGGACGGACCCAGGGTTTCCCGGATGAGCTCCTTGCCCAGGTGGAACTCACAAATAAATGTCTTGGTTACCTCAGGTGGGGCGTATTCAGATAGCTCGCCTTGCAGGGTTTTTATCAGGCGACTGTTTACCCCGCTGGCGATTACCACCAGGTCATATTCTGCTGAGCTCCCGTCGGCGCATTCCACGCGCATCAGTTCGCCATCGTTAGCCACGTTGGTGACCAGTTTTGGCATCGCCCTGGCGCCCTGGTCGTAGGCCAGTTGCTGCAGGTATCCGTCAAAGCTGTGTGTATCCATCGGTTCCGAATTTCTTGGCCCGTTGCCACGATAGATCGCTGCGATGCGCCGCTCGTGCAAGGGTGTCGCGATTTCCACATCGCCCACATCCATGTGCAGGGTGTAGGACTCGATGCCTCGTTGCACCACATCATCAGGCAGGGCGATACCCTCGGTGGCCAGTCGTTGCACCAGGGATTCGGAAACAATGCCGCCGCAATGATTACAACCGGCGGGTCCCCGGTGACAGAAGTGCCGGGGCTCGTACAGGTCAACGTCCAGTTCCAGCGCAACCGTATCGGCCATTTTCAAGAGGAAGTAACTGAACATGGATCCAGATGGGCCAGCTCCCACCACGGCGACTCTGGAGCCGTCCCGGAGTGTCTTGGCAAGATCAACAGGCTGGGCTTGTGCTCGCTGGCCAAGCTGGCTTAGTCCATCTGAAGTATGTAACACCGTCGTTATCCTCACCCGGCAAACCTTCTCTGCGGATGACGTTTCCAGTCTTTACCGGCAGCGTTGCAATGCTCTGCCTTCTACTCAGGCTGGTTAGCGCCAGCGCAGGTCCCTTTGTCGCCGTTTATACTGCCCGGATACTCATTGCTGGACAGCATCCCGATCGGGTCGGGATTGTTATTTTTCCTCGTATGTCGCCAAACGGTCGGTCAGGTCGCGGATTCGATGTGACATGACTTTTACGATCCTGAACGCCAGTGACGGGTCTTCATGGATCCCGCCAAGAAAGCTTTTCTTATCGATGGTCAGCACCTGGGCATCGCCCAACGCACGGATGGTTGCGCTGCGTTTTTCGGTTCCGAAGAGGGCCATTTCGCCAAAGAAATCATTGGGCCCCATGGTTCGCAGTCGGAGTTCCTTTCCATGCTGATTCACAGCGACGGCTTCGACTTCTCCTCGCTGTATTACATACATACAGTTGCCGACTTCCCCCTGGTGAAAAATAACTTCACCGTCCTTATATTCTTTACCCAGACTGGCCATATGTTTTGACTCATTCTTGTTCTTAGGCTTACCACTTATCAGGGTAGTACATAAATAAGAATAATTCAGTGAATCAGATAAATTTGATGGTCTTATATAGACTCAGTATTGAATTATTTCTGATCCAGAAAGGATCCGTGAGCTGAGGGAATGACCGGTCGGTCAGGCGCTCTAGAAACTGGCAATGGTGTAGAGGAAGTCTGTCCCGTAGCGTTGCAGTTTCTTTTCGCCAACGCCGGTGATCATCATGAGCTCTTCATCGCTGGAAGGTTTACGTTGGGCCATCTCCACCAGGGTGGCATCACCGAAGACCACATAGGGTGGTACGCCCTGTTCTTCGGCCAGTGATTTTCGCAGCGCTCGCAAGGCCTCGAACAGACCCTCGTCTTCAGGCTCCAGGCCTACGGCTGCCCGGGAGCGTTTCTTCGCCTTGGTCTTTATTCGCGGCCTGGCCAGGACCAACTGTTCCTTGCCCTTGAGTACCGGCCGGGCCTGCTCGGTGAGCTTGAGTACCGAGTAATGGGCAATGTCCTGGGTCAGCAGACCCCGGTGAATTAACTGGCGGACGATGGAGGTCCACTCCGCATCGGATAGCTCGGCGCCTATGCCGTAGGTGGACAGCTTGTCGTGTCCCAGGCTTCTAACCCTCTCGGTGTTCGCTCCGCGTAGCACGTCCACCACGTGCTTGATGCCAAATCGCTCGCCTACCCGGTACACGCAGGAGAGCACTTTTTGAGCTTCCACCGTAGCATCGAAGGTCTCCGGCGGATTCAGGCATATATCGCAGTTGCCACAGTCCTCGGCCAGGTGCTCGCTGAAATAGCCCAGCAAAACCCGGCGGCGACAGGTGAGACTCTCGGCAAACCCGACCATGGCCTGCAGCTTGTGGGTCTCGATTCGACGCTGCTCCGGGTTCTGGTTCTGCTCCAGCATGCGCCGGGCATTGCCCACGTCCTGGGCGCCGAACAGCAGCAGGGCTTCCGAGGGCAGGCTGTCGCGGCCGGCGCGCCCGGTCTCCTGGTAATAGCCCTCGATATTCTTGGGCATGTCGTAATGCACCACATAGCGCACGTTGGGTTTGTCGATGCCCATGCCGAAGGCTACCGTGGCCACCACAATCTGCAGGTCATCCTTGATGAAGCGTTCCTGGACGTCCTGGCGAACTGCCGCGGGAAGACCCGCGTGGTAAGCGGCTACCGACATGCCCTGGACCTCAAGGTGAGTGGCCAGTTCCTCGGTGCGCTTTCGGGAGAGGGCGTACACGATGCCCGAGTCGTTTTCCTGGGTTTTAAGAAACTTGGTTAGCTGGTCCATACCCTTGTGTTTTTCCAGCACCGTGTAGCGAATATTGGGACGGTCAAAACTGGCCACGTAGCGGGCGGCATGCTCCAGCCCCAGAACGCTCACGATGTCTTCCCGGGTGTGGGTATCGGCAGTAGCGGTGAGGGCCAGCAGTGGTATCCCGGGGAAGTGTTCTCTGAGTGCCCCCAGGGCGGCGTAATCGGGTCGGAAATCATGTCCCCACTGGGATACGCAGTGGGCTTCATCCACGGCGATCAGGGAAATCGGGATTTCCGAAAGACGGTCAAGGAATCCCGGGTTCATCATTCTTTCTGGCGCCACGTACAACAGGTCAAGCTCTCCCGCGTGTAACCTTGCCAATACCATCCGTGCCATCTCGGCGGGAAGGGTGGAGTTGTAGTAGGCGGCGGCTACCCCATTTGCGACCAGCGCATCCACCTGGTCTTTCATCAGGGATATCAACGGTGACACCACCAGTGCCACACCCGGGCGCAGCAGGGCTGGTAACTGATAGCACAGGGATTTTCCGCCCCCGGTGGGCATTAATACGAAGGCATCCTCTCCATTGATCAGGTTCTCGATGATCTCCTGCTGCTGGGGCCGGAATTCGTGAAGGCCAAATACCTGGCGCAGGGTGTTGTGGAGGGTATCGGGGGAGGTCATTAAATTCCGCAGGTTTGAAGGCAAAGAACAGCATCATACGGGAAGTGCCGGGTATTGGGGCACGGGTTTTGCGGGGTTTCTGCCCGGGTATGAGCCGGGGTCAGCTCCATTGTGGTAATTACCGAGTCTGGAGCGGGGATAAATAGTCGTATACTCGGTGACAAGACATTTCAGAATCCGGGCACCGGGTGTCCGTGATCGGGTAACGATGCGTTGCGAGGATTTTAGACGATGAAAACAGGACGCAATGATCCCTGTCCCTGCGGCAGTGGTAAAAAGTACAAAGCCTGTTGCCTGGGCCATCATCAGGCATCAGACACTTTTGGCCAAAAGCTCCTGATGTGGGTGGTGCTGGGCATTCTCGGTATTGGCCTGATAGTGGGTGTTTCCAGGTTCTTGCACTATGACGACAGTTATATCCAGGAGCCGCCCAAGGAAGCGGGCAAGGTCTGGTCGGAGGAGCACCAGCACTGGCACTAGCGGTAAGAGGTTTTTTGGAAAAGGCGGGTCCGGTAACGGGCCCGCCTTTTTATTGATTACCAGAATTGAAAAAGGGCGAATCCGCAACGCAGATTCGCCCTTTTGTATTACTCAGTCCGGGTGTCCGGACTGTCTTTACTCGTCTTACTTGACGCCTTCAGGTACCGGGAAGCCCCGGTCACGCATCAGCGGAGCAATGCTGGCTTCATTGCCGCGGAATAACAGGTATGCATCGGCCGGATCCACGGCGTTACGCACCGAGAACAGGTGATCAACCAGCTTCCTGGCCACGTCCTTGTCGTAGAAACCACCGGGGGCTTCTGCGAAGGCCTCGGCGGCATCGGCAGTCAATACCTCTGACCACATGTAGCCGTAGTAACCAGCAGAGTATCCCTCGCCGGAGAAGATATGCCCGAACTGCGTGGTGCGATGACGCATGGGGATTTCTTTTGGCATATGCAGCGCAGCCAGGGTCTCGGCTTCAAACTTCTGGGGATCGATACCGGTGGGATCGACGGTGTGGAACTTCATGTCCATCAGCGCAGAGGCCAGGTATTCGGTGGTCTTGAAGCCCTCGTTGAAGGTCGCTGCCTTCTTGATCTTCTGTACCAGTTCGGCAGGCATGGGCTCGCCGGTCTGGTAGTGCACCAGGAACTGGTCGATGACCTTGTCGGTGGTCAGCCAGCGTTCCAGCAACTGTGACTGGAATTCGGTGTAGTCACGCACGCCACCGTTGAGTGTGGGATAGGCCACCTTGGAGGACAGGGAGTGCAGGGCATGGCCAAATTCATGGAAGTAGGTTTCTGCATCGTCCCAGGAAATCAGGACGGGTTCGCCCGGTGCGCCCTTGGAGAAGTTCGAGTTATTGGAAGACAGCACGGTCTTCTTGCCGTTGAACGTCTCGTGGGAGCGGTAGCTGGTGGCCCAGGCGCCAGAACGCTTGCCGGTGCGGGCGAAGGGATCCAGGTACCACAGGCCGATGTGATCGCCGGTGGTGCGGTCGGTGACTTCCCAGACCATCACGTCAGGATGGAACACCGGCACGGAACCTTCGGGTACCGGGGTGAACTTAAAGTTGAACAACTCGCCGGCCACGAAGAACATGGCATCGCGCAGCTTGTCCAGTTGCAGGTACTGCTTCACCAGGTCTGAATCCAGGTCGTACTTGGCCTTGCGAACTTTCTCGGCGTAGTAGCGGTAATCCCAGGGTTCAATGGTGATGTCGGCGCCTTCGGCATCGGCAATCGCCTGCATGTCAGCCACTTCTTCAGCGACTCGTGCAATGGCTGCCGGCCATACGGCCTCCATCAGGTCCATGGCCCGTTCGGGGGTCTTGGCCATGCGGTTCTGAAGTTGCCACTGGGCGTAGTTGTCATAGCCAAGCAAGCCCACGCGTTCGTCACGCAGTTTCAGGATCTCGGCAATCAGGGCGTTGTTGTCGTACTGGTCACCGTTGTTGCCGCGGCTGTAGTAAGTGCGCCATACGGTTTCACGCAGGTCACGTTCGTCGGAATAGGTGAGGAACGGATCCATGGAGGAGCGGGTATTGGTGATCGCCCACTCGCCAGGATGTTCGCGTTCCTCAGCGGC
>CAKZML010000174.1 GCA_937128475.1 uncultured Chromatiales bacterium
ATTATACGGCATAAAAAAAGCCCGTCCCGTGAAAAGGTTCACGGAACGGGCTCTTAATTTATCACCTACAGCAGGTAGTAAACAGCCAGCAGGCCCGAGATGGACATGGTGACGGTATACGGGAAGGCCATGACGACCATCTTCATGTAGGACAAGCGGATAAGCGGTGCCAGTGCGGAGGTCAGCAGGAACAGGAAGGCAGCCTGGCCGTTAGGTGTGGCAACACTGGGGATATTGGTACCGGTGTTGATGGCCACGGCCAGCAGGTCGAACTGTTCACGGTTGATCGCGCCTGAGTTAAACGCTGTCTGGACTTCCGAGATGTACACGGTGGCCACGAACACGTTGTCACTGATCGCCGAGAGTATGCCGTTGGCCATGTAGAAGGCCGCCAGCTGGAATTGACCTTCCAGGCTCAGCACGTAGTGAATCACCGGCGAGAACAGGTGCTGCTCGTGAATCACTGCCACGATGGCAAAGAACACCACCAACAAGGAGGTGAACGGCAGGGCCTCTTCGAAGGCATGGCCCAGGCGATGCTCTTCGGTCACGCCGTTAAACGCGGTGGCGAACACGATCACAGCCAGGCCGATCAGGCCGACTTCGGCCAGGTGAAGGGCAAGACCGATTACCAGGAACATGGCGGCAATAGCCTGGATGACCAGCGAAGCACGGTCACGCAGGCCGCGCTTGGACTCTTGCTCGGCATCGTACTCGGTAAGCACAATGCGCACGGTGTCACTGAGCTTGGCGCCGAAGCCGAAGGTGCCGGTGATCTCAACCATGGCACAGGTGGCCATGCCGACGAAAAACACCGGCAGGGAGACGGGGATCATCTTGATGAAGAAGGTAACGAAGTCCCACCCCATGACGTGACCGATCAGCAGGTTCTGGGGCTCGCCCACCAGGGTCATGACGCCACCCAGGGCGGTACCCACGGCGCCATGCATCATCAGGCTACGCAGGAAGGCACGGAACTGCTCCAGGTCCTCCCGGTGCAGGTCGATGACTTCCAGGTCGGTAGACGGGTCGTGATCCAGGTCAAACTTCTTGCCCGATGCCACCTGGTGATAGACGTTGTAGAAACCGCTGGCCACCGCAATGATCACCGCGGTCACGGTCAACGCATCCAGGAAAGCCGACAGTATTGCGCCGGCAAAGCAGAACAGCATGGACAGCATGACCTTTGAGCGCACGCCCAGCAGGATCTTGGTGAAGATGAACAGCAGCATGTCTTTCAGGAAGTAGATACCGGCAACCATGAACATCAGCAGCAGGATCACAGGGAAGTTGTGCAGCGTCTCATCATAGACGGCCTGGGTGCTTGCCATGCCCAGGGCAACCGCTTCGATGGCCAGCAGACCACCCGGTTGCAACGGGTAGCACTTAAGCGCCATGGCCAGGGTAAAGATGAATTCCGCGATCAGCACCCAACCGGTGATGAACGGCCCGACGATTTGCAGCAGGATCGGATTAATTATCAGGAAGCCGATAATTGTCAGTTTGTACCAATCTGGCGAATTGCCAAGGAAGTTCTCGCTGAATGCCTTGGCCATTGTTCTGGTCGCCATGTCTTCTCCCCTCGTAGTAATTAATCCCGGCCCGATACGTTTACCCGGCCGCGCGAAGTGCGAAAGTGTAGTCCTTTTGAATGACCCACGCTAACGTATTTACCGCAATCTAACCTACGGTTTTTGTCTCTTCTTGTCTCCAGAGACAACTGCCGGAATCTTTCTCCAGCCGATCAAGAAACAGTTCGTGGGCCGCCAGCTCCGCCTCTGATGGGCGCTGTACTCGCAGGCTCAATTTATCACGATTGACCCGGCGCTGGGTTTTCACCTCGGCGCTGCCGGTGTCGCTGGCGCTGTGGCGCCCCAGTGACAGGGCCCCCTGGCCGCCGGTCATTAACAAATACACTTCCGCCAGCAACTGGGCATCCAGCAAGGCGCCATGCAATTCGCGGCGTGAGTTGTCGACTTCATAGCGGCGACACAGGGCATCCAGGGAATTACGTTGCCCCGGGTGCTGGCGCCGGGCCACCTGCAGGGAATCCAGTACCTGGCAGAGGGTCTCTATCGGCGGCGTGCCCTCGCGCTTGAACTCGGCGTTAATAAAGCCCACGTCAAACGGCGCGTTGTGAATAACGAGCTCGGAGTCGTTCACGAACTCGACGAACTCGGACAGGATGTCGGCAAAGACCGGCTTGTCCGAGAGAAACTCGTTATCCAGGCCATGCACGTCCACCGCCCCGGCGTCGATTTCTCGCTCGGGATTGATGTACTGGTGGTAGGTGCGCCCGGTGGGACGCCGGTTAACGACTTCGACGCAGCCGATCTCGATTATGCGGTGGCCCTGCTCGGGCTCAAGACCCGTGGTCTCGGTATCCAGGATGATTTGTCGCACGGGGCTGGCGGTTCCATCGAAAAAAGATGGCTAGGATTATGACGGCTGGGAACTGGCAGTCAACCTGCCAGTGATTTAGCTGGCCTCAGCAACTCAATCTATGAGTTTTTCGGGATT
>CAKZML010000175.1 GCA_937128475.1 uncultured Chromatiales bacterium
CGGGCGAAGGCACCATGCGCTACAGAATCTCTGTGGGACACGAGCACAGTGTGCAACCCAAGAACATCGTGGGCGCCATTGCCAATGAAGCCGGTCTGAATGCTGAGCATATCGGACGCATCAAGATCTACGACGCCTTCAGCACCGTGGACCTGCCAGCGGGTATGCCCGAGGACATCCTTCAGCAACTGAAAAAAGCCTGGATTTTCGGTCAGCAACTGAATATCGCGCCCTATGTGGAAGGCGAGGAAATTTCCTCCAACCCCGAATCACGGCCCTACAAGCCTCGTAGCGAAAAGCCTGCACAACGTGACTCACGGCCTGACAGGTCCGACGACCGCAAGCCCAAGAGAAAATTCTCCGACAAGCCCTCTGGTGAGAAGCTGTTCAGCGATCGAGCCAGTCGCGGCCCTGACGAGCGCCCGGCGGAGAGAACTGAGCGGACCGAGAGCACCGGCGGCAAGTTCAAGCCCAAGGGTGAAAGTAAATTCAAGCCCAAGTCCGATGGCAAGTTCAAGCCCAAGCCCAAAGCCGGCGGTAAGGCCAAGCCGGGCAGCAAGTTCAAGCCCAAGACCAAGGCCGGCGCAAAAGCCAAGCCTGCCAGCAAATTCAAGGGCAATACCTCCGAGCGTTTCGGTGGAAAGAACAGCAAGCCGCCCCGCAAGACTCTGACTACAAAGAAGAGCTAGCGCGATAAATTGAGGCGCCGGATCGACATTGTTTGATCCGGCGCCAATATCCGCCCTCTCGCCCTGGACCCCTCCCGATACCCCCTATATCCCGTCCAGGGGCCGATTACCCGTGCCGCGCAGCGGTTGAATGAGTGTTATCCCTCGTTGTATTGACTGCCATCACAGCGGATAATGCGCCTCGTTGGAACATCCTGGATAGTGACGATTACATGAGCCAATCTCTGCAAGATCAATTGCTTGGCGCCGGCCTTATAAGCAAGGAACGGGCAAATAAGGTCAAAAAGCAAAAGCATTCGACCCGCCAGAAAGGCAAGAAAAAGCCCGAATTAAGCGAGTCGAAAAAGCTGGCCTTGCGAGCCGCAGCCCGGGATGCCGAGCGAGCCCGTGAATTGAACAAGCAACGGGTCGAAGCCTTTAACAAGAAGGACCTGGCAGGCCAGGTCAGGCAATTGATTCACGAGAACAAGGTGGATCGCAGGGCTGCCGAAATCACCTACAAGTTCACCCTGGACTCGAAAATTCGCCAGGTGATGGTCACCCCTCCCCAGCAGGAAAAAGTCATTAACGGGCAGTTATGCGTCGTGTCCGCGAAAGAGCGCTTTGAGCTGGTGCCGAAAAAAATTGCCGAACAAATTGAAAAGCGAATTCCCGGGACCGTGGTCCTGCAGAATGAGCCCCCGAAAGAATCCGGGGATCCGGATGATCCCTATGCCGATTTCCAGGTACCGGACGATCTGATTTGGTAGTCGGCAGACCCTCATATCAAACGTAGACTACAAACCCCGGAACAATGGGGAATGAATACAGGGAGAAATCATGAACAGGTGGATCGCGTTACTCGCTGCCGTTGCCATTGCAGGCTGCAGCCCGAAGCAAACCGCTGAAGCTCCGGCTTCGGTAGAGCCGGCATCTGTCGACAAGGCCCCCTTCCAGGTATCGGCCGACCGCTTTGCGGATATCGAAGTCCTGCGCTACCAGGTACCCGGATTCGAGGAACTTTCCCTGAAGGAAAAGAAACTCGTTTACTACCTTTCCCAGGCTGCCTTGTCTGGACGGGACATCATCTGGGACCAGAATTACCGGCATAACTTGCTGCTGCGCAAGACCCTCTCTGCGATTGTCAGAAGTTACGAAGGAGACCGGGGCGGCGAGTCCTACCGCCAGCTGGAAACATTCGCAAAGCGGGTGTGGTTTGCCAACGGCATACACCATCATTACTCCTCACAAAAAATGCTCCCGGAGTTCGATGCCGCCGCGTTTGAAGAACTGTTAAGCAATACCCCAAGGGAAAGCCTGCCCCTGGAGCCCGATCAGGACATCAGCATCCTGCTAAACGCTCTGTCCCCCGTGTTGTTCGATCCCAGCGTGGCGCCGGTCAAGGTAAGTCTCGATACAAGCCAGGACCTGTTGACCGCCTCCGCCAGCAACTTCTACCGGGACGTTACCCAGGCCGAGGCCGAGGCCTTCTACGCCGCTCGTAAAGACCCCAAGGACACGAGACCGGTTTCCTGGGGCCTGAACTCCCAGTTAGTAAAAGTGGACGGGGAAATCATCGAGCGCGTCTGGAAAAAGGGCGGCATGTACACCCACGCTATTGAACACATCGTTCACTGGCTAAAGAAAGCCGTCAAAGTTGCCGAGAACCCGGCCCAGAAAGACTGGCTGGAAAAACTTATCCGCTATTATGAAAGTGGCGACCTCAAGGACTTCGATGCCTACAATATCGCCTGGGTGAAAGACACCGAGTCCCGTGCTGATAGCGTCAACGGTTTCATCGAAGTCTACGGCGACCCGCTGGGATACAGGGGTTCATGGGAATCCATGGTCT
>CAKZML010000176.1 GCA_937128475.1 uncultured Chromatiales bacterium
CGACCCAAAGCAGCCACTGACAGGCAAAAGAAAAGACAACCGCAGTGCGGTTACTCGGTTTTTTCGACGCAAGCAGGCATAGATTGCCGGATTTGTTACGGCGAGCGGAACTGAACAACTTAAGGGGTCAGCAATTGCCAGACTAATCCGTCCTCCACAGGCCTGCCCCTCCCGTTTCGGCTCAGTCGTATCCCCTTGTTCTGGTCTAATCTATAACGCCATCGCTATCCACTCGTAAAACAGAACCATAATCAATAAAATTATGTGCCTATCGTCCTCTTGAAAAGTGGTTACAGTTGCTCCGGAACGCACGTTGTTTCCTTCAAGGCATAACGCGCACCGTCTCTTTGATCAACGAGTATACAAGCGCTGTTATTCAACATGAGTCGAAATTGGATTGGCGTATCCATGTTACGGCCCTGGGCAGCTGGGCTTTGAATACCCAGGGCTGGATTGCGCTCAATCGTGAGTACGCTACTATGCGTGAGCGCATCTTCGGCCAGAATCACCTGAGTGCGAAGCACTTCATTAACGAGCCTCTGAAGTTCTAATCTACTTTCTATTGTTGGAGGATCGATCCGGGCAGCTACATCGTCATTAGCGGCCATTGATTGACACCCCCAGACCAAGGACATGATGCTCCAAGCCAAAATCACCTTGCAGGTAGTCATAGCATTCACCTTCGCATAATTCGATTCATAAGCCATGGCGACTTTAGAAGGACTCCATCTACAGAACTGAGCGGCGCGCCAGGCTTGCTGACTCCCGGGTGCGTCACGCCACTCGGGGCTGGGCAGGCCTGTGTGGCGCGATAATTAAGCGCCGTCGCCAGCCTGGACTCTAAAGGATCACCCAGAGCAGCGGTGAAATCATCGGCCACCGAGCACCCGGGAACGGGAGTTCCGGCCAAAACTTGATTCGAGGCTGAAAAGCCATCTGTATAGTCGCCAAAGCCTTTCTCATTTACACCGCGGAACTGAATTGTGAAATAGGTTGTGCCGCAATTGCCTTGTGCATAAAAGCCGTACGGCTTTCCGCAAGTTGTTGACCCAATCTGAATTACTTCAACATCAACGCCTCTAAGGCCGTTAATGATCGCCTCACTGGCGGAGCAAGTGCCTGACCCGGTAATAACGTAGACCCTTGACAGGTTTAAGGACGGGAGACTCTGATTAGCTGGATAACGGTCGTATCCAGACGTTGTTGAATAGAACGGGGTTGGCGATAGAGTTTGCCCGGTAATAGGGTTAATACCAGGGTACTTGTCATTGAACTGCATTAGTTCAAACGTGCGCCCGACCGTTTGTGCTCGACCCGCAATCATATATGCCAGTTGGCTGGCAATGAACAGGTAGCCGCCGCCATTGTAGCGAACATCTAGGACCAGATCGTCGACACCACCCCCGGATGCTAATTCAGTGATGGCATCAACCAGCTCTCCCTCTGCAGTTAAGATGTGGTCATTGAACTGAATGTAGCCAACTCTGCCGGACAGAGTATCCAGCACCCTCACATTTTGCACTGGGTCGGAAGTAATACTTGCCGAAGTCATCGTAATTGAACGCGTAGTTGATGAGCCTTGATCCCTGATTGTAAAAATATGGGTTTCCCCTAGTGATTCGGGAAACAGGCCATCGTTCAGTGCGTTGACGCCCGCTTGCGTATTGGTGTTTATGTCTACACCGTCGACTGTGAGGATTGTAGCTCCGCGCGTCAGGCCTACAGCCTCAGCGGGAGATGATGGCTCAGTATAGGCAACCACAATTTCACGCGGCGGCGTCGTCGACAAGAGCACCCATTGTGCTCCGTATCCTCCAGATACACCTGACTGGGACAATTGATACCAGTCGTAGGAATCGTAGGTGAAATGAAATTTGTCCTTATATTGTCCGGAGGCTGTAATGGCGTTTGTTTTAAGCAAATCAAAATAACCGAGGGGGTCGCTGTAGAGCCCAGGATCGCGGTCTGCGATTTCCTGGTACCAGAGGTAAGTGTCATTGCTAAAGGACCGGAGGTAATTATTTTCGTCTAGCGTCGTCCCCTGTATGTCCGGGAAAGGTTGACCCGTTTCGGGGTCGGTGCCAGTTCGGGGAGACTGGCAAAGATCTGCATAGTTGGGGTAATCCAGAAACAATCCGGATACCCAACCTGATCCACTATCGACGGGGGTAACATTGACGCTCACCGATCTGGTCACCGAGGTGCCGGCGCTGTTCCTTACAGTCAAGATATAGGTTGTAGTTGCGGTCGGTGTAACGCTGACTGCTGCCCCCGACACGACCGAACCCACTCCGTTGTTAATCGACCCGGTCCCGCCAGTGAACACTGCCGTCAGCGACAGGCTTGCTCCCTCTTCTATGGAGGAGGCAGAACCGGTAAAGCTGGTTATAGAAGGCGGGGCTACCGAGCTGCCTCCGCCACCGCCGCCGCAGCCTGAAGCTAGTAAAGTTATCGCGAGCAGTGACAAGAGTCCGTTTTTCATACTGCGTCTCCGCATTAAGGAATAATTAACCAATAGCGAGATAACAGGATTTCCTTTAACGAAAAAATAGGGATATACCGCAAGCAATTAAAAATCCGGACCCGAACCGGGATTAATAGAGGCTGAATTGGGGCCTTTTCGACCGTCCGCTCCTGGCCGA
>CAKZML010000177.1 GCA_937128475.1 uncultured Chromatiales bacterium
CTATTCAAGGCCTGCAGGCCGCCCGGACAACCCATTGAACACACAGAAAATAGAAACGTCGGTACGAAAATGGCTGGACACATTCGTGGTGGGCATGAACCTGTGCCCCTTCGCCAAGCGTGAATTGGTGAAGCAACGGGTGCGCTTCACGGTGACCGAGGCGGCCACTGAGGATGAGTTGCTGCAAGCCCTGCAGGCGGAGTTGGAACTGCTTAACGCGGACCCGTCGATCGAGACCACGTTGCTGATTCACCCGGCGGTGCTGGGCGACTTCCTGGACTACAACCAGTTCCTGGATATCGCCGATGCGTTGCTGCTGCAAATGGAACTGGACGGGGTGTACCAGGTGGCCAGCTTTCATCCGGACTACCAGTTCGGTGGCACGGCGCCCTGGGAGGCGGAGAACTACACCAACCGTGCGCCCTACCCCATCCTGCACCTGCTACGCGAGGAAAGCCTGGACCGGGTGCTGGGCGACAACCCGGATGCCGACGAGATACCCCAGCGGAATATCGATCTGATGAATTCCATGGGAGAGGAGAAGCTCAAGGCGCTACTGGCCGAGTGCCTGAAATAGGGTAACTGTCACCCTATTTAGTCATTTCCTCATCGATCAGTTCGATGAGCTCCCCGGTCTTGGTTTTAATCTCTTTAAATTCATCGTTAATGATGCCCATCATTAATATCGCCATGGCAAAGCCGTTCTTGAACGTCACGTTCCTGAGCAGGCCTTCGATTTCATCCCTGGACAGGGGAGCTCGCTCGCCCGCCGCGCCTCCAGTCAATCGATAAACAAAATTCTGTTGCATGGGATTCACATCCGCATTTTCGAACAGCGGATCGTACATGTACCCCTCAAAATCAAAGCGCATGTGGTCTTCATCGCTCTTCATCTTTTTGTACAGTAATTCCAGGTCCATCAGCTGGGTCTTGATCGCATGATTGGAGAGGATGCTCAGGCTGCCGGAGTTCACCAACTCCTGGAATGTGTTGTTGTTTTGATAAAACTTCGTCCAGGCCTGCACGTGTACATTGTGATAGGCGAAGTCCTCCAGGCTGGTTAGCGGCTTGCCTTCAAAATAGCCCATGATGATATGCGCCGAATCCAGCCTGCCCTGGCGATCAGCGAGGAACTTGTCGAGTTCAGCAATGTTTACCGCCAGGTCGGTCTTGAGGCTGGCCAGGTACTGCAGCTCTTTTTTACGCTCCAGCCGCTGCTCGTTGGCATCGTTAATTTGCAAGGCGATAAGAATTCCGATCACCACCAGCAGGATTTCTCCGGCGGCATAGACAAGGTACTTGCTCAGGCGTCCTTCACTGATAAGCCCGTGTCGAATTCGGCGAAATATTTGGATCATGGGATGACTCTTGATTAGGGGGACAGGTACCTTAATTCGATATTTTGGCGGAAACCGGAATTGCCGGAATTAAATGTATCCGGCCCCTTTATTGCCGAGTTTTCCGATGGTGTCGCCAGTTCGGGGGCCTAGCGGGTGAATCCACCCACCGGCTGCATGTAACTGGCGCCGAATGCGGCCAGTGCTTCCCTGACCTGCTGGTCGGGTGTGCCGTAGACCACAAACTTGGTCGGGCTCAGGATCTCCAGAAACCGCCCGGCATACTTCTCGCCGAAGTTCGCCAGGTGGACCATGGTGGCCTCGGAGTTGGCGTAGTGCTCGAAGATATGACAGCGCGTGCCGTCTTCACTCAGGCTCCACTCGTAACCCAGTGCACCCGGCTCGTTCTCACGGGTGGCCTCGACCATCTCGTTCATCAAGGCACGGAAGTCATCTACCCGGCCCTCTTTTAAATCCAGTTCCAGCATCCAGTAGACGTTCTTGCTCATCGTGGACTCCCTTCGTATGTTCCCTGGTTATTATTCTTGTGCTGCCCCACTCGTTAGCGGTGGTGGGCATCGGTGGTGTTCTTAAATAGGTGCCTGTCCCTAATTAACGCGAGTTAAGGTACCTGTCCCCTTAACTAGTTGAAGTTCAGTCGCTTCTTCAGGTCTTCGTAGCGGGGGTGACCATGCAATGGCTTGAGCAGGTTGTCGGATTTCAGGTTCTGGATGCCCGGGTCTTCAGAATTGTAGGCAGTCCATAACCAATCGGCGGCGGTGTCCAGGTCTCCCCACTGGGCGAAGATCTCACCATGCTGATAGGCCGCACCGATTCCGTATTGTGCCAATAGCTGCTGTTGCGCGGCCTGGGCTTCGTTAATCCTGCCCATCTTGTGATTCACGATTGCCTGTCCGACCAGCCGCCGGTAATTCATCTGCTCCTGGTTCATTTGCACCAGCGCCTCTTCGTACTGTCCCTTGTAATACAGTATCAACCCCGCCCAGTATCGCCAGCTTGCACGCTCGACGGTCTGCAGCAGGGTCGTAACTTCCTGCTGCGCCTCATCCAGGCGCCCCATCTCCAGCTTCCCCCTGATCGATACTGTTTGTATCCACGGGTTAAGAGGATCAATGCGGCGCCCCTGATCGATGTAGACCAGGGCTTCGTCGAATCGACGCTGCCCCATCAGCAAGCCTGCCAGGCCTTGCAACGCGTTCACCGAGCCCGGCTCCAGTTCCAACGCCTTGCGATAGGACTTCTCGGCCCCTTCCCAATCCCAGTCATAGGCAGTCTGGATGCTACCCCTGGCATTGTAGGCTTCGGCCAGGGAATCGTTCAGGGACAAGGCGCGGGCCGCTGCCTCCCTGGCCCGCAGTCGCACCTTGCGAATGTCAGTCTCATTGGAGTCAGCTGTCCCGGAGAGCCAGCCGGCATTTTTGGAAAGCATGGCCCAGGCAAGGGCAGAGTCCGGGCTCAGCTCTACCGCTTTTTCAAAATACGGCTGGGCCTTGAGGTAATTCGCCGGGCCGGCAACATTAAATAAATGTAGCCCGTTCAGGTAGGCACTGTGTGCGTCGGCGTTTTGATATATCGGGTCGACCACATGGCCTGCCGGATCTCCCAACAAGGTCAGTTCCAGCGCCTGGACCACCGCGCCGGCAATTTCATCCTGCACGGTGAAGATATCGGTTAGCTGGCGATCATAGGTCTCGGACCACAGGTGATAGCCGTTAGCCACCTTGATCAACTGGGCGGTGATACGAACCTGTCCGCCTGACTTGCGTACGCTGCCTTCCAGGATGTTAGCCACGTTGAGGCTCTCGCCGATCTCACGCAGATCGGCGTTCTTGCCCTTGAAGGCGAAGGAAGATGTGCGGCCGGCCACCTGGAAACCGGGGATCTTGGCCAGCAGGTTGAGCAACTCCTCGGTGATGCCGTCGGAGAAGTACTCCTGCTCCGGATCGGAACTCATGTTCACGAAAGGCAGCACCGCGATGGATTCGTTGACCGATCCCTGTTCGACGGGAGGCAGCGCGACGCTCACCGGTCGTGCGGGTGCAGGCTCCGCAACCACTGTGGCCGCGACAGGCGCCGGCTCGGCAGGGCGGAGATAGAACTTGTCGGCAACCAGGTAGATAACGACCAGCACCATCAGACCCATGGTGACCGTGTTGAGCTTGCGGCCGGTCTGGGGCGTGATGGACCGGGTGCGATCCACGTTCTTTTCAAGCTTGATGCCTTCGGGGGTAAGCTCGAACGCCCAGGCAAAACCCAGCACCACGGGTAGTCCCAACGAAAGCAGCATCAAGATGATTTTGAACACCCAGTCGGGCGCGCCGACATTGCCGATGACCACATCGGAGACTTGCAGGATCAGCCAGCTGGCGATGATGTAGGCCACAGCGACCCGGAAAACATTCCGTTTTTTCAACTCGGCAAAAACGTCCATGCAGCCCCTTGGGGTTTATCGTCGTTGGGTGGTTCTCGAAGAATCATGAACCAACGTCTGGATTTTGTCTAATTTTCAAGTGCTTGGGAGCTAATCCAGGGGGCAGGCACTAATTACGGTGACAGTTACCTTATTAGGCCCCTCGCTCACCGCTTTACGATTAAGGGGACAGTTACCGTAACTCCCCCAATTACGGTAACTGTCACCCTATTCCGGCCACACAGCTGAACCTATTGCGAAACCCGCCACCGGAACCCCCAGCAAGGACCAGTCTCGGCGAAACCTCGGCATGCTCATATTTACTTCGGTAACAGGCCGATTTCTGCTACTATGCGCTTCACTCGACTACATACCACGCCCTACTTTCCTTGTTGAATCAGTTACTTAACGACTGGTTACCGGTAAGTGCGGCCCATCAATACACGCGCAATCACCGGTATAAAGCAATGATAGCTACAGCAAATCTGGGTATCCAGTTCGGCGCCAAGCCGCTTTTCGAAAACGTTTCGGCCACCTTTGGCAATGGCAATCGCTATGGCCTGATCGGGGCTAACGGCTCAGGCAAGTCGACTTTCATGAAGATTCTTGCCGGTGATCTGGAACCCACCACGGGCAACGTATCCATCGACCCCAACGTCCGTCTCGGCGTGCTGTCCCAGGACCAGTTCGCGTATGAGCAGTACCGGGTACTGGACACGGTCATCATGGGCTACAAGCGACTGTGGGAAGTTCACCAGGAACGTGAGCGCATCTATTCGCTGCCCGAGATGAGCGACGAAGACGGCATGCTGGTGGCCGATCTTGAAACCGAATACGCCGAGATGGATGGCTACTCGGCCGAGTCCCGTGCCGGCGAACTGCTGGAAGGCATCGGCATTCCCGTGGAGCAGCATACCGGCCCCATGAGCGCCGTCGCCCCGGGTTGGAAGATGCGAGTCCTGCTGGCCCAGGCCCTGTTCTCCGAACCCGACGTGCTGCTGCTTGATGAGCCCACCAATAACCTGGACATCAATGCCATCCGCTGGCTGGAAGAATTCCTGGAGACCAGCAAGTCCACCATCATTATCATTTCCCATGATCGCCACTTCCTGAATGCCGTGTGCACCCACATGGCGGACCTGGATTACGGCAAGCTGAAGCTGTTCCCGGGCAATTACGACGAGTACATGATCGCGGCGACCCAGGCACGTGAACGTACCCAGTCAGACAATGCCAAGAAGAAAGTGAAGATGGCCGAGTTGCAGGCCTTCGTCAGCCGCTTCTCTGCCAACGCCTCCAAGGCGCGCCAGGCTACATCCCGTGCCCGGCAGCTGGAGAAGATCGAACTGGTGACCATCGAGCCCTCAAGCCGGGTCAGTCCGTTCATCCGTTTCGAACAGGACAAGCCCCTGCGTCGCATCGCCGTGGAAGCCACCGGCATCACCAAGGGTTATGACGAGGGTCCCTTGTTTAAAAACCTGGACCTGACCATCGAGGCCGGCTCACGGGTCGCCATTCTTGGACAGAACGGTATCGGCAAGACCACCCTGGTGCGTTGCCTGATGCAGGAACTGGACCTGGACGGTGGTCAGATCAAGTGGGCCGAGAACGCCCAGGTCGGTTATTCCGCCCAGGATAACTCCACAGAATTTCAGCATGAGCTAAGCCTGTTCGACTGGATCACCCAGTGGCAGCCCAAGGGCGCCGATGAGCAGACCCTGCGGGCAACCCTGGGCCGTATGTTGTTCTCACGAGACGAAAGTGAGAAGTCAGTGAAAGTGGTTTCCGGTGGTGAGCAACGCCGCCTGATGTTCGGCAAGCTGATCCTGCAGAAGCCCAACGTCATCGTAATGGATGAGCCCACCAACCATTTGGACATGGAGTCCATCGAGGCGTTGAACCTGGCGCTGGAGAACTACCCGGGCACGCTGATCTTCATCAGCCATGATCGGGACTTCGTCTCCACCCTGGCCACCCGCATCATCGAGATGACCCCTGAGGGCATCATCGACTTCACCGGTACCTACGACGAGTACCTGCGGGCACAGCAGCCGGCCAAGAAAGCCCGAGTCGCCTGATAAAAATAATGGGGACAGTCACCGATTAATTAATCGGTGACTGTCCCTAATTTTTTGCCAGGTGCGCTTCCAGGGCTTCGCGTAATTCGATGGCGCTAGCCAGCATACTCA
>CAKZML010000178.1 GCA_937128475.1 uncultured Chromatiales bacterium
ATTCGCCCGGGCCTGGGCGGGCCTTGCGTCGACACTGGCCGTCTACGATGACTGGGTGGTGGACGATATTGATCACAAGCCCCTGGCCAGGGCCGCGGCGCAACGGGCCCTGGAACTGGACCCGGACCTGTCCATGCCTTACGCCGTGTTGGCCAATATTGCTATGGGCAAGGATTCCATTGCCGTCATGCTGCATCGCTACGATACAGCTATTGTCAAAGATCCCAAGAATGCCACCGCTTGGTTATGGCGGGGAATACTGCACAGTCAAACCGGTTTCCCCGACCGGGCTGTAACCGACCTGGAGCAGTGCGTGCGCGTCGACCCTGAGTACCTGAATTGTTCCCAGCACCTGGCGGCGGTTTATTTACTGCTTGGGGAAGTAGACAGGGCGGTAGCTTTGTATGAGGAGACCCTGGGCAGCAGTTTTCATTCCATGGATGAAGTCTTCATCCCGGAATACCTTAGCCGCGGGCAGGTCGCCACGGCTCTTTTGATTGCTGACGCAAGATCCTGGTCCAGCTATGCCCCCGTTGGCGAGATGATCAAGGCCCTGGAACATCCCGAGGCGGACCACAGTGAGGGAATACGACTCTTTGATCGCTGGTCAGAAAATTCAGGCAATAGCATGGAATCGGTGCCATTTGTCTTGCTTGCATTACAGCAATACGACCGTATGGCCTCGTTGGCTGGCACCAACGACATTCGCTTTCTGATGTGGTATCCGGTAGCAGCGGACTACCGGCAATCATCGGCTTTCAAGCAATTTGTGAGAACCCTGGGGCTTCCCGATTACTGGCGCGAAACCGACTATCCGCCCCAGTGCCGGGCAGTTGGCAAAGACGACTTCACCTGCGACTGAGCTGAAGCGCAATACTCCGCGACGTAAACCACCACGCTATTTTCCCAAGACCGATCAAAGCCTGCTCACCAGTTCTTGAGCGGGTAACCGATCGGATCGGCCGGCGGCCAGGGGAAGCCTGACTCGTCCAGCCGAGTCTTGAAGTTCGGGGTCGCGTCCAAATCAAACGGCGCACCACAAAAGCACATCTGCGAACTGATAAGCAGCATGAAAGGCCCACCAGGACGACTATCGATACGCGCGGCCGCGGCGTTGGCGGCATCGCGATTTCCCACCACGGCAGCAGCCACCATGGCCGACCAGTCATCCACCCCGGGCCGGGACAGGTAGGCATCGGAGATTTGCCGTGCCCGCTCGGGAGTCCCCGCCCTGGCTTCCAAAAACAACTTGTCGGGGAAAGGATAAATGCTGCCGTGGGCAGCGGGCATATAGGCCTCCGCATCTTCCTTGTAGTGACCCGCTGCCAAAAGAGCCACCAGTCGCATATCACGTTCAAAGGGCACATACAGATTCAGCGCCTCGGCCTCGGCAATAGCCTGTAGCGCCTCTTCCGGCCTTGCGTCCCAGACCAGCGCCTGGGTCAGGCCCATGTAGGACATTCCAGACAGGGGATCGCAGCGCAATTTGTTCCGTTGCCAGGCCGCCATTTCAGCGGACCGGCCGAACTGGTCAGCAACCTGGCTTACCCAGTTTCCTTCCAGGCATTCGTCACTTGCCAGGACCTGGTCTACCTTGGCTGCCAAGCCACGCCAGTCGTCGGAAAAAATAGTGCGTTCCACTTCCACCATGGCCCGCTCGGCCCCGGGGCGCGCCGACTCCCAGGCCAGGGAATAGTCCTTCAGCAAGGTTTCCACAACAGCCTGGGCTTCTCCGGGATAGGCTTCGGGACGAAAGCCGGCCACCAGTTCAAACAGGACATGACCTCTCAGATCAGCACGCTTCAGATGCACACCGGTGAGCCCGGGAGCTACTTTCAGTACCTGGTCGTAATATTTGTTGGCATCGGCCAATGCGTCGGAGATGTGTTCCAGATCCGAGTGAGCCGCCGTGAAGGCTTCCTGTCCTTTCTGGTAGGCAATAAACGCCTCCACGTCGCCTATGCCGGTATTACGCATGCGCACCAGCGCCTGCTCATCCAACACCACGTCCAGCACCTCGGTGATATTGCGTGCAATGTCCTCCTGCACCGCGAATACATCCTCCAGGGTGCGATCGTAGGTCTGCGACCACAGGTGAAAACCATCGGCGGCGCGAATTAACTGGGCGGTGATGCGTACCCGTTCACCGGCGCGACGAACCGAGCCTTCCACCACGTTGGCCACGCCCAGGGTGGCGGCAATGTCCGGTATCGGTAAGTCCGTTCCCTTGAAATGGAAGGAAGAGGTTCGGGCAGTAACCAGTAACTCCGGCACACTGGCCAGGTAGTTCAGGATCTCTTCGGTCAATCCGTCGGCAAAATATCCATCGTCCTCGCCGCTGCTCATGGCAACGAAAGGCAACACCGCCACCGAGCGGCTTTGCACGCTGGATACAGCGCTGTCGGTTTGCGCAACCGCTGGGGGTTTCTTAGCTTCCTGCGCAATCGCCGTGGATTGATCGCTCTGCGATTGCGGGGCCAGCACGAACTTGTCGACAGCGAAATAGCCTACCGCGACGATGAGCAGGAACACCACGGCACGGTTTAGCTTGCGACCGGTGTCGGCGCTGATGGAACGTGAACGATCCACCTCCTCATCCCGTTTCACGCCCTCCGGGGTGATCTCGAAGGCCCAGGCCAGGATCAACACTGGTACAAAACCAATGGCCAGTACGATGACCGCGAGACGCACGGCAGAGTCACCGAAGCCAAAGGCCGGAAAAATGGTTTCCACCAGTTGGATTACCAGCCAGGCAGCCACCAGGTAGGCGGCACCCACCCGGAATACGTTACGTCGTTTGAGCTCGGTGAAAAAACTCATTTCGTCGGATCCTCACAGGGATAGGGCACAGCCAACGGCGCCAACTTGGACGCCGCATAAATGGCCTGGGTCTCGGGGCTGCAGTTGAACGCTGCGATGGT
>CAKZML010000179.1 GCA_937128475.1 uncultured Chromatiales bacterium
CTGTTTGATGCGGAGACCAATTACGCCCGGGCTCGCTACGACTACATCCTGAATATCATTCGTCTGAAGCAGGCCGCCGGCATCCTGGTCGAAGAAGACCTGGCCAATATCAACGAGTGGCTGGACCTGACCATTACCGCCCGCTAGGAGGCGTCTGGGAACCGTTCCAGCAGCATGGGCTCCAGCAGTCCCAGCAGCCGGTCCACCGTTCCCCGGTTCTGATCAAGCACTGCAAAGGCCGCGGCCGCCAACTCCTGGCGCGCCGCGGCATTTTCAAACAGGGCCACCACCTGGCCCGCCAGCCCCGCCGGGCCTTCAACCACCCGCATCGCTTGGGCCGCCAGAAACAGGTCGGTAACATCCTGGGCGTTGAAATTGTGAGGCCCGACTATCACCGGCACACCCAGGGACGCAGGCTCGAGTAGATTGTGCCCACCTATCGGTACCAGGCTGCCCCCCACAAACGCCACATCCGAGGCGGAATAGAACATCAGCAGTTCGCCCAGGGTGTCCAGCAAAAACACGTCTGTGGACTCCTCCGGAGTCTCGGCCAGGCTGCGACGGCGACAGCTAAGACCAGCCTGCTTGACCATGGCGGCAATCCCGTCAAAACGCTCGGGGTGTCTCGGCACCAGGATGAGAAGACTCCTGGGCGACCGGCTCTGAACTCTCGCATGAGCCTCCAGCACCAGTTCTTCCTCGCCCGCGTGAGTGCTGGCCGCCAGCCACACCGGGCGATCCGGCGCAAAGGCATTTCGAAAAGCCCTGCCCTGCTCGGCAAGCTCTTCCGAGAGTTCGAATCCGAATTTAATATTTCCCACCACATGAGTGCGGGCGGGATTGGAACCAATGGACAGGAATCGACTCGCATCCTGCTGGCTTTGCGCGGCAATCACGATGCCGTGAGAAAGCGTGCGGCGGAATAGTTCCACCATCAGTTTGTATTTCTTGACGGACTTCTCCGACACCCTCGCATTGGCCATGACCAGGGGAATCCGGCGCCGTCCGCACTCGTGGTAGAGGTTCGGCCAGATTTCTGTCTCCATGATGACCGCAAGCCTGGGGTTCAGCCGATCAAAGAAACGACTCACCGCGCCGGGAAGATCATAGGGCACAAAACTGTGCATGACTGTATCGCCAAACAAGGCACGGGCCCGGTCAGAGCCAGTCGGCGTCATGGTGGTAATAACCACCGGCATCCCGGGCATGCGCTCCATCAGGGCACGGACCAGCGGCGCCGCCGCCTGCACCTCGCCCACCGATACCGCGTGCACCCAGATACTGGGCTTTGTTGATCGCGCCTTGCCGAAACCCAGGCGCTCTTCAAGCCGGTCCCAGTAGCCCCGATTCGAGAACCCTTTCTTCAACAGAAACAGAAATACCAGGGGGGTAAGCAAATAAGAGAGTACGACGTACCCGAAACGCATCAACCCGGCGGTGAAGTTCCGACTCACGGCTTGCGAATGGCGTCGATGATGGTGGAGGTAGACCGGCCTTCCAGGAAAGACAGCACTTTTACTTCACCGCCGTTGTCCCAGACACATTTCGAGCCGGCGATTTGATCGGGCTTGTAGTCCCCACCTTTTACCAACACATTGGGAAGGACCTCACAAATCAGCGACTCGGGCGTGTCCTCGCTGAACGGGGTTACCCAGTCCACCGCCGCCAGTCCACCCAGTACCGCCATGCGGTCGTCCAGGTTATTCACCGGTCTGCCATCCCCCTTGAGCTTGCGCACCGAGGCATCATCGTTGACCGCAACAATCAGGCGATTTCCCAGGGCCTTGGCCTCTTCCAGGTAGGCCACATGTCCGCGGTGAAGAATATCAAAACAACCGTTGGTCATGACCACCCGCTCACCCGCCGCCTGGGCCTCGCGCACGAAGGAAATCAGTTCCTCCTTGCTCAATACTCCACGACCACCCTTGCCCTGCTGATGCAAAGCAAGACGCAGTTCGGAGACACTGACCGTCGCCACGCCAATCTTGCGCACCACGATTCCGGCCGCCAGGTTGGCCAGCCTGGCCGCATCGGCCATATCCAGGCCCGCAGCCAGTCCAGCGCCGAGCATGGCAATTACCGTGTCCCCTGCACCGGTCACATCGAACACTTCCCGCGCCTCGGCAGGCAGGTGATGAATACCGGCATCACCAGAGATCACGGACATGCCGCGCTCACTTCGGGTCACCACCATATGGGCCAGGCCCAGCTTTTCGCACAGGGCAGTAGCCTGGCGGACCAGGGTGTCATCGTCAGAACAGGGACCGGCAACCGCCTCGAATTCAGAGAGGTTGGGAGTGATGGCCGTGGCACCGGCATAGCGACCGAAATCACTGCCCTTGGGATCCACCAGTACCGGCACGCCACGCTCACGGCAGGCATCCAGGATAATCCCGACCTCCTGCAAAGCACCCTTGTCGTAGTCGGAACAAATCACCAGGTCAATTTCATCCAGCAAGGCGGCGACCCGCTCAGCCAGTCGGGCGGCGTGTTCACTGTCGTAGCGCTCTTCAAAATCAAGGCGTATCAACTGCTGGTTGCGGCTGAGTACACGCAACTTGGTAATAGTCGGAGCGCTTTCGACAACGCCAAATTCACAGCGTATATCCCGCTCACGCAGCAGGCGCCCCAACTCTTCGGCAGCCTCGTCCTTGCCAACCAGTCCCAGCAAGGTGGTTTGCACGCCCACGCCGGCCAGGTTGACGGCCACGTTGGCCGCGCCTCCCGGGCGATCCTCGCGTTCATTAACACGCACCACAGGCACCGGGGCCTCGGGGGAAATCCTGCCGGTTGGACCGAACCAGTAGCGGTCCAGCATGACATCGCCGACCACCAGCACGCGGGCATGGCGAAATTCAGGAATGCTTAGGGTCATATCGTTTTAGTTCCCATGGAATTCTTGCGCGATGTTATCACAGCACCCCCGTTACTCCCGCCATTCCGGGACACTTGATCCAACCGGATTCGGCTCCGGCCGCGGAAAAAGATAGAATGCGCCTTTGATGGAGGCATACCAGTGACAAGCGACCGGACACCCCTGTACAAATTTCTCAGCCCCAGGTACTGGGTGCTGTGGATCGCCCTCGCCAAGATGCGTTTCTTCAGCATTTTGCCGATGGGTATGGGTATGGCCATAGGTCGAACCCTGGGACGTTTGATGTACAGGATACTGCCCAAGCGGCGATACGTCGCTGCCCGTAATATCGAACTGGCCTTTCCCGAGAAGAGCCCTGCCGAGCAGGAGCAGCTGGTCAAGGATATTTTCCTCTCCCTGGGCCTGTCAGTCATTGAAACCACATGGAGCTGGTGGGCCAGCGACAAGCGTGTGCAGGACATGCAGAAGATCGAGGGCATCGAATACCTGGAGCAGGCCCTGGCCAGGGGCAAGGGCGTCATCCTGCTGACCGGCCACTTCACCACCCTGGAACTCACCGGCCGTATGCTCTGCAAGGGACGTCCCGATGTGTTCGCCATGTACCGTCGCCACCGCAATCCCCTGTTCCAGGAAATCATGCGCCGCGGGCGAGAACGCAGCGCGCCACAAATTGCCAAGCAGGACGTACGGGAAATGATCCGGGTGCTGAAGCGGGGCAAGGCGGTGTGGTACGCACCCGACCAGGCCTTCAGGGGGAAGATGAGCACCGCGGCGAATTTTTTCGGTATTTCCTGCCCAACGAATACCGCAACAGCCCGAATGGCCAAGATGACCGGTGCCTCGGTCGTTCCCTTCCTGTCCCAGCGTCTTCCGGGCACCCAGGGCTATTTGGTGAAACTGCTGCCACCACTGGAGAACTTTCCAGGTGAAGACGCAGAGCAGGATACCCAGCGGGTGAACGACCTTATCGAGTCATGGATACGCCAGGTCCCCGACCAGTACCTTTGGGTACACAGGCGATTCAAGCCAGAAGAAGAAGGCATGGAATCGCCCTACAAGGTCAATCCTCACAAGAAACGAAAGTAGATGAATCCGGTACTGGATCATCCCCTGCAATTTTTCATTGCCCTTGGCCTGTTACTGGGCCTGCTGGCCTGGCGTACTAGCGCCCGCCGCGCCCGCCGCGAACAAGGCCTGGACCTGCCTGGCTGGCGCAAATGGCTACAGGGAACACTGGTGGGATTGGCAGCATTATTGCTGCTTGTCGTGAGCGTCGAGGCGACACGCTTCGTGGGCATCAACTTTTGCCTGGATCTGTGGCCAGGTCAGACCTGGTGCAATCACGCCGAGGGCGATCAACCGTCTTCTGACTAGGCCACACCGGGCAGGTCAGCGATCACCCGCGTCACGTCAATCTTGTTGAGACAGTCCAGGTGACCCAGGGGACACTCGCGCTTGAAGCAGGGACTGCATTCAAGACGCAGGTAATGAATGGTGCAATCGTGGGTCAGTGGCGGCGTGAACTCCGGCGTGGAAGAACCGTAAAGCGCGATAACCCGGGTATCCACAGCGGCGGCCACATGCATCAACCCTGAGTCATTGGTAATCGCCGCCTTGCTGGCAGCCAGCAAATCGATGGCCTCTTCCAACAGCGTTTCGCCGCACAGATTCACCGCAGCGCCAGCGGATCCGGCAACAATCACATCCCCGGCCGGTGCATCTTTTTTCGACCCCAGCACCCAGACCTTGTAACCGCGCTCTCCCAGTATCCGGGCAGCCTCGGCAAATTTCTCCAGGGGCCAGCACTTGGCAGGGCCATACTCGGCGCCAGGCATCATTGCCACCGCAGGCCCTGCAAGGTTCAACCGCTGTATGACTGCCGCCTGTTTCACCGGATCCACCCGCAACGCAGGCGCAGGAGAATGGGGCGGCAAGGGCGCGTTCTTCGCAACACCCAGTGCGACAAACCTCTGCACTGTCTTGGTCAGCACAGACTTGTCCAGGGGGCGCATGTCGTTAATCAGTCCGTAACGCATCTCGCCACGGTACCCGGTGCGCACCGGAATACCCGCGTGAAACGGCACCAGGGCCGCCTTGAACGATCGGGGAAGAACGATAGCCCGACTGTAATCCTGCCCGGCCAGGGAGATACCAAGCCGGCGCCGTACCGACCAGTTGAACTGGCCGTGACCCAGGGGCATGGGAATCCCGTTCCTCACCTGGGGCATGCGCGCCAGGACCGGAATCGACCACTCGGGTGCCAGGACATCGATACTGCAGGCGGGCCAGCGCTGCTTGAGACTGATAAACAGGGACTGGGCCATGACCATGTCACCCACCCAGGAAGGACCCACTACCAATATGCGTTCAGAGCTACTCAAGCCAGGTTCTCCACGTCAGTTCCAATCGGCACCGGACCGATCAGTCCCCCGTCCCCGCCAATTCATCCAGGTAGGCCTTGACGCCCTGCTCCACACTGAGGAAAGGCTGGTCGTAGCCGGCCTTTCTGAGCAAGGCCATGTCAGCCTCGGTGAAGCTTTGGTAGGCGTTCTTGAGATGCTCCGGGAAAGGAACGTAGCGAATTTCCCCACGGCCATGCCAGTCGACGACTGCCTTGGCGACATCGTTGAAACTCTGGCTGCGACCCGTGCCGCAATTGAACACTCCGCTGACCTGGGTGTTTTTCTGGAACCACAGATTCACATTGATCACGTCACCCACGTAAATGAAGTCGCGACGCTGCTCGCCGTCGGCGTAACCATCGCAGCCTTCAAACAGGCGCACCTCGTCGCTCTCGCGAATCTGGTTATTGAAGTGGAACGCCACGCTGGCCATGCTGCCCTTGTGTTGTTCACGAGGACCGTAAACGTTGAAATATCGCAGCCCTACCACCTGTGAGGTGAAGCTCTCCATATGCCGACGAACGTATTGGTCGAACAGGAACTTGGAATAGCCGTAGACATTCAACGCCTGCTCGTTCTCCAGGCCCTCGGAGAACACCGGCCCTGCTCCATACACCGATGCCGACGAGGCATAGATGAACGGCACGGACTGGGCCTGGCAATAGTGCAGCAGCGTTTTTGAGTATTCGAAATTATTGGCCATCATGTAACGGCCATCCCACTCGGTGGTGGTAGAACACGCGCCCTGGTGAAAGACAACCTCGGGGGCAGGCATGTCGCCGCTAATCAACCGGTCCAGGTAATCATCCCGATCCAGATAATCCGCGATATCGCAATCGGCCAGATTGACGAACTTGTGTCCGTCACTGAGTTCGTCCACCACCAGGATGTCCCGCTCGCCACGGCGATTCAGCTCTTTTACCAGGTTACTGCCGATAAATCCGGCGCCACCAGTCACTACAATCACGTATCCAGCCTCTCTTGGTGCCGGGCCCACAGGCTACCCGGTCTGTCTGCGAATCGGGCTCCAAGCTGCTCGCTATAGATGGCCCTGCCGATAATCATATCCCATCCCGGGCGCGGGAAACCTGCCTGCGGTCAGTTCAGCCCAGCAAGCCCCGATACAGCGTGATGTATCGCTGGGCCATGATCGATGCCCTGAACAGATCGCTGCGCTGCTTGCCGGCCCGGCCCATGGCCTGGCGCAAGTCCGAATCAGCGTACAGTTTCAGAATAGCCGCCCCCAGTTGATCCGGGCTGGAGGCAGGCACCAGCAAGCCAGTCCGGGCTTGCTCCACGACTTCGGGAATACCCCCGGCGTCGCTGGCCACCACCGCCAGAGCGTGGTCCATCGCATCCAGCAACACCGATCCCATCCCTTCCTTAAGGGAAGGAAAGGCAAACAGGTCAAAGGCTCCCAGGTAGTCGCCCACACGCTCCTGAAATCCCGAAAAATGAACGCTTTTTAGGCCCCTGGCTTGAGCACGGTAATTTTCTTCGTCTTTGCCTGAACCCACGAAAACAAAATGGATTCCGGGATGGCTGCCAGACAACTGCCTGGCAACCTCTATCAAGTCTCCCTGCCCCTTATGCGCATGGTCCAACGCTCCCACGTTACCCACGATGAATTCACCTCCCCACTGCCGGCGCAGGTGTTCTGCCGTAGCAGAATCCGTGGGCAGGGGCTCAAAGGCCGAGGGAATCAAGACCATGTCTTCGGGCGAAAGCGACAGATCTTCGCCCATGGATTGCGCCACCGCGCTGGAAATCGCGACCAGCTTGCTGGCGGCCCGGTAGGCGCGATGAGTCAACCATCCTTTGCCCAGCGGGTTGGGTACGCGCCGGGTCACCAGGTAGGAAACACCCGAGAAAATCTTTCTCAAGTAGGCCGGGTAGACCGCCCTGCCCTGGTGCACGTGAACCAGGTTCGGCTTGCCGATACAACTTGCGGCGGACAGCAATCCGGAACAAAGCTTGATTTCCAGCCCGGGAACATCCGCCAGGCGCTGTGCGAGGATGGCCCCGCGCCTGGCTACCAGCCTCTGGCGCCAGCCCTGGGTCGCCAATTCCCTAATCAGCAATTCGGTTTGGCGCTCACCCCCGCGGAAACCGCGATCAAGGTTGATGTGGCAGACGAGGAAAGCTTCAGACTCACGACTGGCTGCAGCCAATGCCACTCAACCACCCCTTTGGCTTTCGCGTTCTATCGCGCGATCAGCATGAATCTTGATGTATTTATAAAACGTGCCATTGGAATCCGAGACCGCGATAACCAATCCCCGCCAACCGTCCAGAAAGCCCAGGCGGATCACGTAAGTATGGAAGAACGCCCAGAAGGTCTTGATCAAAATCACAGGTGCCGGGTAGCTGCGGCGCGCTTCCGCTCTGCGCAACTCACTGTAGCGATCGATCTTCACAAGGAACTGGCTGATTTCAGTCACAGCAATGTGATTAATCGGACCCGGCAATCGACGCACTGAACTACCGTCTGTAAGGGAGATAGACTCGTGGACCTGCACCTCGGTAAAACAGTGCACGTCCCGGTGATACAGCCTGGTCAGCCAGTCGCTGCCCCACCCGGAATGACGTACGCGCCGGCCTTTGAAATAGTTATGCCTGTTTACCGAATACGCGACCCTGGGATCCGACAGGTCGGCGGTATCCAGGCTGCGCAACAGATCAGCAGTAGGCGCCTCGTCTGCATCCAGGGAGAACAGCCAGTCGGTCTCGGCCAGGGTGGCAGCATGGTTCTTGGTGGGACCAAATCCAATAAACCCGCCCTGTACCAGTTTCACGTTATCGAAAGACTCGGCAATCGCCACCGTCTGGTCAGTGGAACCGTTCTCATACACGACCACCTGTGGAAAGGCAGACAGGGACTCCAGGGTTTCTGGAAGCGTCGCCTCGGCGTTATGGGCGATGATTACCGGTGTAATGTCACTTAACGCCATGAGCTTGGGCTCGCTTTTTGTTTTTCGTGGCTATTCACCTGAATTCAGGCGGCATCCTTGCCAATCAGGATATATGAAGCACCGCAGTATGGACACTTGGCCTCGCCGGTTTTTTCTATCGGCAAGAACACCCTTGGATGAGAGTTCCACAAGCTCATTCCCGGCATGGGACAGGCCAGGGGCAAATTCGCCGTGGTAATTTCGTAGCGACTCTCGGCATTGGGCTGAATCATTTCGATTTCTGACTTGCCTTGATCGGCCATGTTGTTCCTCTTCAAGAGTAGGTGCGCTTGCAGTGACGAAATTATAAAACAGTCCTCGCCGCTGCGGCTATGCCGGCACCATCAATCGCCGCCAACAGTCCTGGACCAACTGCCTGTCAGCGGTAAACATGCTTACATCCACGGCACCCTTGCGTCCTGAAAGACTGGCCTCATGCAGCGCGCCCCTGAAAACCAGGTAGGCTTGTTTCAGCCCCTGTGCATCGGTCTCGCTTATGACCCCCGCTTCCACCAGGCCCTCCAACTGTCGAATGTTGTCTGAATAAGTCAACAATTGAGGGTGATGCTTTGCATGGGCCAGAACCAGGTACTGGACCAGAAATTCGATATCAGCAATGCCTCCCGAGTCCTGCTTAAGGTCAAACAGCGCCTCGTCCCCGGCCGACAATTCAGTCCGCATGCGCTCGCGCATATCCGTGACTTCCTTGCACAGACCCTCACGCCGCACGTGCTCGGTCAGTACCAGGCGTCTAATCCTTTCGAATTCCCCTCGCACTGACTCACTTCCCGCCACCGCCCGGGAACGCAACAGGGCCTGGTGCTCCCAGGTCCACGCTTCCTGGACCTGGTAACGCTCGAAGGCCTTGAGACTGCCCACCATCAGACCGGCGTTGCCGCTGGGGCGCAATCGCATATCCACCTCATAAAGCACACCGGAAGTAGTAGGCATGCTGATCAGGTTCACCAGTCGGGTGGCCAATCGCGCGAAAAACACGTCATTGGCGATACTCCGCGCGCCATCGGTAAGCTGGGCATCGCCCCGGGAGTCATGCAGGAACACCAGGTCCAGGTCAGAGCCGTAACCCAGTTCCAGCCCACCAAGTTTGCCGTAGGCGGCAATCGCAAATCCTGCCAGCCCGGTCTCGCCATCTTCACTAAAGGTCGGCTGCCCGTACCGGGCGCACATTTTCTTCCATGCCAGGGACAAGGCGCGATCCAGGATAATCTCGGCCAGGTCGGTCAGGCGGTCGCTGATTTTCATCAACGGCAATACGCCGCCCATATCCGCCAGGGCGATGCGAAACACCGCCGCACGCTGGAACTGGCGCAAGGCCTCCGCATAGGCTTCCTCGTCGTCCCGATCCAGTCTCAGAACTCGCTGGGCCAGATCAGCATTCAACTGCTCCCGATCCGGCGGCGTTTCAAAAATTCTTGGGTCCAGTAATTCATCCAGCAACAAGGGATGCTCGGCGACCTGCTTCGCCAGCATGTCGCTATGCCCGCAAATTCGGGCCAGGCGCTCCAGCGCTCCGGGGTTTTCATTCAACAGGGCAAAGTACGCCGAGCGCCGTCCCACCGACTGCAGCACGCCGGCCATCCTTGCCAGGGCCTTATCCGGATTCTCCAGCCCAGTGACCGCCCTGAGCACTCGCGGCACCAGGGTATCCAGTCGCTGGCGACCGGTCTCGTCCAGGCGCCGGTAGAGGTTGCTGTCTCT
>CAKZML010000180.1 GCA_937128475.1 uncultured Chromatiales bacterium
GTCCCGTTCCCGCCGGGCGATTAACACAATGAGGACTATTGTCCCCGAGGAATAAGCAAATGTATATCACGGGCAACCCCGAAAGAGGTTGGCGGCTGTCACAAAATGAGGACGGGACTGGGTCGTGGATTGTCAGGCCGGGAATCGCCACCAAGCAGAAAGCCGCCCCGCCTCAGAAATGGCCAGAGTTCCGACAATTTACCATCCACACACAAAACAGGCCTCGCTTTCATTATCGAAAACGAGGCCTGGTTACTTCCATTGCCCGAAGATGGGCTATTGCCGGAGGCTGATTATTGTCAGACCACAGCCCATCTACAGGTCAATGTGCTACTGGACAGTCACCGTGTAGATAACATCCAGATCACAATTCAGCGAGGAGGTATTCACAGTCACCTGCTGTCCACTGGTCCCCCTGATGAAATCCTCAAAGTTAAAGGTTTCATTCACCAGGTTTGTACACTGAATCAGAGAGGATACAGTGGTGGGAATGTATCTCGGCGCTGCTCCGCAATCGTCTGACGCATAATCTACGGTAGCGATCAATCCATTCAAGGAAAAAGATTCCCCTTGTTCCAATCGTACCTGGCGAACAGCGGGCGTGTTGAAACTGTTCACCGCATAACCGCCTCTGTTGTCCAGCCTCAGGACCAGACATGTAGGCGATCCGCCGGTTGGGTTTGCGCCCAAATCCGTCGGATCAACAAATACGGGAACCTCGCTCGTGATGCCGTTGCCGTCCGCGTCGCTCGCGTCGCTGAAACGCACGGGACCGGTATCGCTCGGACCGGTCGTGGTGAACCACCATCCCAGTTGGGTTGCATAGTCTGGCGGGTTAGCGCACCAACCTTGTGCAGTATAAAAAGTCCTTATCCCGAAGATGTCAGGGTTCGCTGGGTCACAAATAAAAGCTATCTGTTCATAGCGGGCCTGCAAAGCAGCTATCTGGTCCGCAAGTGACGAGTCATCAATTCGCTTGGAGATGACCTTGCTCAACTCAACCGTTACCACCAGGTCACGAACCAGGGGATCCCCTCCACTGGCGAACTCCTGTCCGTCCGTGCTGCCATCATCATCCGTATCTGGGTCAGTGGCATCGGTAGGAGGTGTACGACTCATTTCCGCGAGATCTCCCCGCCCATCAAGATCCGTATCGCCAGTCAGCGGGTTGGTGAAAATCTGCCGGAAACTCGACTCACCGGGAAGCAACATACGATAGCCCACCAGCAATTCGTTGTAGTCACTAATTCCATCATTATCGGTGTCCGAATCTTTCCCATCCGTTCCGTATTTCTTGGAACTGGCGCCGTCCACGAGGAAACCAGGGTACTGATCGCTAAGGCCGAAGAAGCGATCAAAATCCGCAGCTGTCATCTCGTCAAAATCCGCCAATCCGTCACCATCGGTATCAGGATTGTTGGGGTCGGTACGCAGGTCACGCTCAATATAATCGGGCAGACCATCACGGTCAGAGTCCGGGAGACTCGGGCTCGACTGGACAGCAACAGGCGGTCTGCCGACCACGCTGACAACCCAACCCAGCGCCTCTTCGGCGTCAGTCAGGCCATCGCGATCCGAGTCACGGAAGTCCTGACCATCTGAACGATCTGTCGGATTACCGGCCTGGGCCAGTTCGGTGCCATCGCCGACAAAGTCGCCGTCCGTGTCCCGTCGCAGCGGATCGGTAACGACAGTTACCCCGGCATGGTACTGATCATCGCCCGTGCCGCAGGACTGCAAATCAAGCATGAGATTTGGATCCCCACACGAATCAACCACGCCATTGGGTCCGGGCAGTATCACTATGCCGCCGACTCTGACAGGAACGCCAAAAACGGATCTCTGCACATCATCACCGTTTGTCCGGGTTTCGGAGAGACCATTCACACCATCACGAATACTCTCACCAACCACGAAACCGGTGAGTTCATCGTAATCACTGACGCCGTCCAGGTCGGTATCCCCGGCACCAGGGTCGGTGGCAGGAGGGTTGGCGGCAACTGGCGGGCACAACCCGTCAACACGGGGATCACTGCCTACGCAGTAAGCTGACAAGTCCTGCTCTTCGGGATCTTGTAGCCCGTCCCCATCGGAGTCGCGTAGCCGCGGACTGGGGTAAACCTGGCGCAGACCACCTTCGAGCGCTACTTTCCAGCCGACCCGGACCTCGGCGAAATCACCCAGGCCATCCCTGTCGGTGTCCTTGGAGTCTGGTATCCCATCCCCCGTACCGACCGCGGCTTCATCAAAATCTATGCCAAACAAGCTGTTATCAAGAAGGTCGGCACGACTGTCGGTGGAGCCCAACATGTACTCTTCCCTGGCATACAATCCGTCGGTATCCAGGTCCTGTACGAAGGCCATGGTGATATCCGTGCCGGGCTTCAGCATAACCTGGCCAAAGTCCGCTCCAGCGGGTGTTTCCCGGTTGATCAGGACAACCCAGGTACGTCCGAAATTCCCGTTGCGTTGCCCACCAAAACGGACAAGAACTTCAGGCCCGGAACACATTCCGCCGCCTGAAACACCTGCCGTACATTGGCTGTCGTCGGAGCACAAATCAAGGGCATTTGCCGAACCCGCATTACAGGTCAGGCTGGTCTCGTAACCCCCGGTAATTTCCGGTTGGTCATCACCCAGCGCGACGGATTCCAGCACGCCATTCTGTCCGCTGGCAATCACCACACTGCCGACCCCGACGCCGGTGGTACCCGGCGGAATCAACTGAACATCATCACCGGCTGCAATGCTTTCCGCTTCCAGGTTGGGCCCCGCAACAATGCCATCAACGTCAGTGGCGTTCTTGCTCAGCGCGAGGATATCCTGAAGAGCAAAGTCCAGGGAAATTCCCTTGGGAGCGCCATCACTGTAAAAGCCACCGACAAACGCGCCCGCAGGCCCACCAAAGCCATCAGGATCGGGTTGCACGGCGGTTGCCACCAGGCTCTTCTGCTCAGTGCCATCGCCAAAGTCCACAATAATGCCCGCAGTGCGGTCCCGGGCTGTCTGGTTGGCGAAGGTAAACACCCGACCAAACTCATCGGTCATGTCGAAGTTCGCCACCTTGAAAATCAGGCCAGAGGGCGATTTCATCAACTGGTCCACCAGTTTCGGGAAAACATCGCGACTGGAAAACACAATCGGACCGCGCTCCGGGGTGAAGGGCCCCAGGTTAAATGCCGCGGGTTCACCGGTAACCAACTCGCTATTGGCAATCAGAGTCGCCACCGGCACAAACCGGTTGCTGGACTGCCGATCTCGCTCCAGGACCGTTACTTCCATGTTACTGATGGTGAAGGCAATGCCGCCCTCATTTCTCACTATGAGGTCGACATCAATACCAGCGCCCACAACTTCCCTGGTGACCGTGCTGCTGGAGCTGAATTCCCGGGTCTTGTTCAGGGACTGTTCGTGTACACGCTGGGACTCAATCGCAGACGCCCTGTCGGTCGAAAACGCATTGGAATCTGTCCACTCCCATCGTCCACCACCACTGATCCAGGGCCCTCCGTCAACTCCAATACCCAAAACCGTAATAGGAATTCCTCGACCTTCCTTGCTCTCAAAGCCCCCTTCCAAAAAGGCACCCGCAACGTATTCAGTCACGTCGGTGTTGCTGGTGGAGAAGGTCGTGTTACTGGACTGAGCAAGCGTGGAAATGGAGCTATCCTCAGCCGTCACTGTGTTGCCCTGCTCGTCCGCATAGGTGTAGCGCTCATCAATCTGCAGGCGCACCTCGCCGACACTTATGGCTGCTCTTGGCAAGTCAGCAATACGAGGATCCCGACTCCGTCCCAACACCTCTTCGGTATCACTGATCTGGTCACCGTCGGTATCCGCCAGCACCGGTGAGGTGCGGAAAGAGTAAAACTCGAATCCATCCTGGGTGCCGTCACCGTCGGTGTCCTGGTTGGTGGGATCGCTGTAAATAATGTTCCATTCCTGATTATCGGTCAGGGTGTCCCCATCACTGTCTTCAGTGCGGGGATTAAACCCACCGTGGAATTCTTCATTATCAGTTACGCCGTCACCATCGGTGTCAGCGTTCAGGGGGTCGGAGGTGACCTCAAAGGTCAGCACCACGCCGGCCGCAGAGACGGTGGAAACGATCCAACCACGCTGCTCATCGCTATCACTCAGGCCATCGCCATCGGTGTCGACGATATCGGCGCCACTGGGGGCAATGCCCTGGAACTCTGCACGGGTCGGATCAGTATCAAACTGCTCCCCTGCAGACATGGCATTACCGTGAATATCCGACAGGTTCACAACCCGCACTTCGTACTTCAGGTCTGA
>CAKZML010000181.1 GCA_937128475.1 uncultured Chromatiales bacterium
CATTACCGTGAATATCCGACAGGTTCACAACCCGCACTTCGTACTTCAGGTCTGACTGGGACAAGGTGGTCAAACGCACTGTCTTTCGATCCGGAAGGATCAGTTCAGCCGCTATGACCCTGACCTCAGGTTTTTGATTTACCTGCTCAGCCGAGCTGGATTTGCCAATCCCGGCCTGCCCTGTCTTTTGAGACAGCAGCGGATCGACTCCATTAATTCGATAGTGAAGTGGGTTTTCAGCGCCGTCTATACCGCCGCGCATCGCCTCGGAGAAGGACACCAGGATTTGAGTGTTACCCGTGGAACCAGCGCTGGAGACTTTCGGCTGCACGGTATCTTCAACATCCGCGGTCTTGTTAACAACGGAAAGCCCAACCTGGGCATTTTGAATTGCGCCATTCGAGCCGTTATAGCCAACAGTGACTGCCGCATCACCGGCCCAGACGCTGCTGATGTTTACCCGGGTCTTGCCGCCAACTGTTCTTGACTGGTTTTTGGATATCACCAGGCGACCGGCGGTGGTTTCAAAATGCACCACGGTGCCATCGGCAACCGGGTCACCGTTTGCGTCAGCCAGGGACACATTCAGGAACGCGGTATCCATGCCGTCGTTTTCAATTTCTGTCTTGTCCAACACCAGCTGAACGGTCTTGAACGAGGCGGGACCATCGGTCACCAGACTGGCCAGCAGTCCTGTGCCGACTCCATTAAAGCTGGAGGCCACCGAAGTACCGGTAGCCAGGTCCAGCATGGTGTTATCCAGTGCCCCGGAAGCAGAACTCATGTTCAGGGCCAGGTACTGGATGTAATCGTTCACCGCAGGCGCATTATCCGGCGACATCTCAAGGGCCAGATTCTCATCGACACTGTGTGCGAATACTGAAATGGGCTGGGTGGGATCGTTGGGATCCTGGCTCAAGCCGACTGCCAGTTCCTGTTCTACCAGGGTCACCGCAGCACTGGCATCCGATGCACTAGGCGCAGCGCCGGCCGCAGAGGCTTGAAGCCTCAGTAATTCAGCTGCCACGGAACTGGCCACTGAAAGGTGCTGGATCAATATCGCGCCGTCTGCGCGCAGCGACGACGAATCAGCGACCACCGCTTCCAGGGTGGGCGCCGCGGCAGAATTCATGGTTCCACCGGTACTACGAATAATTAATGGGCCGGTATCGGCATCGATGCTGCCGCCGGTAATCCAGAATTTATAATCACCGTCGGCGTCGGTTAACACCGGAGTACTGCCCGCAACGATTTCGACTTCGTTGCCATCCGCGTCAAATCGGAACAACTGAATCTCGGCGTGCTGGATCGGGCTGTTGACCGCAGATCCCTGCAGCCAGGATGCTGGATCAGGCTGCGGCTGAACCACAGCAGGAGCGCTATCGCCTCCACCGCCTCCGCATGCTGTCAGGAAAACAAAAAGAGACAGTACACCTAAACGAAGCGGTGATAACCAATGCATAAAACTTACTCCGACGCTGCTGGCTCTTAATGAAGCCATGCGCCTATTACGTTAATTATAATTTTGGTATTGAAGCCGACTGAGCTATCCCAACAACTTTTTAATTCAACTCCACGACTTCTCACTGCACTGCGCGCGGAAGAGTTTTAGAATTTTTGGGGGGAGAACCGAACCGTCTTGATGGTTTCAATGGCGTACGTTGTAACCTTTGGACTGGTTCCAAGTCAATCACAATCACGCGTGGGACCTTCGAATTGCGGCTTAGGTCTCATTTTAATAATGAAAGCGAGGCCATCAAGCATGGACTCTTCGAATTGATGCATTCGAATGGAGAGATTTGATTATGTGAAATTTATTCGGGCAGCGCTTGCAAGCGAAACAGGGATATCAATAACGTGGACGGGCGAGGATCGATAAGGCCAAACCATTTCTTGTAAAGAACACCGATTTGGTTTCCGCTATAAATATTTGCCAGGGCACGATTTGCGATCAGGCGAAAATCTCCATCGTCACGAGGCAGCATCAATGCGTAGGGTTCGTAAGAAATCAGATCCTCGGACAACTGCAACTTGTCTCGAATCGGGGACTTCATGATTTGACCCATTAGCAAGACTCGATCCGAGAAGAAACCGTCCACCTCCCCTTCCTCAAGCAAGCCCATGCCTCCGGCGAAATTCCCCACGGGAATAACTTCTGCGGTCAGCTGTGCTTCGATCAGGTACTGGGCGAGAACCTCTTCAGTCGTGGTTCCAGAAATGACCGCAACCCGTTTTCCCTGTATCTGCGATGGCTCAGCCGAGCCCGTACCTCGACGTGACACCATTGATGCGCCGGTGACGAAGGTCATGAAAGTAAAGTCGACCCTCTCCATTCGGGTCAAGGTCTGGGTTGCTGTGCCGCAGTCCATATCAACCCTTGAATGCACCAGGGCATTCACCCGCTCACTGCTCTCTACCTTGATAAACTCGATGTCCAACTTGGGGAGTTTGAGTTCTTTACGTACCTGCTCGGCGATTGCACGACAAAGATCTATCGAGTATCCAGCCGGGTTGCCATTTTGGTCATTAAATGAGAATGGCAGCCTGTCTTCAGCATAGCCAAAAGTGATTCGACCCGTTTCCAGAACCTTCCCGAGAACAGGTTCACGGGCATGGGACGCCTGGGGAAAACCGGAGATCCAAAGCGCCAATAACAAGCAGGTCATTAACTTTTGCATGTATTACAACTTCCAATTTTGTTGTCGGCGCCCTCTTGGGCATCAGGCTCCTTCCAGCCACATACTAGTAGCGGTACCTGCAAAAGGAACTTCCTCTCCAGAGCATAACTAATGAACACCCAAAAAGGAAAGAGTCGGTGACGACA
>CAKZML010000182.1 GCA_937128475.1 uncultured Chromatiales bacterium
ATTTTCGGTTTCACCGCGCTGACTGTAGTGGGCGATGGTAATGGCAAAGTAGGCTTTGGCCGCGGTAAGGCGCGTGAGGTGCCTGTTGCCATCCAGAAGGCTATGGAAGCTGCCCGTCGCAACATGATTCAGGTAGACCTGAACAACGGCACTATTCAATACCCTGTGAAGGCTGCCCACGGTGCCTCCAAGGTATACATGCAGCCTGCGTCTGAAGGTACTGGTGTTATTGCCGGTGGCGCGATGCGAGCTGTTCTTGAAATCGCTGGCGTGCACAACGTATTGGCCAAGTGTTACGGGTCCACCAATCCGGTGAACGTAGTACGTGCGACTTTCAACGGTCTGCGTGACATGTGCGCACCCGAGGACGTTGCTGCCAAGCGTGGCAAGTCTGTTGAAGAAATTTTGAATTAAGTATTGGGCGAATAATCATGGCAAAAGCAATGATCAAAGTTACCCAGGTTAAGAGTGTTAATGGCCGCTTGCCTAACCACAAGGCATGCGTTGCCGGCCTCGGCCTGCGTCGAATTGGTCATACCGTTGAAGTGGAAGATACACCCTCCACTCGCGGCATGATCAATAAAGTACACTACCTGGTACGGGTTGAGGACTAAAACATGTCAGATGTAATGAGACTGAACACCTTGAGCCCAGCACCGGGTTCTCGGAAAGACAGTAAGCGTGTTGGTCGCGGGATTGGCTCCGGCGACGGTAAAACTGCCGGCCGTGGACACAAAGGCCAGAAATCTCGTTCCGGCGGATCTGTACGTCCCGGCTTTGAGGGCGGTCAGATGCCTCTGCAAAAGCGACTGCCAAAGTATGGCTTTAGCTCTCGCATGGCTCGCACCACCGCACAGGTTCGTTTGTCAGAACTGAATGCAGTGGAAGGCGATGTCGTTGACCTTGACGCGCTGAAAGCGGCCGACCTGGTTAAAGATAGCGTTCTTCGCGCTCGCGTATTCCTGTCTGGAGATCTCGGGAAGGCTGTGACTGTCAAGGGCCTCGCGGTAACCAAAGGAGCCCGCGAAGCAATTGAAAAAGCTGGCGGGAAAATCGAGGAATAGATGGCTCAAGGACAGCTGCCCTCAGTAAACAAGGCAGGCATGGGCGAGCTTTTTGCTCGCCTTCGTTTTGTTTTACTGGCAATTATCGTGTACCGGATTGGGACGCATATTCCTGTTCCGGGAATAGATCCTAATCAACTGGCGGCATTGTTTAACCAGAACCAGGGAACGATCCTGGGCCTGGCGAACATGTTTTCCGGTGGCGCTCTGGAGCGGATGAGCATCCTGGCCTTGGGTATCATGCCTTACATCTCTGCATCGATCATCATGCAGTTGATGTCGGCCGTAACCCCACAGCTGGAGCAGTTGAAGAAAGAAGGTGAGTCTGGTCGTCGCAAGATAAGCCAGTACACGCGCTACCTCACAGTCGTGCTGGCGGTCATTCAGGCCACAGGTATGACCGTGGGTATGGCTAATCAGGGCATGAGTTATGACACATCACTGCTGTTTTATGTGATTGCCATTACGTCTCTGGTGACTGGTGCAGTCTTTATGATGTGGCTGGGTGAACAAATTACGGAAAAAGGTGTGGGTAACGGCATCTCGCTGTTGATCTTCGCCGGTATTGTGGCGGGACTGCCCGCGGCTATAGGCCAGTCTCTTGAGCAGGCGCGGCAGGGTGAACTGAATATCCTGGTGCTGTTGTTTATTCTGGCACTGGCGATCGCGGTTATTTATTTGATCGTATTCATTGAGCGCGGCCAACGCCGCATCACGGTGAATTACGCCAAGCGACAGCAAGGTCGCAAGATGTACCAGGCGCAGAGTTCGCATCTGCCTCTGAAAGTGAACATGGCGGGCGTCATCCCAGCCATTTTTGCGAGCAGCATATTGTTGTTTCCTGCGTCTATCGCGCAGTGGTTTGGCTCTTCCGGGGGTGCAGACTGGTTGCAGGACCTGGCCGTTGCCATTGGCCCTGGCCAGCCGTTGAACATATTGCTGTTCACAGTGTTTGTAGTGTTTTTCTGCTTCTTCTACACGGCGTTGATGTTCAACCCGGTTGAAGTGGCTGACAACCTGAAGCGTTACGGAGCATTTGTGCCCGGCATACGTCCGGGACAACAGACCGCCAACTATATCGATGGCGTGCTGACTCGGCTGACGGTATTCGGATCTGCTTATATTGCGCTGGTCTGCTTGATGCCACAGTTCCTGGTGGTGATGTGGAACGTGCCCTTTTATCTGGGTGGTACCTCACTGCTGATCGTGGTTGTTGTGGTAATGGATTTTATGGCCCAGGTGCAGAGCCACCTGATGTCGCACCAGTACGATTCGGTGATGAAGAAGGCCAACTTGAAGAACTATGGTGGTGCTGGGCGCGTTCGCTAAGCGCCCATTAGCCTAAACGGAGAAGTAACGATGAAAGTACGTGCATCAGTCAAGAAAATCTGCCGCAACTGTAAAGTTGTACGTCGTAATGGCGTTGTGCGGGTGATCTGCAACACAGATCCGCGTCATAAGCAGCGTCAGGGTTAAACCCGGACACGGTTGATTTTTTGTAACGATATCGCTAGAATGCTGCGCCTTTCGCGCCTACCCCGCTGAGAAATCAGCAAAACTGAGTTAAATCAGGGGTTTGCGTAAATCGCGTAGTAAAGCGAAAGATTATTTTTGGAGAAAGTTGGATGGCTCGTATTGCCGGCGTCAACATACCAGATAACAAGCATGCTGTTATCTCACTGACATACATCTACGGTGTAGGTCGCACAACCGCTAAAGAGTTGTGTGCCGCTACCGGTGTCACAGAAAGCACCAGGATTGGTGAACTGTCTGAAACAGAGATGGATGCCCTGCGTGGCAAAGTCGCTGAGATGATGGTGGAAGGTGACCTTCGTCGTGAAGTGTCAATGAACATCAAGCGTTTGATGGACTTGGGCTGTAACCGCGGCCTGCGTCACCGGCGTGGCTTACCGCTTCGCGGTCAGCGCACCAAGACCAACGCGCGTACCCGCAAGGGACCGCGTAAGCCGATTCGCAAGTAAGGACAGACCTAGCGTCACCCCACAGCGAATCCTTTTAGTGTAGCTGCACCCAAGTGCAGTGTTGATATTAAAGCAGGAACTACGATATGGCTAAGCCAGGTGCCAAAAGCACTCGTAAGAAAATCACGAAGACTGTAGTGGACGGAATCGCCCACGTGCATGCGTCTTTTAACAACACCATTGTTACGATTACTGACCGTCAGGGTAACACCCTGAGCTGGGCCACTGCAGGTGGTTCTGGTTTCCGCGGTTCTCGTAAGAGCACCCCGTTTGCTGCCCAGGTTGCAGCCGAACGTGCCGGTGAAGCCGCCAAGGAATATGGTCTTAAAAATCTCGACGTGCAGGTAAAGGGCCCAGGACCGGGTCGTGAGTCTGCCGTACGAGCACTGAATGCTTGTGGCTACAAGATCGCTAACATTACTGACGTGACGCCGATTCCCCATAACGGCTGTCGTCCTCCCAAGAAACGTCGCGTGTAACGCACAAAGGAAGAACTAGACATGGCTCGATATATTGGACCCAAGTGCAAGCTCTCCCGTCGTGAAGGAACTGATCTGTTCCTGAAGAGCGGTGTGCGCGCACTCGAAAGTAAGTGTAAAGCAGAAGCAATACCAGGCCAGCACGGCGCCCGCCGCGGTCGTCTGTCCGATTACGGTGTGCAGCTGCGCGAGAAGCAGAAAGTTCGTCGTATATACGGCGTACTGGAGAAGCAGTTCCGCAATTATTACAAGGAAGCTGCCCGTCTGAAGGGTGCTACCGGTGAAAACCTGCTGCAGCTGTTGGAATCTCGACTGGATAACGTTGTTTATCGTATGGGCTTTGGCTCAACGCGCTCTGAATCGCGTCAGCTGGTTGCTCACAAATCTATCATGGTGAACGGGCAGGTGGTCAACATCGCCTCTTACCAGGTAAAAGCAGGTGACGTTGTCGCCTTGCGTGAAAAGGCCAAGAAGCAACTGCGTGTGCAGTCAGCATTGGCATTGGCTGCCCAGCGTGGCGAGCCTGAGTGGATCGAAGTAAATGCGGACAAGCTGGAAGGTACTTTCAAGTCTGTCCCTGACCGTCAGGATCTCTCTTCAGAGATCAACGAAAACCTGATCGTCGAACTTTACTCCAAGTAATCCACTGAAGGACTAACCTAAATAAAGGTGCCCCGTATGCAGAGTGCAGTGAACGAATTTTTGACCCCGCGTGTAATCAATGTTGATGAAAAGAACAGCACGCGCGCCCAGGTAACCCTGGAACCCCTGGAGCGTGGCTTTGGTCACACTCTGGGTAACGCCTTGCGTCGTATCTTGCTGTCTTCTATGCCTGGTTGTGCCATCACCGAAGTAGAGATTGACGGTGTTTTGCATGAGTACAGTGCAATCGAAGGCGTTCAGGAAGACGTGATCGAGATTTTGCTGAACCTCAAGGGCGTTGCCCTGGTGATGAACGGCAAAGAAGAAGCCGAGTTGACCTTGAGTAAGAAAGGTTCGGGTTCAGTAACCGCTGCTGATATCCAGGTTGATCACGACATCGAGATCCGCAATCCGGAGCACGTAATCTGTCACCTTAACGGTGCTTCAGAAATTAATATGAAGCTGACAGTGGCCCGAGGCCGCGGTTACTCACCCGCTCATTCTCGCGAGAATCCGGAAGAGGAAACACGCTCTATCGGTCGGCTGCAGTTGGATGCTACTTTTTCTCCAGTTCACCGTGTGTCTTATGTCGTTGAAGCCGCTCGTGTAGAACAGCGCACTGATCTGGACAAACTGGTACTCGACCTGGAAACCAACGGTACGATTGACCCCGAAGAAGCTATTCGTCGCGCCGCGACCATTCTGCAGCAGCAGTTGGCCGTGTTTGTTGACCTGGAGAGCGAATCTGAGTCTGAGTCTGTTGAGGAAGAGGACGAGGTAGATCCGATCCTGCTGCGGCCTGTAGACGATCTGGAACTGACCGTCCGCTCCGCTAACTGCCTCAAGGCAGAGAATATTTACTACATCGGAGACCTGGTGCAGCGCACTGAGGTGGAGTTACTGAAGACCCCTAACCTGGGTAAGAAGTCTCTCACCGAGATCAAGGATGTATTGGCTTCTCGTGGTTTGTCTCTGGGCATGCGCCTGGACAACTGGCCGCCTGCCAGCCTGAAAAACGACGACCGGG
>CAKZML010000183.1 GCA_937128475.1 uncultured Chromatiales bacterium
ACCGCCGGATCCAGGAATCCGAAGACCATGTGTTGTTCTACCATGGCGGCTACATTTTCCGGGACGCCAGCTTCGGGTGAATCGTCATCATCGATGATGATCAGGCCGAAAGCGCCACCTGAGACTTGCAGGAAGGTCGAGCCATGATGATGGGCGTGATACCAGTACGTGCCACGCATGTGATCGTCCGTGATGTCGTAGACGAAGTCGCCGCCGTACCCACCGTCAAAGGACCGGGTTACATCGTCTGAGGGAGATTCACCGGAGATGTGCAATCCATGCGTGTGCAGGTTGCTGGTATTGGGGTCCTTGAAGGTATTGTGTTCTGCGCTTGGATCTTCATAGGGTAATGTGTTTTTGAAGCTGAGCACGTACTTGGCGCCGGGTTTCATGACCATGGTCGGGCCGGGAATGCTGTACTGTCCGCCGGCCTGTCGGTAGGCGCGGGTTGTGATGGTCTCACCGCCAATGGTGAATGTGGCCTCGCCGATCTCCATTACACCGCTGTAGTGGCCGTCGGATTCAAGAGTCCAGACGAACCGTTCTGGGCTGACATCGGGGCTGCCGCTGGTGGGGCAGGTGCTGGCCAGGGCCAGTTGGCTAAAGCAAAGCAGTGTTGCCGCCATTAGTATTCTTGTTATTTTTAACATCAGGGTCTCCCTGTTGATGGTGCGGACTTGTCTGGAATCATTCCAGTTCTGTAGTCGGCTTTATTGTTGGTCTTAGTATTAAAATAACGGTAACACGATAGCGCGGATTTTTTAAGCGGCAACGGGTGAATGTTATTTGACTTAATATATTAGCCCCTGGTTTGGATCACGGGGAGAGTCACTGCCAGCGTTCCATATAAATGAAAAGGGGTCCATATGGACCCCTTTTTGCTTTCTCCAGTCAGTGTTGCTGCCGCAGCCTAGTTTTCCGACCAGTTTGGAATTCGTCCCGGTGTCCAGGGCGCGCCCTGTAGCTCCAGAGAACTCTCCAGCGCAGAGATATCCGCTTCCAGTGACCTGAGTGAGGCAAGTACCTCGCCGAACTCAGAGGCGGCAACCTGGTAGGAGTCCTTGTAGGAACCACCCACTGCGGATTGGGTGAATACCAGTCCGTAGTACAAGGCCGATACCCGTGAGTTGATCGGCATGGGTATAGACTCGTTTCGGCCAGCGATTGTGGCGTCGCCATTCAGGGAAGTACTGATCTCGGTAAGTCGGGAGCCAAGTTTTCGCAAAGCCGAGCGCTCGTTGTCACCTGCTGATGGGGTTTGAATAATCGCTGCCCTGATATGAGCAATGCGTTGATCCAGTTCTCCTATCACCGAGGTGCTTCCCAGTACGGCCCGCTGCAACTTGGCAACCTTGAGCTGGAACGCCTGCAGAGCCTTCCTGTCAGCGGCGATTTCCGGGCTCGCATTCAGTGCCTTGACCGTGAAGCGCTGACTTTCGCTTACTTCCTTCAGGACACCGTCCTTTTGTACTGCCAGTCTGGCGGTGTACTCACCCGGCAAGGCCAGAGGGCCCGCAGGAGGCATTTCCCAATAGGGTCTTTCACCGCGGTCCTCCAGGTCGATGGGGTCTGGTGCCGGCAGACGTAGATCCCACGCAGTACGGTGCACGCCCTTTGCGGCGTTGCCTGCAATCTGCCTGACAAGGGCGCCGTCACTGTCACGGATCATCAGGAAGACCCCGGGACTTTCCTCCTGGTCTTCTTCTCGCAGGACATCCCAGGTCGGGTAGGGTGTGTTGCCGCCGGTTTTTTCGATCTCGATTTCAGCTTCCCGTCTTGCGCTCTGGCGAGATTTCACACCGTCCTTGAGGTAGTAGGTGAATACCGCCCCGAAAGAAGGGTTCTTGGAAGTAAAGAATTCGGCACCCATGGAGCCTTTTTCACGGGCGTCCCACAGATCGCCTTCTATATAGAGCCAGGGATCCCGGACCGGGAACAGCATCTCGGCGCCCAAATCTGATTTCTTTGTCCGTAGCGCGCTGTAATCATCGAGGATATAAATGCCACGACCAAATGTACCGACTACCAGGTCGTTTTCGCGCTTCTGTATTTCGATGTCACGCACGGCTGTCGTTGGGAAGTTGCTCTTGAGCCGGGTCCAGTTGCCGCCGCCGTCCTGGGTGAAGAAAAGCCCGAACTCGGTACCTGCAAATAATAGATTAGGGTTCACATGATCCTCAACGATCGTGTGTGCCGAGCCTCGTTGGGGGAGATTGCCGGCGATGGATTTCCAGCTCTTGCCGCGGTCCTCTGTTTTCAATATGTAGGGTTTGTAGTCGCCACGCTTGTGGTTGTCGAAAACCGCATAGGCGATATTTTCATCGTGGCTTGAAGCCAGCACATCGTCGATATATGACATATCGGGCACGCCGCGGAATTTCTCCACGCGCCGCCAGTTGCTGCCACCGTCCTCGGTAATGTTGATCACGCCGTCATCGGTACTGACAAAGATCAGGCCTTCTTTTAACGGGCTTTCGCTGATCATGATGGCGGCGCCATACCTGGACGTTGAGTCGTTCTTCGCGACTGAATCAATTCCCCAGACGCGTCCCATGACTTCCAGTTTGTTACGGTCCAGTTGGCGGGTCAGGTCGGGACTGATTTTTTGCCAACTGTCACCACGATCGTCTGAGCGGAACAGATACTCTGCGGCGTAATACAGGCGGGTCGGACTGTGGGGGCTGATCAACAACGGCGTATTCCAGTTCCACTTGTACTGCTTCTCGCCACTGGCCGGTGTGGGGGCGATGTATATCCGTTCCTGTGTGCGACGGTCATAGCGCGCCAGGGCGCCATACTGGGCTTGCGGGTAAATGATGTTGGGGTCGTTGGGGTCGATCTGGGGCTCGTAGCCATCGCCACCGAGCACCATGTTCCAGTCCGAGTTGGTAATGCCGTGCACCACAGTGGTGCGTGACGGTCCGCACAGGGAATTATTGTCCTGGGTTCCACCACACACATTGTAGAAAGGAG
>CAKZML010000184.1 GCA_937128475.1 uncultured Chromatiales bacterium
TGTTGCAGAACCGGGGTGACGGATATTGCCGACCTGGTTCGCTCGATGCGCGGCTGAATCCACTTACATCACTGGGCAACTGATCATCATCGACGGCGGCAATACCCTGCAGGAATACAAGGGGCCTAGTGAGTCTTATTACTGAGCGTATCGCTCGCCTGGCTGGGCGGTGCGCATCCACTCCCGAAACGCTGCTGCCCCGTCACCGCGCTCTGCAGGTGACCAACTGGCAAAATCCTCTTCCCGGGTTGGCGTGTAAGCGCCTTCCTTGATCTCCATGGCCAGGGTGCCACTGGCCTGGCACACATAGCAGTGCCAGGTGCCCGGCGGGACTTCTACGACACGGATCAAGTCAGGGGTCATGGCAGCCCTCTGGGTGAGCACTCCCTTTGCATCAAACAACAGCAGGTCGATGTGTCCATCCAGCACCATGAAGTATTCCCACTTGTGGCTCTCGGGATGCCGGTGGGGGCGCATGTAGGTATCAGGCTCCGTGGCGATGAACAACCGTTGCACGGCCGCGGCTTCAGACTCATGGGTGTTCAGGTGGGCACGTCTGCGCGCCCGGCCAGGGCGTTTGTAACCAGTAATTGTCACACATACCGTGGTTACAGGCTAAGGAATTAACCACGCCTGAGGGGCGCTGTTTTTCATTCTAAAATAGGGGAATCCATGGCGGAAAGCCCTAAACCCATCCGTGTATCCGGGGGCAGGCAAAGATCGACGAGGAAAATGGTGGGGTGTGAGAGACTCGAACTCTCGACCAGCGGATTAAAAGTCCGATGCTCTACCGACTGAGCTAACACCCCATCCGAGGGAGTGGACGCCTGGGCGTCCTGCGATGGCACTGGCTATCCGGCTCTTTGTCCGAGTCGCCGTCCGGGGTAATAACCCGGCCTTGCCTTCGCGAGAGCGCGCATTGTAAATAAACCCGAGCCATCTTGCCAGCGCAATCCAAGGAAAATCCCGATGATTACCCGGGAAGGGCTGTAATTAGGCCCTAGTCAGGCTGATAACGGGTGGGGTCGTCGATTCCTGCGTCGGAAAATCCCTTGGCACGATACCGGCATGAATCGCATCGCCCGCAGGCCCTGCCCTGCTCATCAGCCTGGTAGCAGGACACCGTCATGGCGTAATCCAGTCCCAACTCGACGCCACGGGACACAATATCCCCCTTGCTGAGCAGGATCAGGGGAGTGTGAATACTGAAATGTCGGCCTTCCACGCCGGCCTTGGTAGCCAGGTTTGCCAATTGCTCGAAGGCCCTGATGAACTCTGGCCGGCAGTCCGGATATCCCGAGTAATCCACAGCGTTCACACCAATGTAGATGTCATGGGCACTCAGTACTTCCGCCCACCCCAGGGCCAGGGATAAAAACACCGTGTTTCGGGCCGGGACATAGGTAACAGGAATCTCCTCCTCCGGCGCCTCTGGCACATCGATAGACAAATCGGTCAGGGCCGAGCCACCCATTCCCCCGGTATCAACCGCCATAACCTTGTGTTCTTTGACCCCCAGGGCAGCGCAAACCCGCTGGGCGGCTTCAAGCTCCGAACGATGACGCTGACCGTAGTCAAAGCTCAGCGCGTAACACTCAAACCCTTCGCTGCGGGCAATCGCCAGGGTGGTTGCAGAATCGAGACCACCGGATACCAGCACAACCGCTTTCTTAGTCATATCGTGAAGTCCTAATGACCGGGCTCATCGCCCCATATCAACTTGTGCAGTTGGACTTGCATGCGCACCTGCAGCCCATCCTCCAGGATCCACTCGGCCAGCTCCTTGAAGCTGACCTTCCCCCAGGCCGGGGAAAACAGGATCTCGCAGACCTTCTCAAGCTTCCGTTGCGCAAGCTGATCCCTGGCCCACTCGTAGTCCTCGCGACTGCAGATCACAAACTTGATCTGGTCATGACTGGTCAACAGCGGGAGGTTTTCCCAACGATTGCCCTCGACCTCACCTGAGACAGGCGTCTTGATGTCCACGACCTTCGAGACCCGGGGATCCACTTTTGAGACATCGTGAGCGCCACCGGTCTCCAGCGACACCTCGTAACCGGCATCACACAGTCGACGCAGCAGTCCAATACAATTCTTTTGTGCCAGGGGCTCGCCGCCGGTAACACACACATGACGCGCGGGGTGTTTGCCCACCTCTTCGAGGAGACTGTCAAAGCTCATCCATTCGCCACCGAAGAACGCATACTCGGTATCGCAGTAAGTACAGCGCAGGGGGCAACCTGTAAGACGCACGAACACCGTGGGCAGACCGGCCTGGCGGGCCTCGCCCTGGAGGGAGAAAAAGATCTCGGAAATCTTCAGCCGTTGATCGGCCGGGAGATCCGTCTTGCTAATCTTGCTCATACGCTAAAAACACCACGGGGGGCCTGGGCCCCCCGCCTTGATATCCGGCAACCGGAATTATCTCCTGGTCAGCCGGTGGGAATTAGTGCCCCTCAGCCTTGATCTTGTCCAGCCTTTGGCTGGCCAAGCGGGCCGCTGTCGAATCCGGAAAGCGCTGACCCACCTGGGTCAATGCAGACTTGGCCTGGGACCACTGTCCCAACTCATAATTACAATAACCAATCTTCAGCAATGCATCAGGTGTCTTGCGTGAGTCAGGATATTCCTTCACCACCGCCTCGAACGTGGACAGGGCCTCGGCAAACTGGCGACGGACATAGAAGGTCTCCGCATACCAATACTTGGCATTATCCGCCAGGTTGCTGGCCGGGAACGCGCTAAGGAATTGACTGAATGCGCCTGCCGCCTGTTCATAGCGACCGTCCTTCAGGGCGTTGAACGCTGTGTTGTAGCTTTCCTGCTCCGAAGCACTGGCCGGGCCTGCAACCGGTGCCGCCGGGGACCCGGTTGAACTGGCTACCGCCGCACCGGTGCTTGCCGCAACCACGGCCGCGCCACCGGATTCCAGACCTTGCAAGCGAGAATCGATATCCATGTACTGGTCCCGCTGACGACTGTTAAGACCCTGCAACTCAAACTGCAAGGTCTCGATATCGCCTCTCAGGGTCCTGACTTCCAGCTCCATGGCGTCCAGCTTGCGTGACATTTCCAGTAGCGACTGGCTATCAACCTTGCGCTCTATGCCATCCACACGCTCTGCCAGACGGGCCTGGTCGGCGGCCAGCTGATCCTGAACGGTATACGTGTCAGTGGCGCAACCGGCCAACAAGGCCAGCACTGCAACCGGAATAAATTTTATATGTTTCACAGGCATCTCAGTATTGAATCTCTACACGACGGTTCTTGGCCCACGCGTCTTCGCTGGAACCAAATTCAGCGGGACGTTCCTCGCCAAAACTGACCGTAATAATTTGCGAGTCCTGGGCACCCTGGAGCATCAAGACCCGACGCACAGACTGGGAGCGGCGCTCGCCAAGCCCGATATTGTACTCACGGGATCCACGCTCATCGGTATGTCCTTCAAGACGTACCCGGGCTCCAGGATTTTCCACCAGGTATCGGGCATGGGCCATGAGGACATCCTCGTAGTCCAGCTTGATATCGGTGCTGTCGTAATCGAAGAAGATCGTGGTTCCGTCCAGGACATTCTGACCATCCAGGTTCATGCCACCGAATTCCTCGCCACCACGGACACCGTTCTCGCCAAGACCTCTCTGGCTACTGCCAGATTCGTCCTGGGCGCCGGTGACCATTTCGGGCTCATCGCCCCAACCGTCCTTTACATCAGGAGACTTGCTGCAAGCACCCAGCATGAGGGTGGCAGCAAGAAGAATGACCAGTTTTGCGTTACGCATATTTATTGCTCCATTTCTTTGGGAGTCGGCGCGTGTATTAAGTTCTAGCGCCCGATTTTACATTAATTCATCAATTCGGCGGAAACGGTGACCAGACTGGCTCACGTACATCTCCGTCGGCGGAAGCGATTCTGCCCCGAATCTGGCCATCTGCCGAGACCGTGGCCAGCACACCCTGGCTCCCCTCCCGGGCAGCATAAATCAGGGTCTGGCCATTCGGCGCAAAAGCCGGGGATTCATCCAGCTTGCCCTCGGACAGCACCCGCAGGGTTCCTCTTTCCAGATCCATGATGCCGATCCGGTAATTTCCCCTGTCCAGGGTCACGAGACTTAACTGCTTGCCATCCGGCGACAACCGGGGGCGCGCATTGTAACTCCCTTCCCTACTAATTCGGACAGCCTTTTTATCCTGCAGTTCCAGTTCGTAGATCTGGGCCCTGCCACTGCGGTCAGAGGTGAAGTAAAGCCCACGTCCGTCCTTGCGCCACTCGGGTTCGGTATCAATTGCCGGATGGGAAGTAATCCGTTCAAGACGGCCACTGGTGAGCTCCAGTACATAGATATCCAGGTTGCCGTCACCCTGGGAGAGTGTCAGCGCCAGGCTCCGGCCATCGGGATGCCAGACCGGGGCGCCATTCACGCCCCTGCGAGAACTGACCTTCTGCCTGAATCCCGAGCGAAGAATCTGCACATACACGGCGGAGGTGCCACCCTCAAAGGACACATAGGCCAGCTTCCTGCCATCCGGGGACCATGACGGTGACATGATGGGGTCCGGTGAATTCGAAATGCTCTTCGCATTCGCACCATCTGCATCGGCAACCACCAGTTCGAAATTACGATCCTTGCCTTTCCCGGTCACGGTCACATAGGCCACCTGGGTAGAGAAGACGCCCTTCACCCCGGTAAGCTTTTCAAAAATCATGTCCGCCACGTAATGGGCAGATGCGCGCATGGCAGCCCGGGTAGTCGGCATCCGGTAACCCAGGATCTGCTCGCGCTTGAACACATCGAACACCTGGAACTGGATCGAGTACTCATCAGCATTAATGGGAGAAACTTTTCCTATCACCAACACCTGGGCTTTCAGAAGCCGCCAGTCCTGGAAATCCACCTCGGCGCCACTGCTGGGCATTTCCAGCATGTCCTTGCGATCCATGGGATCAAATCGGCCACTGCTGGCAAGATCAGCTGCAACCACCCCGGCCACGTCGAAAGGCGCGGCGCCCGGGCCGGTGTAACCGAAAGGCACTACGGCAATAGGCACCGCCGCGGAAATACCCTTGGTGATTTCAATGCGCAACTCAGCATGGGCGGGCTGAAAGCTCGCCATTGCGCTCATGAGCATGAAAAACAAAATTGATGTAAATACCTTGGTCATGTGTTCTGCCTGGTCTATGTGTCTGCGAGCCCCGAATCCGGGCCTCGTAAGTTAATTCGATTAGTCCTCGGGTTTGAACACAAGTTGAAGCCTGCGTTCAAACAAACTGGCATCCGCCGGCTCCGGCAAGGGTGATGCCTGGTATACCGCCGCCTCTACCGAACGAATCACTGCGTCATCTCCGTTACAGCGAACCACCTTAACCGCCACTACCTGTCCGCCGGGTATCTGGGTAACCTGAACAACGCACTCCAGTCCCGGCCTGGCAGAAGGAGGACGAATCCAGTTGCGTTCGATCTTCTGCCCGATCAACGCAATATATTGCGCCAGTAAACCAGAGCGTTCAGCCGCGTTCCGCGCTTCTTCGGCCGCCATTGTCTCACGCATCTGGGCTTCGGCTTCCGCTTTCTGCTTCGCCTCTAACTGCTTGCGACGTAGCTCTTCAGCCTCCTTCTTCTTGCGCACTTCCTCGGCCTTTTTCTCAGCCTCAAGCTTGGCTTTTCGAGCCTGCTCTTCCTTGCGCTTTCTTTCAGCCTCAGCCTTCTTGTCGGCCTCGGCTTTCTCCCTTGCTGCCTTTTCCTGGGCCTGTTGCTTCACCTGCAACTCGGCCTCTTTTTTCTTCTCCGCATCGGCCTTTAATTTAGCCTCGCGCTGTTCCTGTTCACGCTTTTTCTTTATCTCTACCTGGCGAACCTTCTCCTGCTCCACCTGGCGCTGCTTTTCCTTCTCGGCCTGCACCTTGCGATCCCGCTCACGCTGGTCCTCAATCGCACGCTCTTTCACCTGCCGGTTCACCTCACTCATATCCACTACCGAGGACTGAACCACCGGGACCACTTTCATGGGCGCGGCCGCGGGTTGACTAAAACGCGTCACATTCAATACCAGTCCAACCACGATCACCAGGTGGACAAGGAATGAGTAAGCCAGGGGTCTGGCATGTTCGCGCGCAAACTCGAGCATCAGCGGTTACTGCTTCCGCACCGGAATCTCGGATTCCGGGTCAGTCATGATACCCACGTTGGGTGCGCCCCCATCCTGCAGCAAGCGCATGGCGGCCACGACCACACCGTGACTCACCGACTGGTCTGCCTTGATCAGTACAGGCGTCTTGGGGTCACGGGACAACACGGCGGCAGTGCGCTTTACGATCTCTTCGGCATCCATCGGCTTGTCTTTACCCGACCCGATGTTCAGGTAGAGGTTACCGCCACTATCCACACTCAATACCAGCGGTTCACTTTTCATGAACTTGTCCGCATCAAGCGGAGCGGCGCCGACCTTGGGCAAATCCACCTCGATACCCTGGGTCAGCAACGGTGCGGTCACCATGAAAATAATTAACAGCACCAGCATCACGTCGATATAGGGGACGACGTTAATCTCCCCCATCAAGCGTCGTTTGTTATATGCCCTTGCCATGGTTACGCCTCATCAACGGCGCGTTGGGTACTGCGCTGAAGGATGCTGGAGAATTCTTCCATGAAGGTGTCGTAGCGACTTTCCAGGCGACCGACCTGATCCGCATAGCGGTTATAGGCAATCACGGCGGGAATAGCGGCAAACAGACCCATCGCGGTGGCGATAAGCGCCTCAGAAATACCCGGGGCCACCATGGACAATGTCGCGTACTGAACATTACCCAGGGAATGGAAGGAATTCATGATGCCCCAGACGGTGCCAAACAGGCCCACATAGGGACTGGTGGAACCCACCGTGGCCAGCATGGCCAGGTTCATCTCAAGCCTGTCCATCTCCCGACGCTGTGCGACGCTCATGGCCCGTTGGGCACCCTGGAGCATCTGGTCAGAACTCAGGCCCTGCTGTTTACGCAGACGACCGTATTCCCGGAAGCCATGTTCAAAAATTCCCGCCATGCCCATGGAGTCACGAGGCGATGAACTGATCCGCCGGTACATATCGGACAAGTCACCGCCGGACCAGAAGTTGCGTTCAAACTCATCTGCTGAACGATTAGATTCGCGAAGCAGTTTGCGCTTCTTGAAAATCACTGCCCATGATGCAAGGGATGCCAACAAGAGCATCAGCATAACGGCCTGCACGATCGGACTGGCTGCGAGAATCAGGCCAATAATAGACATATCAGTGGAAGGCATTAACCAAACTCCTCAAGTATGTTGGACGGAATAGCCTTTGGGCGGCGACGGTCAGCACAAACGCAAGCAGCCTTGAGCGTTCCGCTAACCAGTAACTCACCCTGTTCGTCACCACGACGAACTTCCTGTTCAAAAATCAGACTTGTCCGGGTAGTGGACACCACCCGGCAACTTACGTTCAATTCATCATTAAACTCGGCGGGTTTGTGATACTTCACTTCCGCCGAGACCACCACGAACATCAGGCGCTGCTCTTTCATCAAGCTGCGCTGATCCACGCCCAGGCTGCGCAGCCATTCGGTGCGCGCCCTTTCCATAAATTTTAGGTAGTTGGCGTAATAGACGATTCCACCTGCATCGGTATCCTCATAGTACACCCTGACCTTGAAATGAAATTCTGCCATCGGCCCTTGTCCCTGTCTTGTTCTTGCTTTTGAGCGCTGCCGCCCGCCTATCATCTCACCAATTGGCGGTTAGTCCTTCTCGTCTCCAAATAGCGACAGGCTATCGGCTGGAGTGGACGCACGTGGCGCCGGCAAACCAAAGTGCAGGTAGGCACCCCGGGTAGCTACCCGACCCCGGGCGGTACGCATCAAAAACCCCTGCTGGATAAGGTAAGGCTCCAGCACGTCCTCAATGGTCCCGCGCTCCTCGCTGATCGCGGCGGCCAGGCTGTCCACGCCCACCGGTCCGCCATCGAATTTCTGAATCAGGGTCAGCAGCAATTTTCTATCCAGCAGGTCAAAGCCTTCCTTGTCGACCTCCAGCATATCCAGTGCCGCTGCTGCCACTTCAAGACTGACCTTGCCATCGGCTTTCACCTCGGCAAAGTCCCTGACCCTGCGTAGCAAGCGGTTGGCAATACGCGGTGTGCCGCGTGCTCGCCTGGCAATCTCGACGGCCCCTTTCGCGTCCATCTCAAGCCCAAGGATTGCGGCCGAGCGTTTCACAATACTGGCCAGTTCCTCGACCTGGTAAAACTCCAGGCGCTGAACAATGCCAAAGCGATCACGCAAGGGGGACGTCAACAGGCCGGCACGGGTGGTCGCGCCCACCAGGGTGAACGGCGGCAGATCCAGCTTGATCGAGCGGGCTGCGGGGCCCTCGCCAATCATGATATCCAGTTGGAAATCTTCCATGGCCGGGTAAAGAACTTCCTCGACCACCGGGCTCAGGCGATGAATCTCATCCACGAACAAGATGTCATTGGGTTCAAGGTTTGTGAGCAGCGCCGCCAGGTCGCCGGCGCGCTCAAGCACCGGGCCAGAGGTATGCCGCAGGTTGACACCCATCTCGTTGGAAATGATATGCGCCAGGGTAGTCTTGCCCAGTCCCGGGGGACCAAAGATCAGCACATGATCAAGCGCCTCGGAGCGATTTCGCGCGGCGCTGATGAATATCTCCATCTGCTTCTTGACCGCTTCCTGTCCGATATATTCAGCCAGGTGGCGCGGTCTGATTGCCCGGTCAAAGGCTTCGTCCTCGCTCCCGCCACCGGCAGAAATTACTCGATCCTGATCTGACATGCTGCTAAATCCTGGTCTGGCCCCGTACTCACTATCACACATCACAATTATGGCCGAAACCGGCACAACTGATGGCAAATTGTGACAGCGGGAAAACGGCCGCTATTTCTTCGCTAGATTCTGAAGCACACTGCGGATAATTTCCTCAGTACTATCTTCTGATTCGGGCACCTTTTTGAGCATCTGGCTTACCTCACCCGGCTTGTAGCCCAGGGACACCAAAGCGCTAAACGCCTCACCGCGCGGATCACTGGCGCCACCGCCAACCTGACCGGGCGTAAAGGCCACCGAACCAACACCGTCGATGCGGTCACGCATCTCGATCAATAAACGCTCTGCGGTCTTCTTGCCGATCCCCGGCACTTTTACCAGGGAGGCGTGATCCTGCTGCTGAACACACAGGACAAATCCTTCCACGCTGATGCCAGACAAAATGGCCAGCGCCATCTTGGCCCCGACGCCGGAGACTTTCAGCAAGCCGCGGAACAGGCTGCGCTCTGACTCCGTACCAAAGCCATACAGCACGTGAGCATCCTCACGAACCACAAGGTGAGTCAGCAGAATCAGCGGATCGCCCACAGCAGGCAGGTCATAGAAGGTGGACATCGGGGCTTCCACCTCGTAGCCAACGCCCTGCACATCGATCACCAGTCCGGGTGGGTGCTTGGCAGTGAGTATTCCTTTCAGGTGTCCGATCAACGCCGTCTCCTAGGGGGTATTTTTCCCAATTGATACTTCAGGCTGCGGTGGTTGGCATGGCAAATCGCGATAGCCAGGGCATCGGCCGCATCGGCCTGCAACGCGCCTTTCAGGCCCAGCAACGCTTTGACCATGTGCTGTACCTGGGTTTTATCTGCCCCGCCGGAGCCCACCACAGCCAGTTTTACCTGGCGGGCCGCATATTCATGAACCGGCAATTCCTTGTCAAAGGTCGCACACAGCGCCGCACCCCGAGCCTGCCCCAGTTTCAGGGCACTGTCAGCATTCTTGCTGAGAAACACCCTTTCGATGGAGATTTCTTCGGGCAACTGCTCGGCAAGAACCTGGGTCATGCCTACAAATATTTCCCGCAACCTCTGGGCAAAATCCTCCCCGGAGGTTCGAATGCAGCCGCTATCCACATAGCTGATGCCTTTTGCAGACGTCTCTATCACGCCGTAACCGGTAATCCGGGAGCCCGGGTCTATACCCAGTATTCGAACCTTGGTTGCGGTGTTTATAGTGATAGCGCTCGCCTTGTCCGTAACAGCCCGCTCCTAGCCCAGGAGCGCCAGGATCTCGTCAGGAATATCCGCGTTGGAATACACGTTCTGCACGTCATCCAGGTCCTCAAGAACCTCAAGCATCTTCATCATGCTGCTGGCCTGCTGCTCATTGAGTTCAGTGGAGGTGGATGCCCTCTGGGTCACCTCGGCCTCTTCGGTTTCAAAACCTGCGGCTGCCAAGGCGTCACGAACCTCCTCGAATTCAGTCGGGTCGGTCAGTACATCGATGCTGCCATCCGGGTAGCTCACCACGTCTTCGGCTCCGGCTTCCAGCGCAGCCTCCATCAATGCATCCTCGTCCTGCCCGGCTGGAAAGCTCAGCTGACCCACCAGGCTGAACAAGTAGCCTACCGAACCGTCCGCACCCAGGTTGCCGCCGTACTTGGAAAACGCGTGCCGCACTTCAGCAACCGTCCGGTTGCGATTGTCGGTCATGCACTCGACCATCACCGCCACGCCGCCGGGGCCGTAGCCCTCGTAGCGAATCTCGTCGTAATTATCACCGTCCAAACCGGCGGCGCGCTTTATGGCACGCTCGATATTGTCCTTGGGCATACTTTGGGCCTTGGCCTTATCCACTGCCAGACGCAAGCGTGGATTGGACTCAAGGTCGGGGCCAGCGACCCGGGCTGCCGTTGTGATCTCTCTAATCAGCTTGGTGAACAGCTTTCCACGCTTCTTATCCTGCGCGCCCTTGCGATGCTGGATATTCGCCCACTTACTATGACCTGCCATTTAATTACCCAATTCTTTTCTGAAATTAAAAATTCATTCTGAAACCGACATGAAACTGGTCATCAAACACCAGGTTCGGACGGTTATCGTAATTTGCTTTTACATAGCGATAGCCCAGGTACACGTAGGTGCTCTTGAGCACGTCATAACTGACGTAAACAGCGCCTTCCCGGTAGCCATCCTGGCCAGAGAAGGACAGCACACCCGGGGCCAGGTATAGCTCACCGCCAACGGCAAAGCGGTCCGCCTCGGGAATGACCCAGCGACCAAAGGCGCCCAGGGCCACAGAAGAACCCTTGCCTCCGCCAACCGAGTTATCACCATCGGTAAAGACGACCTTGGCGCCCAGACCGGCTTCAAGGGGTTGGTTACCAGAACTGGCGAACCCTACCTGGAACAGGCCAACTGCGGCCACATCACCCCTATCCTGATTGTGTAACCAGGAGGCCTGAATCTGAAGATTCTGAGCGGGGTCAAAAGTTCCGGCCACCCGGGCCGTATTATCATTAAAACTCAGGTCCAACGAATTCGCGAAAACGCTCGATGAGGCTGATAACATCAGTCCGGCGAGCAACAAAGCTCTCGACATGTCTATGACTCCCTGTGGAAATAAGACCTGGCGACGCAGTCGCCTGTGAATTAGTCGTATGATAAGCGATATTGTACAGCCATCCCACAATTGCAAAGGTCTGAATTGAATATCCCTGACACATCCCCTGAATCTGATACCCAGCTTGAACGGGTGACGGGCCTGGTACAGGAGCACTTGGCAGGCCAAATTACCGCTCACCAGGGCGCAAGGATCGCCCATGCGCAGGCCGTGGACCGGATTCTGGATGAGCTCAAATGCGACAAGCAACTTCGAGCCGGCTCCCTGCTGTTTTTCCTGGTACAGGCCGGCCTGTTGGACAAAGACGCTCTTCGGGATGAGTTTGGCGCCGAAATGTCTAGCCTGGTGGCAGGCGTGGAGAAGCTCTCTGACTTCGGCCTACCCGACGAGTGGCAACCCGAAAAGCAACTACCTCCGCGCCAGGCCGAGGCCTTGCGGCAAATGCTGGTGGCCATCGCCAGCGACATCAGGCTGGTGCTGGTGCGCCTTGCCGACCAACTGGTACACCTCCAGGCCTTGCGCGATTCACCGTCAGAGGACCCAGTCAAGGCGGCGCTTGAAACCCGTGAAATTTTTGCCCCCCTGGCGAACCGCCTGGGTGTCTGGCAGATCAAGTGGCAACTGGAAGACCTTGCCTTCCGCTTTCTACAACCCGAGGTCTACCGACGACTGGCCAAGGCCTTACAGCAAAGTCGAACCGAACGAATCGAGTACCTGGATAAATTCCAGAACATTCTTCGCGAAGCGCTGGCCGAGGAAGGCGTAACGGCCGACGTGGCTGGTCGCGCAAAGCACCTGTACAGCATCTGGCGAAAAATGCAGAAAAAGCATCTCGAGTTCGACGAACTCTTCGATGTGCGCGCGGTGCGTATCCTGGTGGATAACGTGGCCGACTGTTATGCCGCCCTGGGTGCCGTGCACAGCCGCTGGCAATATATCCGGGGGGAATTCGACGACTACATCGCGACCCCAAAAGAAAACGGCTACCGGTCCCTGCACACTGCGGTGATCGGCCCCGGCGGTCACGTGGTTGAAGTTCAGATCCGCACCCACGATATGCATAACCGCGCTGAACTGGGCGTGGCGGCCCATTGGCGTTACAAGGAAGGTCGTGGCCACGACGCGGCCTTCGACCAGAAGATTCAGTGGTTGCGACAGATCCTTGAGCCCGAGGACAAGGATGAGACCGCCAGCGACCTGATCGACCGGGTAAAGTCGGAAATCAGCGAGGACCGGGTCTATGTGATCAGCCCCCTGGGTGAAATCGTCGATCTGCCAGCCGGCGCCACGCCCCTGGATTTTGCCTACCATGTGCACAGCGAGGTTGGCCATCACTGCCGGGGCGCCAAGGTAAACGGCCGTATGGTATCCCTGACCTACAAGCTGGTAACCGGCGAACAGGTAGAGATCGTCACCGCAAAAAACGGCAGCCCCAGTCGCGACTGGCTGGTACCCCAGTTCGGGTACATCGCCTCCCCCAGGACACGGGCCAAGGTGCGAAACTGGTTCCGCCGCCAGGACCAGGAACAGAATCGTCGCCAGGGCAAGACCATGCTTGAAAAGGAGCTTGGGCGGCTGGGCGTCAAGAGCTTCTCCCTGCCCCAGTTGGTCAAAATGCTGAGGGTCGGGACCATCGAGGAACTCTACGGCAAGATTGGCTCAGGCGATGTATCCATGACTGCGGTGAGCGATGCCGTGCAGCAGCATGAAGGCATCGTGAATGATGAACCAGTGGTCAGTATCAAGCGCAGGCGGAAAACCCAGGCAGGTAACCGCTTCGTCATCGCCGGGCTAGGCGACCTGCTTTCCAACCCTGCCCGCTGCTGTGGACCGATGCCGCCGGAATCCATATCCGGATACCTGACCCAGGGCCGAGGGGTGAGCATCCATCGAAGTAACTGTTCCAACCTGATCCGCCTGGCCGCCAAGAGCCCGGAGCGCATCCTGGAAGTGAAGTGGGAGACTGGAGAAAGTGAATTCTACCCAGTGAAGATTCGCCTGGAGGCCCATGACCGATCGGGACTAACCCGGGATGTAGCCAACTTGCTCAGCGATGAGAACATCAGCATCAATGCGCTGGACGCTCGCACCAGTCGTAGCGACAACAGCGCGGTCATGGACCTGATGATCGAGGTCAAGGGCCTGGACCAACTCAGCCGGATTCTGAACCGCCTGAGCACCCTGCCCAACGTGATCAACGTCACCCGGACCAAGCACTAGTCCCAAGCCGCCATAGAAAAACCCGGCGACCCCCTGGGGATCGCCGGGCTTATTTCATCTACTCTTGGAACTATCGGTTGATCGCGTGAATCGCCCGATTGTCCACCGCCAGTGCAGCCTCATGAACCGCTTCTGAGAGACTCGGGTGGGCATGGATGGTCAGCTGCAAGTCTTCAGCGCTGCCCTGGAATTCCATGGCCACGACTGCTTCGCCGATCAACTCCCCGGCCATGGGGCCAACGATATGCACGCCCAACAGTTCATCGGTGTCTTCCGCGGCGATAACCTTCACCAGGCCGGCTGCGGCTTCCATGGCCTTGGCCCGTCCATTGGCAGCGAATGAGAAGGTGCCGACCTTGTAGGCACGACCACTTTCCTTGACCTGCTCTTCGGTCTTGCCTACCCAGGCAATCTCCGGAGCGGTGTAGATAACCGAAGGAATCACGTCGTAATTCATTTCAGCAACCTTTCCTGCTATCAGGTCGGCTACTACGACACCTTCCTCGGAAGCCTTGTGAGCCAGCATGGGGCCACGCACCACGTCGCCCACGGCCCACACACCGGCAGCACCGGTGCGGCAATGTTCGTCCACCACAACCCGTCCACGATCATCCAGTTCAACGCCGGTGCCTTCGCCCAGCAGGTTCTCGGTGTTAGGACGACGGCCAACGGCCACCACTACCTTATCCACCTCGATACTCTGGCTGCCCTTGGCATCGTCGTAGCTCAGGGTTACGCCCTTCTTCAGGACCTTGGCGCCGGTCACCTTGGCGCCGGTCAACACGCTCATGCCCTGGCGTTTGAACTGGCGCTGGGCATCCTTGGCCACTGCCCGATCAGCCATGAACAGGAAATCGTCCATCGCTTCAAGCACCGTGACTTCGGCACCCAGGCGTTTCCACACACTGCCCAGTTCCAGACCAATAACACCGCCACCAATCACGCCAAGACGCTTGGGCACTGCGGTGAAGTCCAGGGCGCCCCAGGAGTCGACAACTTTATCGCCGTCAAAAGGAACCTGGGACAATTCAATCGGGGTAGAGCCAGTCGCGATAATCACGTTGGCAGCCTCGAGAACACTCACCTTGCCTTCAGCATCGGTGTATTCAACCTTGCGTCCCGCAAGTAATCTGCCGTGACCCTGCAGACCGGTAACCTTGTTCGCCTTGAACAGCGCACCGATACCACCGGTAAGCTGGCCAACGATTCCGGCCTTACGCTTCTGCATGGTGTCCAGGTCCAGGGTCAGCTTGCCGACACCAATACCGTGGGTGGAGAATTCTTCCTGGGCCCGGTGATACAGCTCACTGGATTCCAGCAGGGCCTTGGAGGGAATGCATCCGGCATTCAGGCAGGTTCCACCGAAGCTGCGTGAACCGTCACGATTCACCCAGTTGTCGATGCAGGCGCTTTTCAGGCCGTTCTGGGCTGCGCGAATTGCTGCTACGTATCCACCGGGACCGCCACCGATCACGATTACGTCATATGTATCTGCCATGATAATTCCTTGATTGTTGAACGTTGCGACAGGGTCAGCATGCTGCCAACCCTGCCCGCGGTGTAGTGTCAGTGTGTGCTTACAGTTCCAGCAACAGGCGCGAGGGATCTTCCAACGCTTCCTTGACCGCCACCAGGAACTGAACGGACTCGCGTCCATCAATAATCCGGTGATCATAGGTCATGGCCAGGTACATCATTGGCCGGATCTTGATCTCTCCATCCATCACCATCGGACGTTCCTGGATTTTATGCATTCCAAGAATCGCACTCTGGGGAGGATTCAGAATCGGCGTGGACATCAATGAACCGAACACACCACCGTTAGTCAGCGAGAACGTGCCACCGGTGAGGTCCTCGATGGACAACTTACCGTCACGGGCACGACCCGCCATCACTCCGATGTTCTTCTCAACTTCTGCAAAGCCCATCTGATCGGCATCGCGCAGTACCGGCACAACCAGTCCACGCTCGGTGGAAACAGCCACGCCGATATCGTAGTAGTTGTGATACACGATCTCGTTATTTTCCACGTAGGCGTTCACGACCGGGAATTTACGCAGCGCCTCGGTGCAGGCCTTAACGAAAAATGACATGAAGCCCAGGCGAACGCCGTGGCGCTTTTCAAAGGCTTCCTTGTACCTGGCACGCAAAGCCATGACCTCGGTCAGGTCCACCTCGTTGAAGGTGGTAAGCATCGCAGCAGTCTGCTGAGCCTCGACCAGGCGCTCGGCAATCCTGGTCCGCATGCGGGTCATGGGTACGCGCTTCTCGGAACGGCTATCGGCAAGACTGCTGGGGAGTTCCTCAACGTCGCCGCCATCATCAGAGGTTCCGGTGCGCTCCAGGTGAGCCAATATGTCGCCCTTGGTCAACCTGCCGTCTGGACCACTTGCGTTGATCGCTGAAGATTCAAGATTATGCTCATCAATCAGCCTGCGAACCGAGGGGCTCAACTTGCCCGAACTTTCCTGGCTGGCGCTGACTGCAGGCGCAGCTGCGGCAACTACCGCCGGGGCAGCCTCCTCAACCTTGGCCGGAGCGGCTTCCGCCACCGGTGCCGCCGCTGCGGTCGCGCCCTCGGCAATGACTGCCAACAACTGACCACTGGTGACTGTGACGCCGTCTTCGATAACGATCTTTTCAAGAACGCCCGAGACCGGTGCAGGAACTTCCAGCACAACCTTGTCGGTTTCCAGGTCCACCAGATTTTCATCGCGGGACACGGCGTCGCCGGGTTTTTTGTGCCAGGTTACCAGGGTGGCGTCTGCGACCGATTCCGGTAACTGAGGGACCTTTACTTCGATGCTCATGGTTTTTTCCTGCCAGAGTGCTTGGGTGACTTTTCTTCGACCGAAACAACGGCCGGTTCGATATCAAGTGCTGCTTCGACCAGCGCCTGTTGTTGTTGTACGTGCATGGCGTAAATACCCGTCGCCGGTGCGGCAGCGCCTGCGCGGCCTGCGTAAAACAGCTTGTGCCGCGACTTCAACGGTTCCTGCAGGCGATGTCGAATCTGATACCAGGCGCCCTGGTTCTGGGGCTCTTCCTGACACCACACGATGTCCTTGGCCATCCGGTAGTTCTCTATGATCTCGGCATATTCCTCGGACGGGAAAGGATAAAGCTGTTCGATCCGAACAATTGCCACATTGTCGACACCATGGGTCTGACGAGCTTCCAGAAGATCGTAGTAGACCTTGCCGCTGCAGAAGACTACCCGTGTAACCTTCGAGGCACGCAGGCTATCCACCTCGGGGATGATGTTCTGAAAACCACCACTAGTCAGGTCGGTCTGAGTGGAAACACTCATACGATGACGAAGCAAACTCTTCGGCGTCATGACGATCAGGGGTTTGCGTACCGGCCGCAACATCTGCCTTCTGAGCATATGGAACATCTGGGCAGGATTGGACGGGACGCAGACCTGCATATTGTGCTCGGCGCACAACTGCAGAAAACGTTCCAGCCTGGCTGATGAATGCTCAGGGCCCTGGCCTTCGTAGCCATGGGGCAGGAACAAGGTCAGACCAGAAAGTCGACCCCACTTGGCCTCACCCGAACTGATGAACTGATCGATCAGGACCTGGGCACCGTTGACGAAATCGCCAAACTGGCCTTCCCAGATCACCAACTGATTCGGGTTGGTTGTACTGTAGCCGTACTCGAAACCCAGCACCGCCTCTTCGGAGAGCAGCGAGTCATGCACCGAGAAACCGGGCTGGTCCTCAGTGATATGTTGTAGAGGACAGTAGGTGGAGTTGTCAGTCTGGTTGTGCCACACGGCATGACGATGGAAAAAGGTGCCGCGACCACTGTCCTGCCCGGTAATGCGGATTCCGTAGCCATCTTCAAGCAAGGAAGCATAGGCAAGAGACTCGGCAAAGCCCCAGTCCATGGGCAACTCGCCACTGGCCATCTTCACCCGGTCTCCAACAATTCGTTGAACACGCGGATGTATTTTGACGTCCTTGGGAACAGTAATCAGGGGCTTGGCAAGACGCTGCAGGCGTTTAAGCGAAATACTGGAATCCACCTCGTCCCACAGGTCACCATCGTATTCAGACCAGTCCACCGTGTACTGGTTACCAATCATGCCCAGGGAAACCTCGGATACCGATTCGCCGGTATCAAGGCGATCGCGGTACTTCTCTACCAGGTTAGCCGCATCTTGTTCACTGAGCACTTGCTCGGCGACCAGGCGCTCGGCATACAACTCCCGGGTGGTCTTGTGCTTGCGAATAGCCTTGTACATTACCGGCTGGGTTGCAGCGGGCTCATCAGCCTCATTGTGACCGTGGCGCCGATAGCAGATGAGATCGATTACCACGTCTTTGTGATATGTACGACGGTAATCCAGGGCAAGGCGAGTAACGAACAGCACCGCCTCGGGATCATCCGCATTCACGTGGAAGATCGGCGCCTCAATCATCTTGGCAACGTCTGAGCTGTACGGGGTTGACCTGGCATCTTCAGGGTTACTGATGGTGAAACCAATCTGGTTGTTCACGATGATGTGAACTGTACCGCCAGTTTTGAATCCACGTGTCTGGGACAGTTGAAATGTCTCCATGATCACGCCCTGGCCGGCAAACGCTGCATCACCGTGCACCAGCACCGGCAATACGCTGTCGCCCAACTGGTCGCCACGACGCTCAAGCCGGGCCCGCACAGAACCCTCTACCACCGGATTTACGATCTCCAGGTGGGAAGGATTGAAGGCCAGCGCAACATGCACATTGCCGCCATCGGTCTTTATATCGGTGGAGAAACCCATGTGATATTTCACGTCGCCCGAACCGCGGTGAACACTGGGATCCCACTTGCCTTCGAATTCCGAGAACAGATCGTCGGGGGCCTTGCCCACAACGTTCACGAGTACGTTGATACGACCACGGTGGGCCATACCGATAACAACTTCTTCCAACCCCTGGCGACCACCCTGCTGGATCAGATCATTGATCATGGGAATCATTGCTTCGCCGCCTTCCAGCGAGAAACGCTTTTGCCCAACGTAGCGGGTGTGCAGGTAGCGCTCGATGCCCTC
>CAKZML010000185.1 GCA_937128475.1 uncultured Chromatiales bacterium
GCAGCGGTGTTTTCCTTGTCGGTGGCCAGAATCAGGGCACATAGTGGACATCCGAAGGCCGTATCCCTTACCCCCGGCTGGGCCCATGTTGTACAATTGCTGGCTTCAAATCCTTCTACAACCATCACTTTGCAGGCGAGAACTATTGTGAGCAGCTTCGACCAACAACTTGAAAAAGTAAGAACCCAGCCCGGTTTCATCGCAGCCCTTGACCAAAGTGGCGGCAGCACTCCCAAGGCTCTTGGCCTGTATGGCGTGACCTCTGATGCCTGGACCGACGACGAAGGGATGTACACCGTTGTGCATGCCATGCGTACCCGCATCATGACCTCACCGGCGTTTACCGGCGAGCGCATCATGGGCGCCATCCTGTTCGAGAACACCATGGACCGCCAGGTCGAAGGCAAGACCACCGCCGGCTACCTGTGGGACGTGAAGCACGTAGTGCCCTTCCTGAAGATCGACAAGGGCCTGGCCGATGAGAAAGACGGCGTGCAGCTGATGAAGCCAAACCCCGGTCTGGACGCACTGCTGAAGAAAGCCAAGGCTGCCGGAATTTTTGGCACCAAGATGCGTTCGGTGATCAAGCAGGCCAACGCCGCCGGCATCAAGGCCGTGGTGAAGCAGCAGTTTGAAGTCGGTCGCCAGATCGTCGCCGCCGGTCTCGTGCCCATCATCGAGCCCGAAGTGGACATCCATTGCCCGGACAAGGCTGCAGCCGAGAAGATCATGCATGCCGAGATCAAGGCCGAGCTGGATGCGCTCAAGCCCGAGCAGCTGGTCATGCTGAAGCTGACCCTGCCCGAGCAGAACGACCTGTACGCCGACTTCGTGGCCCACAAGAATGTGGCCAAAGTGGTGGCATTATCCGGTGGTTACTCACGTGAAGAAGCCAATGACCGTCTGTCCAAGCAGCACGGCATGGTCGCCAGCTTCTCCCGCGCCCTGTCCGAGGGCCTGAACGTGAAGCAGACCGAGGCCGAGTTCAACGCCATGATCGATGCGTCTATCCAGAGCATCTTCGACGCCTCCAACACCTAGGCTCGTGCGTTAGAAAAGACCAAGGCCCCCGGGGAGCGATTCCCGGGGGCTTTTTTTATGAATTTAATTGGGGACAGTCACCTATTTTTCCAGGGTTTAATTGGTGCCTGTCCCCATCTATTCCTAAATAGGGTGACAGTTACCTTATTTCGTCTGAGTTAAGGTACCTGTCCCCTTAAATAGGGTAACTGTCACCTAATTAATTAGTGCCTGTCCCTAATTAACCAGACGCCAACGTTGCGAACCACCATACGGCCCAGATAAGCTTGTATTCCTGTCAGATTCACTTCTGACAAGAGGTGGTCATGGATGGAATCATGTTGATCCTGTTAGTCATCGCACTGCTTGGTGTGCTGGCGTGGATCGCCTACAGAAACTCCCGACGCAGACCAGAGCCATCCACCGTGCCGGACGATTACCGCGAATTTGGCGTCGGTTTTCGCTGGGCGGTGGGGCTGCCAGCCCTGCTGAGTGGCGTCATGCTGCTCTTATGGGCATGGGACCTTGGGGGCTACCGTTGGTTGCTCCCGGTTCTATTGCTGTTATTGGCCGGTGCCTGCCTGCTTCCACGGAGGCCGGCATTCGTGTTTCGTTTGGCTTTTTTCGCCCTGGCCACCGTCCTGGTGGTGTGGGGACTGATTTTAGTCTCTACCTGGCGAGATGCCGTGGGCATGCTCCTGGGGATCGCTTTCGGGGCGGTTGCTGGCGGCATGGGCGGCGCTATTGGAGGAGCACTTAGCCGGCGCATGTCTCCCATGTTCGGGATGGCCGAGATGGATCGTGCGGCGCAGCTCAAGTTTCTGGGTTTCGGAGCCAGCAGTGGAATAGCACTGGGGATTATTGCCGGCGTGGTCACAGGCGGGCTGGTGGGATTGCTTGGGCACCATCAGTCTATTTTCAAGTTTCTCCTGGTGGCGTTGTTCCTTGCTTACCAAATTTCCGCCAGGCTGGTCCGCGCGGCAGGCGAGAGCATCACGGGCCTGCCCGGTGCCCTGATCGGTGGCGCGCTGTTGGGTGTTCTGGCTGGCTACCTTGGAAGACTGGCCATGGCGGCATTCATGCCCATCTGAAAATATTGGTGCCTGTCCCTATTTATTCCTAAATAGGGTGACAGTTACCCTATTTCGTCTGAATTAAGGTACCTGTCCCCTTAATTAAAAAGCGAATAAAAACAATAAGATATAGAATTGTCCGGCGATACCTGGATAATTCCCTGCTTATTACTTGACCTGTGAGTAACACACAGGTGTACGCTCATAGCATGGATAGCAAAAGTACGTGGGGTAGCCGGTGATGCAGGTACAGGATCTTGCCAGGGAATTGGGCGTTACTACTGACACGGTGAGGTATTACAGCCGGGTCGGATTGCTGGAGCCGGCGAAGAATCCGGACAACGGTTATAAGGTGTTCGGTGAGCAGGACCGCCACCGTATGCGTTTCATTCTCAGTGCCCGCCAGCTGGGTTTTTCTGTCACTGACATCCGCCAGATACTCCAGCATGCCGACAAGGGCGAGTCGCCTTGCGGCCTGGTGAGAAAGTTGATCGAGGATCGCCTGGAGGAAGTGAACCGGCGCTTCGATGACATTTCCAGGCTGAAGCATCGCATGGAGGCGGCGGTGGAAACCTGGAGCGGCGAGGAAGACAAGTGTCCGACCGGCGACATGATTTGCCACCTGATCGAGAGCTTCACCGAGGAACAGTGAGTCTCCGGAAAAAATTAGGGACAGTCACCTATTTTTTCCACGAGTAACCAGGGTGACAGTTACCCGGTTTCGTTTGAATTAAGGTACCTGTCCCCTTAATTAGAATTAATTGGTGACTGTCCCCAATTTTTGATCGAGTAAAGGCCAACGATATGAGCAAGAAAAGTACACACGACCACGCTGCCGCCAGCACCCAGACGCTGATGATTGAAGGGGCGGGCTGCGCCAGTTGTGTGGGCAAGATCGAGGGGGCGCTCAAGGCGGTGCCCGG
>CAKZML010000186.1 GCA_937128475.1 uncultured Chromatiales bacterium
TCAAAATACCAGCCCAGGTCACTCACCGAGGGCAGCAGGGTGATGCCATCCACGATGACCGGATTTCCCGGTGCTGCGACGTCTGATATCCACGGCTTGCCATTTTTCAGCAGCGTGATTTGACTGTCCTGCTGTTTCTTTGGCAGTGCCGACAGGTTCATCCGGGGGAAATCTTCCTGGCGGTATTCTTCAACCTGCATCGCGTCCAGTTGGATAACGAAGGGCAGTCCGGGGATTATGGTGATTTCCCCTTCGATCAATTTTATCTCGTGCCTGAATCCGCTAAAACCGCCATAGATAACGCCTGCGATCAGCACCAGGATGCCCAGGTGGGTGGTGATTACCCCCAGCAGTGCGTTGCGTCCTTTCTTCTTGAGGATGGAGGGAATGTGCTGGATGGTAACGAGCAGCAGACTGATGCCTTGCAGTCCCAGCAGGCTCAGGTACCAGGTGGAACGGAAAATATCCGGCTCCGGGAACAGGCTGCCGACGATGGTTGCAACGGTGAGCACCACCAGCAACGGGATCGCAACCTTCAGCGAGGCGAGCAGGCGTAACGCCCTGGTCAGTCGGGAAAAGGACAAGGATCAAGTGCCTCCGTCGGCAGGTTCGTCGGGAGCAGGGTCGGCGCTGGTGCCGGCGTCCGTGGCGGGCTGTGGCTGCAGTCGTTCCAGCCGTGCCACGATGTCCATCAGGCCCTTGGCCTCCTGCATGCGTTCTGGGTCCCCGGTCTCGGGGTAAACCTCAAGCATCAAGGCGAAATAGCTCCGGGACAGTTTCAGGTTGCCCAACTTAAAGTAGGTCACGCCCAGCGCGAACAGTGTATCGGTGTTGTCGTTGTCCAGCGCCAGCGACTGTTCCAGTTGTTGCGCAGCGGACTCGTAGTCCTTGAGCATGATCTGGGTGTTGCCCTGGTAGTAACGGGCCTTGGCGCCGTGCTCGCTGCTGGAGGGAATGCGCTCCAGGGTGTTGAGCGCCTCCTGGAGCTTGTTCTCGCTGAATAGCAGGATGCCTGACTCGAGCAGCGTACGCTCTGCGCGCGCCGCCTCGGCCCGCTGGGCCGGTTGTTGCACCAGCACCCAGTATGCGGCCGCTGCGATCGCAATCGCGCCGATACTGATTGCCAGCATGATTTTCAGCTTATTCACTTCATCTGCTCCCAGGAGTTTCTCGTAGTCTCGCCGCGGGTGCTTCAACGGCTTGAACACGAGGCGTATTAAATCAGAAATGGCCGGGCCGTGCAGGAATCCCCTCCCCCGGGAGAGGGCTGGCCACCCCGGAACGGGTTGCGGGGCCAGGCGCGGCGTTGCCTGTAGCGGGGGCTGTCGGATTGCCGCCGTCACCGGCCTCGGCAAGCGGCTTCTTTTGCTGTATTTTTGCGGTTTGAACCACGTCGACACCGATTGCCGGTTTCACGCGCAGGAGCGCATGAGCACGAGAGAATCCATACCTGGCAGGCCCCCATTGCGGACGGGATCGACGCTGCTGTCGATTGCTGTCTGCTTTTTCCTGTCCGGCGTGGCGGGACTCATTTACGAGGTGGTCTGGGCGCGCCAACTGGGCTTGTTCCTGGGGATAACCTCCCACGCACACACGGCGGTAATCGCTGCCTACATGGCGGGCATGGCGGCGGGCAGTTTCTATTTTGGCCGCATTGCAGACAGGCAAACCAGGCCTCTGGTCGTCTACGCGTGGTTGGAAATAGGTGTAGGGGTCTACGCGGCGATCACCCCTGCGCTGTTCCCGTTTTTGCAGACGGCCTACGCCAGGGTGGTGGATGTGGCCGGTATCAGCGCGGCGGGTGGGCAACTGGACCGCTTCGCCATTGCCCTGCTGGCGCTGTTTCTGCCCACCTTCCTGATGGGTGGAACCCTGCCCCTGCTGGTACGGGGACTCACCCCGAGTTTGCCGGAACTGGGCAGGATGACCAGTCGCCTTTACGGCATCAATACGCTGGGGGCCATGCTGGGTACAGTGCTGGCGGGTTTCATGCTGCTGCCGGGGATTGGTGTCACCGGCACCGTTTTCGTCGGCGTGGCCATCAACCTGGGTATTGCGTTGTTTGTGTTCAACCTGTCGCGCCTGCGCCCAGGCCGCGAGCGCCCCGGGGCCGAACCGGTGGTGAACGCGGCGGTGCAACCCGCCCCCGCCAGGCAGCACCTGTCGCGCGGAGCACGGCCGGTGGTGTTGCTGGCTTTTGGCACCGCAGGATTCGCCGCGCTGTTGACACAACTGGCCTGGATCCGGGCGATGATCCTGGTGGTTGGGGGCAGCGTTTACGCATTCACCATCACCCTGGCAAGCTTCCTGTGCGGCATCGGACTGGGCAGCCTGCTGTATGCCCGTCACCTGGCGACGCAGCCTGCCCGGGCGACGCCGCCGATGCTTGGAAACCACATGGTGCAGGCGGCACTGCTGGCCGGGTTGACCAGCCTCACCCTATTGCTGGGCCTGCCCCTTATCGGCAAGTTGCCCGGGTGGTTTTTTGCCGGCTACCTGGCTGGATTGAATGACCATTTTCAGTTGTTCCAACTGTTTATCTTTGCGCTCAGCTTTTGCTTGATGATTCTGCCGACGCTCTTGATGGGAGCCCTGTTTCCGCTGGTTGCCGTGATCTGGACACCGGGCATCGAACGGGCCGGGCGCGGTGTGGGCTCGGCCTACGCCATTAACACCGGTGGCACCATCCTCGGTGCCCTGCTGGGGGGCTTGCTGATTCTTCCCTGGCTGGGGGTTCACGACAGCATCAAGTTGGCCGCCGGCCTGTATTTCCTGGTGGCGCTGGGGTTCTGGCTGTTCTCCGCTGCCGGAGCGGGCCGCGGGTATCGCTATGCCGTTGCGGCGATGGCCGCCTGCGCGCTGCTGCTTGCCGCCTGGCTGGTCCCGCCCTGGGATAAGCTCATGATGACCAGCGGCGTGTTCCACCAGCCGGAAAGCATTAAGCAGGTGATGCAAGAAAAACCCGGCGGTGGCCTGGATGAGGTTTTTGGTGATTATGAACTGCTCTACTACGAGGAAGGACCCGACGCCACGGTGGCCGTGAGGAGAATGCGCGGAAGTGCTGACAATCAGAGGACGTTGGTCATCAACGGCAAGGCCGATGCATCGAGCTATGGGGACTTGCCGACCCAGGTCTTGCTAGCCCAACTGCCACTGACGCTCAAGCCTCGGGCCGCCAGTGCCCTGGTAATCGGGCTGGGAAGCGGGATTACTGCGGGCAGTCTTGCCACCAGCGAGCAGTTGAAGGACCTGACAGTACTGGAAATATCAGGGCAGGTGGCGGAGGCCTCGGAGTTTTTCGCCGTGGAAAACTACCGGGTTCTTGATGACCCCAGGGTGAGCCTGGTGACCGCCGATGCCCGGAACTACCTGATGGCCTCATCGGCGCGTTATGACTTGATCGTCTCAGAGCCGTCCAACCCCTGGCTCAGCGGTGTGGCCAATCTGTTTACCCTTGAATTCCTGCAGTTGGCAAAGAGTCGATTGCAGCCCGAGGGCATTATGACCCAGTGGTTCCACACCTACGGCATGTCCGAGGCGGACCTGAAGACCATGCTGAGGACTTTCGATGACAACTTCGCGTACGTCAGTGTCTGGCAGATGGGGATTGGCGATTTGGCCCTGATCGGTTCCGACAGTCCCCATGCCATGTCGTTGCCGCATGTCCTGGGTGCCGGGGGAGGGGAACTGGCCAGGGCCCAAGTACACAATGTGCGTGACCTGGCCGATTTGTACGTGTTTGGGGGAGATTTGCTTTCCACCTATGTCCTGGGGGCGAGGGTTAATAGCGATGGCGCCCCGGTGGTTGAATTCAACGCCCCCCGGAATCTGTACCGGATCACCCAATTGGACAACATGGGCCGGATTAGCGCCTTTATTGGGGATCGCCAGCAGACAGTTCCTCTGATGGATATGGTGACTCAGAACGACGGCCGTCTTGGAGCGCCTTTCATGTCCCTGGAGGTGGCGGGCCGGGGTGACGGTCCGGTGGGTTTCCAGGCCGACTGGATTATCGAGCGCCGGGCAGTGGGGGCCCGAGTGTCAGATCCGGCTAGCCAGCGCCTGTTGTCGTGGCGCGAGGGGCAGGCTGAGTTTCAGATCCGGGCGGTATTCCTGGACGAGGCGAAACCGTTGCGGGACCTTGATGAATTGCTTGGGCTGTTGAGCGACAGGACAGGCCGACAGGGTGGCCGCCTCACCCTGGCCGATGGCACCGCGGCCATCTGGTTGATCGATACCGTTAACGCCTCGCTGACCATGGAACTGGACCTGGCATGGGACTGCAAGGTGCCGGGCGGAATGTCCTCGCGCTACGCGATGAACGTCCGCCTGCCCGCGACCGGGCAGGAAGGTTGGCGACAGTCCCTGGAGAATGTGGCCGGCCGCATCCGTTGTGCAGTCGCCGGCAAGGTCCTGGTGGATGGGCCCCGCATCCAGGCTGTGCCAATTCACGCCCAATAGAAAGCCAGGCCAACAGAAAGTCAGGCCAACAGAAAGTCAGGCCAACAGAAAGTCAGGCCAACAGAAAGTCAGGCCA
>CAKZML010000187.1 GCA_937128475.1 uncultured Chromatiales bacterium
TGGACTAGGCCAAGGTCCGGTTCTGAGCTATTCAGCTCATATATGGCGCAAACTACCACCTGGTCAGGTCTCGTTCTGCGACCCACTTCGCAATCTCAGTAAAATTCCCGCGAAATCATCGAGAATTCCGGCAACACCGGAAAACCCGGACGGCACAGGAAAGGATCAGACCAGTTTGAAGAACAGCTTGCCCGAGATGGGCTGGCGCAGATTGCGCCCGTACAGCTTGTAGAACAACGTGACTTTCTGACCGGCCAGGGCCTTGTCCGCAAACAACCTCAAGGGCTCTTTAAAGGCCAGCAGGCTCTGACCCGGCGCCATGTCACCCAGGCTTTCGGTCACCTGGTATGCCTTCTCCAGCTCGCTCACGGTCGGGTATGAGCTCTCGTCGTCATAGACCTTGCGCGCCTTAAGCTCATTGGCGGGATTAGTGGGTACCCGCCTGGCCAGTTGGAACTTGGATGCCCTGGGGACCATCAAGGCGATGGATGCTCCCTTTAACTGCTGGTCAGACTCGTTGATCAGGACGAGATTCACCTTCTCGGCGTTTAGCTCGAAGCGGAAATAATCATCCTGGTCCCGATAGCGCTCCACCAGGTTATTGAGTTCATTGCGCAACTCGCTAACAGAGTGAGACTGGTAAGGCTGGTCAGCGCCGAACAAGCGGGCGTGGGTCAGGCGGGTGATGAAGGTATTTTCATCAGCAATCGTGCCCTTCTGCTCCTTGGCCTCGATCAGCGTGGTCAGCTTCTCCTTGGCGTCCTTGGATGGCAGCAGCGCTGCATCCACCGTCTTGATAGTCATTTCCTGGGAGAGCATGTTGCCGTCAAACCCGACTTCCACCTTGCCGGTGTACAGGGCCTCGGCAAAACGATGAGCAAACACGGCTTCAAGTTGCCGCCTGCCCATACGCTGGTTCTCGGTTTTCACTCGAATCCAGGCATCACCCCGACGCAGACGCGCCGAATGGTCCGCCCGCATCATGTAGGGCTTGTCGGTACAGTCTTCCAGGATCAGGGCCACCAGTTGCTTGCCGTCAACCGTCAGGGACTCGGCATGCATGTTCAGCGGTGGCTCGATGAAGTCACGAATCACGCCGTGGTAACGGTGGGTGCCATCAATCGCTTCACGGGGAATATTAAATACCGTGGCGCCACGCACCCCGGCTTCGACTCCGAGGATGATGACTCGCTGGCCTTCTACATTGGCATTGGCCAGGGACAGCACATCGCGCAGCAACTCTTCCTGAGAGGCCTTGATATAGGCTCCGCGCCGGAATAAAACCCCCGCGCTTTCCTTGCCGTCCCTTACGATGTTTTCCAGTTTATCCACGTTTTCTTAACTCCCCCGGTCGCGGCAATTCTAGTATTTTGCCGCTAACAACGCATCTTCTCACTACATTGCAGCCAAAGACCTGCCGCGCTTCACACTTCTTCAACCCATCTCGTCAATTCCCCGATTCGCCAGCTCATCGGCCAGTTCATTGCCTTCCACCCCGGAGTGCCCCAGCACCCAGTGCCAGGTGATCTTGTGCTCACCCAGGGCTGCGTCCAATTCCATCCACAGGTCCTGGTTTTTCACCGGTTTTTTGTTGGCGGTTTTCCAGCCCCGGACTTTCCAGTTGGCCATCCACTTGGTGATGCCGTCGCGAACGTATTTCGAGTCGGTGTACAGGTCCACCTTGCAGGGAAACTTCAAGGCGTTCAGGGCCCGAATCGCTGCGGTGAGTTCCATGCGGTTGTTGGTGGTATTCGGCTCGCCACCGTGGAGGTGTTTTTCCTTGCCCTGCCAGCTCAATGCCGCACCCCAGCCCCCCGGGCCGGGATTGCCGCGACAGGCGCCATCGGTATAGATCGTCACGTCAGTCATGCATTTTTCTCGCGGTCGGTTCTGCCAGTCCGGTCCCGACACGTTGCCGGGAGCGGGCCGTCGGGCGTATGGGCGTCATGCCATAGACCCGTTTCTGGGCGTGCACCATATAGCCTCCGGCCAAAACTGGCCAGCAGCGAGAACCCAGGCTCTCGATTTTTTCCAGGTGCGCGGCCTTGAGACCCTTCATCGGCCAGGCAAAACAAAAGCGCTTGGTGCCGCGAATCTCGTAGCCCAGCAATTTCAGCCAGTCCTCGATGCGTCGCATCCGGATCAGCGCCAGGCAATGTTCGGGGAATTTCTTGCGGCTGAGGACCCTGCGCAAGCCCATGGGTCCGGTGGGGTTCAGGCCCAGGATAATCACGTGCCCATCACCCACCAGGATCCTGTCGACTTCCCGGAGCACCTGGTGAGGGGCGCAACTGCGTTCCAGGGTATGGGGCAGCAGGACCGCATCCACGCTGTGGGTGGCCACCGCCAGTTGCTCAGGGCTGCTGTGGATGCACGGAACATGGCGGGAGGCGGAATCGATCAGTGCGCTGCGCCGGGTGCGGGACAGGCTGAGGAAGGCGCCCTCGTCCCCCCAACGACCGATTTGCAGCAACTGGGGACCAAACACCTGGGCCAGGGCCAGGTCTACCAGGTCTTTCTCCTGGCTCAATACCCGTTTGCCCAGGGCAGTGCCCAGCCAGCGTTCAGCAGAGGATCGATGGTCATTCATGCCCAAGAGGATACCCGCAGGGACTCGCTGTTGTCCCGCTTTGAATGCGCCACGAGGCTGAGCGCACCCTTGGCCACCAGGGTGACATAATCCCGACAAACCGGCCCCAGCGGTCCCTGGCCAGCTTATCCGGCTTGAATTGTCTCGTGCATTCAGCTGCTAATTATGTGAAATTTGTCACGGCAAATGCGCTGGCCTTTCCCGAGAATGCAGGTTCTCGGGTCTGGAACCTGCATAGGCCCAAAACCGAACCAGGCCCGGTTCGGATACGGGCCGGTGCGAACCAGACGACACACACGGAATCAGGAGAGCGATCATCGGACTCTCCCCCAGCAGAATAAACGCCCCGGGAGGGCTGACGATGGCATTGAAGGTCACCACCATTGAAGCGTTCAGCGATAACTACATCTGGCTGATCCACGATACCGAGAATCCGACCAGGGTGGTTGTGGTGGATCCCGGCGATGCCACACCGGTACTCAAGACCCTGGCCGAACAGGGCCTGGAACTGATCGCGGTGCTAATCACCCATCACCATCCTGATCACGTGGGCGGCGTTGAAACGTTGCTGGCCAAATACGAGGTGCCGGTATTCGGCCCTGCCAATGAACAGATTCCCTGCATCAACTACACCATGGTGCACGGCCAGAGAATCCAGATTCCCGACAGCGGCTTGAATTTCGAGATCATCGAAGTGCCCGGACACACCCTGGGCCATATCGCCTATTACGGACACGACGCCGTATTCTGCGGCGACACCCTGTTCAGTGGCGGCTGCGGCCGGCTGTTCGAAGGCACCCCGGCCCAGATGACCGCTTCCATGGACGAACTGGCCGAGCTGCCCCCGGAAACCGCCGTGTATTGCGCCCACGAGTACACCCTGTCGAACTTGCGCTTTGCCCTGGCCGCTGACCCGGATAACCAGGCGCTGCGTGATTACCAGCGGGCCTGCCAGCTCCTGCGGGATGCCGGCCAGCCCACTATCCCCTCCACCATCGGCACCGAATTAGCCATCAATCCATTCCTGCGCTGCCACGAAACTGATATAAAGCGTGCAGCTGAATCCCGCATGGAGCACCCGTTGGAGACCAGAGAAGAGGTCTTTGCCGCGATTCGCCAGTGGAAGGACAGTTTTGCATGAGAGGACATTCCTTGGGACATCGAGTGATTAACGCGCTGCTGGCCAGTTTTTTGTGCCTGGCCGCAGGACACGCCTCTGCCGAGAGCCTGGAAAGCAATGCGACATCGGTTTCCCTGTCAGCCCTGCCGGCCGAACTCCAGGCCGATGAAAACAAGCTGCCCGATGCCCGGCGCCTGCTGACCTACCCCGGTATCTACCTGCCCGAGGAAATGCTGATCCCGGCCGTGGACCCTTTGCTCGAAGAAGAGGAAATTGTCGCTGCCGATCCGGCCGATAACGATTTGTGGCAGCGGATTCGTGCAGGCTTTCAACTGGAGCCTGATGATCGCCGCGCCGTTCAGCAACAGGTGGACTGGTACGTGCGCCACCCCGCCTACATCACCCGGGTGTTTACCCGGGCCAAGCGTTTCTTACCCTACATCGTGGCCGAGGCCGAATCCCGGGGTATGCCCCTGGAAGTCGCCCTGCTGCCGGTGGTGGAAAGCGCCTTTGATCCTTTTGCTTATTCCCATGGCCGCGCTGCGGGCCTGTGGCAGATTATTCCCGGCACCGGCAAGCGCTTCGGCCTGAAGCAGAACTGGTGGTACGACGGACGCCGTGACCCGGTGGCCGCCACCCACGCCGCGCTGGACTACCTGGAGTACCTGCACAAGTTGCTGGATAACGACTGGTTGCTGGCGGTGGCCGCGTATAACTCCGGCGAGGGCAACGTGAAGCGGGCCCAGCGCAAGAACCTGAACCGTTCCCGCGATACGGATTTCTGGAGCTTGTCGCTGCCCAAGGAAACCGAGGCCTACGTACCCAAGTTGCTGGCCATCCGGGCGGTGGTTGCCGATCCCGAGTCCCTGGGCCTGACCCTGCCGGCCATTGAGGACACTCCGTATTTTGAGGAAGTTGCCACGGACGCCCAGATTGACCTGGCCCTGGCTGCTGACCTGGCCGGACTGGATATCGACGAACTGTATGCACTGAATGCCGGCTTCAACCGCTGGGCCACCGATCCGGATGGTCCTCACCGCTTGATGGTGCCGGTGGATGCCGCCCCGGTGCTGACCCAGGCCCTGGCCGATCTGCCTGATCGGGATCGGGTTAAGTGGGTGCGTTACAAGGTTAAGAACGGCGATGTGCTCAGTAACATCGCACGCAAGAACGGCACGACGGTGGAACTGCTGCGTGAGGTGAACGATCTGAACGGCTCCATGATCCGTGCCGGAAAATATTTGATGATCCCCACCGCCACCCGCAGCCTGGACAGCTACACCAAGTCAGCGGATTCACGCCTGTCCAGCACCATGTCCCGTCCCGGTGGCGTGAGCAAGGCCCAGCACGTGGTGAAGTCCGGTGAAAGCTTCTGGAGCATTGGCAAGAAATACGGTGTCTCCACCCGGAACCTGGCCAAGTGGAACGGCATGGCCCCGGGCGACACATTGTCTGTCGGCAGGAAGCTGGTGATCTGGACCGACGGCAGCGTCGCCCAGGTGGGTAGTTCTCCCTCGGACCAGGTACGCAAGGTGACCTACACCGTGCGCAAGGGCGACTCCCTTGCCAGCATCTCTTCCCGCTTCCGCGTCAGCGTCGGCGAAATCCAGAAATGGAACACCAGCACCCTGGCCAAGTCCAAGTACCTGCAGCCAGGCCAGAAACTGGTGATGTACGTGGACGTAACCGCCCAGTCCTCCACCTAAGCAGATAAGGGGACAGCAACCCTAACTCAATAAATTGGGGACAGGCACCTATTTCCC
>CAKZML010000188.1 GCA_937128475.1 uncultured Chromatiales bacterium
ACATTGATGAGAATTTCCCTGTTCATTTACGCGTCACCATAGAAGCCAACCCGGCCTCCGACAGCAGTTGGGCAGTCTCGAAAAGAGGCAGGCCCATTACGCCAGAATAGCTACCCTGCAAGTGTTTCACAAAAACCGCACCCATACCCTGTATACCGTAGGCTCCGGCCTTGTCGGCCGGCTCACCGGTGTTCCAATACGCCTCGGCCTCCCCGGGGCTGAAGGTTTTGAATTCGACTTTGCTCTCACTCACTACGAACCGGGTCGTTCCCTCTACATACAAGGCAACGGCGGTAAAAACACGATGTTCGCGTCCGGATAATTTAGCCAACATGGCCAGCGCATCATCCCGATCAAGTGGCTTGCCAAAAATCTCATCACCCAGCACCACCGCTGTATCCGCCGCCAGCACCGCTGAACCGGCGGGCACCAGGTGTTCACCGGCAAACTCGGCTTTCTCTTTTGCGATGCGCACGACGTAGTCCTCTGGCAGCTCTCCGGTCAGGGGAGTCTCATCCAGGTCAGGAATCAGTGTTGAAAACCGAACACCGATTTGTCCCAGCAACTCCGCTCGTCTGGGGGAGGCGGATGCCAGGTAGATAAAGTCTTGATTCATATATGGAAGTGTCATCTTTTCCGACTCTTCCCGCAAGCCGCGCAAATATCAACTAACGGGTGGCCGCCACAGCGACTGTCGGACCCTTCAGGCCCGGTGATAGGGATGGCCCTTCATCACCGACCAGGCCCGATACAATTGCTCGGCCAGCATCACACGGACCAAACCATGAGGCATGGTAAGCCTGGATAGGGACCAACTCATGTCGGCCCGTTCGATACACGGCGGCGCTAATCCATCCGGGCCGCCTACCAACAGGCATACATCACGGCCATCGCCCATCCAGTTCTCAAGATGGCCTGCCAGCACCTCGGTGCTAAACGACTTGCCATTCACTTCCAGGGCCACCACCCAATCACCTGGCTTGATGGCAGCGAGCATGCGCTCGCCCTCCGCCTCAATGGCTCTGTCCACCGGAATACCCCGGGCACGTTTGCCCAGGGGAATTTCCAGCAATTCCAGCTTGCACTCCCGGGGCATACGTTGGGCATATTCGGCAAATCCCTGCTGTATCCACGCAGGCATCTTTTGTCCTGGAGAAAGCAGGCGCAAACGCATGCTAGTCAGTACCGTCAGTTTTCCCGCGGCGCTGTGCCACCACATCCCACAACTTTTCAAGGTTGTAGAAATCGCGTACACGAGGCTGCATGACATGCACAAGAACGTCGTACAAATCCACCAGGATCCACTCTCCGCCCTCGGTGCCTTCCACCCCCAGGGGGCGTAATCCGGATTCCTTGGATGCATCAACCACCCGATCCGCCAGCGACTTGCAGTGGCGATCCGAGGTGCCGGTCGCAAGCACCATGTAATCGGCAATACTGGTCCGGCCACGAACGTCTATGACCTTGATATCGTGAGCTTTTCCATCCTCAAGAGCAGTTACTGCCAGGGCCTGCAATGTCTTGCTATCCATCAACGGTTTGTATCCTCTGTTTTAGCGCGGTCTGCGTAGCAACCGCTACGCTTGATAATTTCACATGTCTCATCGGGAACCAGGAAACGCGGTTCCTGTCCTGCCGATACCATCTGCCTGATCGCCGTGCTGGATATCTCCAACTGGGTCACGGCATGTATATAAATCCGTCCTGACACTGCCTCATGCAGGTCTCTCACCCTCGCGGTTTCCCGCTGCGACAAAACCCCATCCAGCTCACCCATATCCGGTGCGCTCCAGCCGGGTCGCTTCGCCACCACCACATGGGCGAGCTCGAAAATCTGCTGCCAGCGCGACCAGTCCGGAAACCCCAGGAAGGCGTCCATTCCCACGATCAGACACAGGGAACGATCCGGGAAATCCTTACGAAGGTCTTGCAAGGTATCCACCGAATACGATGGACCGTCGCGATGCAATTCCCGATCGTCCACCACCAACCCAGGTCGACCAGCCACCGCGGCACGAACCATTTCAAGTCGCGCCTGCCCCGAAGCAACCGGCACTCCCCGGTGGGGCGGCAGTCCGCAAGGAAGGTAACGCACCTCGTCCAGCCTGAGTAGTTGCAGCAATTCGTAGCCGGTACGCAGGTGGCCAAAGTGAATCGGATCGAAGGTTCCACCGAACACACCAATAGGAGCCTGTTGTCGCTCCATCACGGATTCCGGGGTGGTTTTACTTTGAGGGTGATCGAAAATCTCAACCTGCGGCCTTCAATCTAAGATTGGTACCCGCCAATTTTGCCACGATAAGGGCCAGTTCGTCCCAAATTGCGCCACTTGCCTGGCCCTTGACCACGCGATCTGCCCGGGCCAACTGGAGTTGCAGGGCATGAATCGACCCCGATGAATGGCGCTGCAAGGCGGCAGAAACCAGTGGTTTGCGCCTCGCCCAGACTTTATTCAGGACTTGACCGGGAGCGTCCCCATGGCTGATTTGCCACGCCAGGGGCGACAAGGTGCGCGCCTCGCGGCTCAGGGCCCAGCAAATCAGGACCGGCTCCACGCCCTCCTGACGCAGACCCTGGAGAATTCTCAGTGCCCTGGAAGAGTCGCCCAGCAAGGCGGCATCCACCAGGTCAAAAATATCGAACCGGGAGCTGTCTGAAACCGCTGCCTGGATCATGTCGGCATTGAGTTTCCCGCTACCGTGCAGCAATACCAGCTTGTCAATTTCCTGCTGGGCGGCCATCAGGTTGCCCTCAACCCGGGTGGCCAGTAGCCGCACCGCCTCCTCGTCCGCCTGCAATCCGCTGGCCCTCAGGCGCTGCTTGATCCAACCCGGCATCTGGGACTCTTCCACCGGCCAGATTTGAACCACCAGGCCGGCAGCGTCGATGGCCTTGGCCCAGCTTGTACCCAGGCTGCGCTTGTCCAGCTGGGGAGCCACCACCAGTAGCAGAGTATCCGGATCGGCATGACCGACCATTTCACTGATTGCCTTGCCGCCCTTATCGCCGGGCTTCCCGGTAGGCAGGCGCAACTCGACAATCTTTCGGCTGGCAAACAATGACAGGTTGCTGCCAGAGGCAATCAAGCCATCCCAGTCAAAGCCACGCTCGGCCACGTGCAGGTCACGCTCATCGAAACCCTGGGCACGAGCGGCTGCGCGAATCGCATCGCAGACCTCTCCCACCAGCAAGGGCTCGTCGCCACTGACCAGGTAGGCCCCGGCCAGGCCGCTCTTGAGCTTTTGTGCCAGTGCATTGGCCGGTACTTTCACTAGTTGGCATTCCTCTTGCGCAGTAGACCCACAATCACCGCCACGACGGCCATGGACCAGACAATCACCGGGCCGGTGGGAAGATCCATCAGGGCCGACAACAGCATACCCAGGATATATCCGGCTAGCCCGACGGCGTAAGCCGCCCACAAGCCCTTGCTACCCAGGTTGCGGGTCGGCAGGGCAGGGATAATCAGGCTGGAAAACACCAGGTAGACCCCTACCAGCTGCACCGAAACCGTGACACTCAGTGAGAACAGTATATAGAACCCGATGCGTTGAATTTTGTGGCGCAGGAAAAACCATGCAACCAGCACCACCAACGACATCACCGCAGCCGGACCCAGGGCCGCCAGGTCCACCCATAGAATCTGGCCTACAAGCAATTCCTTGAGTTCATCGCCACCACGGGGATTGTTGGCCAGCAGCACCATGCTTGCGGTTGCCGCCAGGACAAACATCACACCAATAATGGCTTCCTGCACATCCTTGAGGTTGCGCTCTACCCAGGTCAGGAAGATGGCGCCGGCAATAGCCGCAGTGAAAGCCGCAGCCTGGGCTGGATAGCCATGGATTTCCCAACCCAGGGTGCTGGCCAGGATGACACCCAGGCCGGCCAACTGGGCAACGGCCAGGTCGATAAAAATAATGCCCCGTTTGAGGACTTCCCTGCCCAGGGGTACGTGGGTGGACAACACCAGCACGCCCGCCAGCAAGGCCGGACCAAGAATGCTGATATCCAGCGCATTCCAGTTCATTTAGCTGCCCCTTCAAGGGTACTTACCAGTACCTCGAACATGCTGAACAAGTCTGTTACCTGGGGCGTGCTGCCCACGGTATGGGGAAGCAACAGAACCGGGATGCCGGTGCGTTCTGAAAGCCATTCAGAGGGACGTGAATCCTGGTAGGAAGCATGCACGATACCCAGTATTTCCTGGCCCTTGAGCGTGGCCAGTAACTCCGACAAGTAACTGCTGCTCGGTGGCACACCCGGCTTGGGCTCCAGGGTCCCCGCCTCAACCAGCCCGGCCCAGGTAAACAGGTACACCCAACTGCGGTGGTAAGTCACAAGCCTTGAGCCCTGCAAGGCCTCCAGTCGCGTTGCCCAGTCCTGGACAGCTGAATTCCATCGTCCCTGGAAATCTGCGGAGCGAGCGGCGTAGGCCTCTGCATTGGCTGAATCCAGAACTTGCAGGCGCTTGCCCAACTCTGCGGCAACCAGGCCAATATTGCGTGGGTCCATCTGGATATGAGGATTGCCAAATGGGTGAATATCTCCGGCCGCCCTGTCCAGCACCTGGGGCTTTTCAAGCAGTGTGACAAATTCCGATGCGGCAAGAAAACCCGGCTGACCAGGCAGCACATCCCGGTTATTCGCCTTGCGCAACAACAATGGCAACCAGCTGGCTTCCAGGTCGGCGCCGGTGCAAATCACCAGGTCAGCATTTCTCACCCGGGCAATCAGGCTGGGCCTGGCCTGGATGTAATGCACGTCCTGCAAACCCGTGGTGGCACTTTCCACCTTTACTTGTTCGCCACCGAGTTCTCTCGCCAGATCAGCCCATTCGGCTTCGCAGGCAAACACATTCAACTCGGCATGAACCAATCCGGGACTGGCAAGCATCGCAACGATCAAAACCATCAATTTTTTCATGATGCAGGCCTCAGAACTGATGGGCGCCATGGGCGCCGATGCTCATGATGTACTGAAGCATGACCTGGCTATCACTGCTTCGACCATTGTCCAACGTGGCAACTTGAAAACGCAGACGGCTGAACTCGCTGCGGGAGTAATCAAGCATGGCGGTTATCCGGCTTGGGGATCCCGCGGTTTCCAGCAATCCCTCCAGCGGAGGCAACAAGGCCGCGTTATCGGCACTCACGCGATCGTAGCGAAGTCCCACTCGCCAACTCGGTCGAAACTGATAGGCACCCTGGATGTAAAAACCGTCCTGGGAAATATCGTAGGGACTGGTGCCATTAAAATTGTCACCGCCCATTTCCAGCAAGCCATCCTCCTGGCGTACCAGGTATTCAGCCTGTACCACCAGGTTGCGCTGCCGAGGGTTTCCGTTTTCCGCCCACTTCCACACCGCATCCACGATGGCCACCGAACTGTCCCCGGTAAACGCACCCAGGTCAGAACCCGGACCCACTGCAGGGTCGTACTCCCGGTCTACTACTTTCCCCGACAGGTAAGACAGGCCGACACGCCAGCTCTGGCTATCACCCAGGTCGCCGCCCAGGTGAGCGAAGGCGGTCCATGCACCGGTGCCACTGTTACCTGCGCCAGATGCAGGATAGCTTTCACCGCGCAGTACTTCAGCGCCCATTTCCAGCATCAGGTCTGTGGGCGCCAGCCAGCGAAGCTGGACACCGGTATCGGAAAAATTCCCACCCAGCATGACTGCATAGGGCAAGGGAGCATCCACGAAGTCCCAGGAATGCGGGTGACGAGAATTCTGGTAGCCGATTTCCGAATACATCGCACCGGCTTTTACTCCCAGTCCAGCCGGCAGCGACAAGGTCTCTATCCAGGCTTCCTCCAATTCCACCTCGGTGCTGCCCTCGTCCTGGTGCAGCGCCACGGTCATGAATCCGTAAAACAGGTCGTCCACGTTGGCGCTTAACACCAACTCGCTTTCACCCAGGGACAATCCCTCGGGTGGCGGGGAAACCTCGGCATCCAGGGGGAAGCCAGCAAAATCATAGCCGGCGAAATCGCCAGAATAGGCGGCAAATTTACCGTCCAGAATCAGGCTCATCGCCGGATTGAACGCATTATTGGACATCTGTACCTGGCCGACCGAGGGGTTGCTAAAACCCGCCAGACCCAGGGCAATCAAGACAATCAGGGTGTATCGATTCATTATAAAAGTTCCACAGTCTATTCACATTGCGCGTTCATGATGAACAACGCGTCACCTGGTAAAGCTCCCGGCAGGTGCAAAGCCCTGCGTGGAGTCATGGCATCACGCAGGAGGGCCGCGAGATTCCGGAACCAGGGCCTGTGCCACGGGCAACTTGTGAATAGCGGGAACCACCAGAGCCACCCACACCCAGGGCAAGGGAGCTAGCTGAGGCGATTGAGCCAGGGCGGAACCAGTTCGATCAAACTTGAGGCAAAATTCGCACTGCTGTCCCGACTCATGAGCAGGCGTAGTGACTTCATGCACCAGGTTTAATGCTTGCAGGCACAACAGTGCTGCGACCAGCGGTCCTGCTAACAATTGTATAAGTCGATTTGGCAAAACGTTAACCCAGCATGGTGAAGACGTTATCCGTAATCTATATCTATCCAATAACCTTTCGCAACGTGCCGTGTTCCCCGGGAATCCGCTGCGCTGCGATTAAAAAGGTTATTCCTCTGGCAATTTCAGAGTGGCAATGCGTCGCATCATCAGCCTGACCAGGTCATTAGCCAGGTCTGCACGCAGGAACTCTTCTTCACGGCGCTTGGCCAGTACATCTGTGGGGTCAAACGTATAGTCCCGGGTCAGGGTCCTGGAATCCACTTCCAGCAGCACCGTCCCATCCACCAGCACCTGGTAGGCAATCGTGTAATAGACCTCAAATTCCTGGGGCACGTTCTCAGCCGACACCGAGAGCAAGCGCTGGCCAAACTCATCCTTGTTCAATCGCAATACCGCGGTAGCCCCTTCCGGAGAGCGAGTCGTCTCGACTCCCGCCGCTCTCAATCTACGCTCCAGGGAAAGAGCCAGGTCACTGTACTGGTTGCCGGTCTGGATATAGGTCACTGCCATGAAATCCGGTAAACGCTCATTACCTTGCAACTGATAGCCGCACGCCGACAGCGAAGCAGCCAGCAACACGGTGAGCAGTATTTTGCAGGGAAATTTCATCGATCAGACCACCAGGTTTACCAGTTTATTTGGGACCACGATCGCCTTGCGCAAGGGCTTGCCCTCAACAAAGCGCTGCACATTGGGATCGGCCATGGCAATCGCCTGGACCTCTTCCGCACTGGCACCGGCCGCCACCGAAATTCGTGAGCGCAACTTGCCGTTAACCTGGACCACCAACTCAACCTCGTCTCTGACCAGGGCTTCGGGATCGTGGACAGGCCAGCTTTGCTCAATCACCGCACGCTCATGCCCAAGGTCTAGCCAGATACGGTGACACACGTGAGGCAGGATCGGCGAGAGCATCAACACCACCGCATCCAGCACTTCCTGGGACAGTGCCCGGGACTGTTCGTCGGTCTCTTTCACCTTGGCCAGCTCGTTCATCAATTCCATGATGGCCGCAATCGCCGTATTGAAGGTATAGCGACGACTGTAGTCATCACCAACTTTCAAGATGGTCTCATGTAACTTGCGACGAAGGTCCTTGAGCTGGGGTGACAATTCACCGGACTCAGGTTGGGTAACGGGACCCAGTTCCAGGTGTTGCGACACCGCGCGCCACAGTCGCTTGATAAAGCGGTAAGCGCCTTCGACACCCTCGTCCGACCATTCCAGTGATTGCTCCGGAGCCGAGGCAAACATCATAAACAGTCGAACCGTGTCTGCGCCGTAGCGATCAATCAGTTCCTGGGGATCCACGGTATTGCCCTTGGACTTGGACATCTTCGATCCGTCCTTCAGCACCATGCCCTGGGTCAGCAGGTTGGCAAACGGTTCGTCCACATCCAGCATGCCCTCGTCACGCATCAGCTTCTGGAAGAAGCGCGCGTAAAGCAGGTGCAAGATTGCGTGTTCAATACCACCGATGTACTGATCCACCGGCATCCAGTACTGAGCCCGCTCGTCCACCATCGCGGTATCGCAGTTGCGACTGGCGTAGCGAGAGAAATACCAGGACGACTCCATGAAGGTATCGAAGGTATCGGTCTCACGCACTGCCGGCTTGCCGCACTCGGGGCAAGGGGTCTCGTAAAACTCTGGCATGGTCTTGATCGGCGAACTCACGCCTTCAAAGGACACGTCCTCGGGCAGCACTACCGGCAGGTCTTCTTCCGGCACAGGCAGGGCGCCGCAGTCATCACAGTTGATGACAGGGATCGGTGCTCCCCAGTAACGCTGGCGCGACACACCCCAGTCCCTGAGTCGGTAATTCACCTTGCGCTTGCCAAGACCGGACTGCTCGAACTGCTCAGCAATGGCATCAAATGCCTGCTGGAAATCCAGGCCGTCGTGTTTACCGGAATTAACCAGCACACCCTTCTCGGTCAGGGCGCACTCGCCCAGGTCAAACTCACTACCATCGGCAGGTGCGATCACCTGGCGAATATCCAGTCCGTACTGGGTAGCGAACTCCCAGTCACGCTGATCGTGGCCCGGTACCGACATCACCGCACCCGTGCCATAAGTCATGAGCACAAAATTAGCCGCCCACACCGGCACTTCCTGACCATTGATCGGGTTGCGCACCGTGATCCCCAGCGGCATGCCCTTCTTCTCCATGGTTTCCATGTCCGCTTCAGCCGTCTTGGTATTTCGGCATTCGGCGAGAAAGGCGCTCAGCTCGGGATTATCTTTGGCAGCGGCCACGGCCAGGGGATGTTCTGCCGCCACAGCCATGTAGGTCACACCGTAAAGCGTGTCGGGACGTGTGGTGAATACCGTCAGCGGCTCGCCACCGGACACCTCAAAATTAATTTCCAGACCTTCCGAGCGACCGATCCAGTTGCGTTGCATGGTACGCACTGCTTCAGGCCAGCCTTCCAGCTTGTCCAGGCCTTCCAGCAACTCGTCAGCATAGTCAGTGATCTTCATGAACCACTGGGGAATCTCACGCCGCTCAACCGGGGCGCCGGAGCGCCAGCCACAACCATCGATAACCTGCTCGTTAGCCAGCACGGTCTGATCCACCGGATCCCAGTTGACCACGGCTTCCTTGCGATAAACCATGCCCTTCTTCATCAGCCGGGTGAACAGCAATTGCTCCCAGCGATAGTACTCGGGACGACAAGTCGCCAACTCGCGGCTCCAGTCATACCCCAGCCCCAGGCGCTTGAACTGCTCGCGCATGTAGGCAATGTTCTCGTAGGTCCACTTGGCCGGCGGCACCTTGTTCTTGATGGCCGCGTTTTCTGCCGGCAGGCCAAACGCATCCCAACCCATGGGGTGCAGCACGTTCTTCCCCAGCATCCGCTGGTAGCGGGCGATCAGGTCACCAATGGTGTAATTGCGCACGTGACCCATGTGGGCACGACCACTGGGATAGGGGAACATCACCAGGCAGTAATACTTTTCCCTGGTGGGATCTTCCTTGGCGACGAAACAATCATTGTCCTCCCAATAACTCTGGGCTTCGGGCTCAATGATTTCGGGTCGATAAATGGGGTCCATGACGGCGGCTTGCTCGCGTGTTCTGTAAAACAAGTAAGGATACCGGATTTTAGCCGGATCAGCCTGTATTCAGCGAGGTTTATGCTGCCGAAATCGGGCTGGCAGTGTGCCGGCCACAATCGCCAGCAACAGCAGGCCAAGCAGCGGCAGGGTTCCGCCGGAGACGAATGGTGTGGCACCGGTCAACGGCTGAACCGTGGCCTTGAGGGTCGCCACCTGGAACTGGGGAGATCGCGCCACCACCCGGCCCTTGGAATCCACCACGGCCGAAACACCGGTATTGGTGCTGCGGATCAGGTAGCGTTCTGTCTCAAGAGCCCGCATTCGGGCAATTTGCAGGTGCTGATGAGGCGCCACTGAATCCCCGAACCACGCATCATTGCTGACATTCACCAGCAGGTTCGCCTCGGGGAGGAATAGTCGCTGCTCGGCCCCGAACGCATCCTCGTAACAAATCGTGGGTGCGATACGAAAACGCCCGGCCTTGAGAACTTCCTGATCATCAGTGCCGGGCTCAATATCAGAATACGGCAGGCTCATCAGGCGCAACCAGTTACGTACAAAATCCGGCACCGGGAAATATTCGCCAAAGGGCACCAGGTGTCGCTTGTCGTAGAAACTCGGTTCTTCACCCAGTGCCAGTAGCGAGTTGCGAACTTCCCAGTCGTAACTGTCCAGCCGGAGCACCCCAAGGACCAGCACCCCGCCGGCTTCCTGCACCTGGGTCCAGACCTCCGAAAGGTAGCCCGTCTCTTCGGAAACCAAGGCAGGGATCGCCGCCTCGGGCCAGACGATCAACTCGCTGTCCAGGTTCGCCAGGGTAAGGTCGCGATACAGGTCCAGGGTGGGCTGACGCTGCTCGGGAAGCCACTTCCGATCCTGGGATATATTCCCCTGGGCCAGCATCACCTGGGCGGGCTCACCCTCGGCCACGGTCCAGGAGACTGTGCGTAATACTGCGCCTCCCAGCCAGACCGCAAGGGCTGCGAAAATTCCCAGCCACCTGGATTTTGCCGAGCCACGCAGGAACAATACGATTCCGCCTGCCACCAGCACAGTGGCCCAACTCACCCCGTACACGCCGGCCAGCGGCGCGAACCCGGCAAGAGGACTGTCCACCTGGCTGTAACCCAGGCTCAGCCAGGGAAATCCCGATCCGACCCAGCCCCGAAGCCATTCACCGATCACCCAGGCGGCCGGCCAACTCAACAACCAGCGGGTACTTGCAGAGCCCGTCAACCATCGAGCGCAAACCCAGGCCAGCAGGGAATACCAGGCCGCCATGACGGCGATCAGGCTCATCATCACAGGCAGGGCGATATACAAAGGCGCCTTGCCGAAGTGATGAACGCTGATGTATAGCCAGTAGGTGCCAAAAACAAACATGCCGAAGCCAAAGGCAAATCCACATCGGGCGGCAAACCCTGGACGCTGCCCGTCTATCAGAAGAAAAAGCAGGGCCGGCGCGGCAAGCGCCAGGGGATAGGCAGACAGCGGAGCGAATGCCAGGGGCAGGATAGCCCCGGCCATTGCGGACAATCCTATCCGCCAGTGCAACCATCGCTGGATGGTCTCGACAGCGCGTTGCTTACCCGGGCGACTCAGGCGGAATCCCCCTGGGGCTCAACATGGTCTTCTGCAAGGGTGACCTGGACAGTCTCAATCCTGCGACGATCGGCCCGGGTGACACGCATTTCCATATCGCCCAATTTCAGCACCTCTCCGCGGCGGGGCAGGCGCCCCAACTGGTGCATGATCATGCCGGCCACGGTATCAAACTCTTCATCAAGAAATTTGGAGCCGAAATAGTCGTTGAAATCCCATACCTTGGTATAGCCCTTGACCAGGAAGCGCCTGGCGCTCTCCCGCACAATTTCAACATCTTCCTCGATGTCATGTTCGTCGCCAATTTCACCGACGATTTCCTCGAGCACGTCTTCAATGGTCAACAGACCCGACACGCCACCGTACTCATCCACCACGATTGCCATGTGATTGTGGCTGACCCGGAAATCCTTAAGCATGGTATTCAAGCGCTTGCTCTCGGGAATAAACACCGCAGGTCTCAAGCACTCGCGAATATCAAAACGCCCTTCCTCGCTTTCAGCGAAAAAGCGCAGCAAATCTTTTGCCAACAAAACGCCAATCACCTCGTCACGGTCTTCACCGATCACAGGGAAGCGCGAGTGACCAGAGGCATTAATGACCTCAAGCATTTTCTGGGGCTCATCATCACGATCAAGCACCACCATCTGGGAACGCGGAATCATGATATCCCTCACCTGGGACTCCGATACCTCGAGCACGCCACGAATCATGCCCAGTTCCTGCACATCCAGAATTCCAGACCCGGCAAGTTCATCAAGAACCTGGGTCAACTCCTCCCGATTACGGGGAAGATTACCAAGGCGCCAAAGTAACTGGCGCAACCAGCCCGGTTTCCCGAGACCGTTGCTACTTGGAGGTTGGTCATCTGACATTAGGGTAATCTCCTGAAGTAATGCGAATCCGGCTCGTCTACTTAATCGGCCGGCGTATAAGGGTCAGCGAAACCGAAGTCAGAAAGTATTTTACGCTCTCTGTTCTCCATGACTTCCGCCAGTGAATCATCAATGTGGTCGTAGCCAAGCAGGTGCAGCACTCCGTGCACCACCATGTGCGCCCAGTGCGCCTCCGGTGTCTTGCCCTGCTCGGCAGCTTCCGCAGCCACCACCGCAGCACAAATCACCAGGTCGCCCAACAAGGGAAGCTCAACGTAATCGGGTATATCCGCCGGGAAGGACAACACATTGGTCGCATAGTCCTTGCCACGATATTGCAGGTTCATCGCCCTGGCTTCTTCGGCGTCGACCACGCGAATACTCAGCTCTGCCTGGTCACGCTCACCGACCAGGGCCGCCTCGGCCCAGGTAGCAAACTGTGCCACCTCGGGAATTCCCGGAAGTGCATCACAAGCCAGCTGGAAATCCAGCTCCAGGGCCTGGCCGGATACATGACCCGTATCAGTCATCCTGGTGTCGCTCATAGGCCTGGACAATGCGCTGCACCAGCGGGTGGCGCACCACGTCCCGGGCGGAGAAATGAGTAAATCCGACGCCGCTTACGTCGTGGAGAACTTCCAGGGCGTGACGCAGACCCGAGAGTTGGCTGCGAGGCAGGTCAGTCTGGGTTATGTCCCCGGTCACCACGGTATGGGAACCAAATCCGATACGGGTGAGAAACATCTTCATCTGTTCAACAGACGAATTCTGGGCCTCATCCAGGATCACGAAAGATTCATTCAGGGTGCGGCCGCGCATGAACGCCAGGGGAGCAATTTCAATAACGTGAGCTTCCACCAGCCTGGCTACCCGGTCGAAACCGAGCATCTCGTATAGCGCGTCATACATGGGGCGAAGATAGGGGTCCACCTTCTGGGCAAGGTCACCGGGCAGGAAACCGAGGCGTTCACCCGCCTCCACCGCCGGCCTGACCAGTATGATTCGGCGCACCTTTTCCGTGTCCAGGGCCTCCACCGCCGCAGCCACCGCCAGGTAAGTCTTACCTGTACCCGCCGGTCCCACGCCAAATGTCAGGTCCTGCTCGCGCATCTGCGTTATATAGCTGCGCTGATTGACGCCCCGGGCACGAATAGTGCGTTTGCGCGTCTTGACGATCAGTTCCATCTCGGCCGATTCACCGCTCGCACCGCTTTCCATTCCTGCTTCCTGAATAGCCATATGAACGCGCTCCGGGTTCAAATGTTCTCTCGACGCCAGCTCGTAGAGCTGGGTCAGGACCTTGCCAGCGGCCTCAACGGCCACCTGCTCACCAGACAACACAAAGTGATTACCGCGATTACTGATACCCACGCTCAGGCGCCGTTCCAGCAAGCGGAGATTCTCGTCAAATTGTCCGCATACCTGTGCAAGGCGAGTATTGTCTGCCGGCTCCAGCACCAGGTCTGTCTTGGCAATTTCAGCGTTCAAGATTGTTCCGTTGTTTGCAGGCGGCCACGCAGGGAGTTCGGCAAGCCTTCAGTAATAAGCACCGTGGCAAACTGGTTAATTAACTCTGGCGGGCCATCGAAATTTACCCAGCGATTGTTTTCAGTCCGCCCGGCAAGCTGCTTTGAGTCTTTCTTCGAATTCCGCTCCACCAACACGCGCTGCACACTTCCCACCATACCCTCGCTAATCTCCCGGGCCTTCTGGTTAATACGTTGCTGCAGGATAGACAGACGCTTGTGCTTCTCGTCCTGGTCCACGTCATCAGGAAGCGACGCAGCAGGGGTTCCCGGGCGCGCGCTATAAATAAAACTGAACGACTGGTCAAAACCGATTTCGCCAATCAGGTCCATGGTGGCCTGGAAATCTTTTTCGGTTTCCCCCGGGAAGCCGATAATGAAGTCTGAGGAAATGCTCAGGTTCGGACGGGCCTCACGCAAACGACGTATCTTTTGCTTGTATTCAAGTACGGTGTGCCCACGCTTCATCAGCGACAAGATACGGTCCGAGCCTGACTGCACGGGCAAGTGCAGGAAGCTGGCCAACTCAGGCACTTCCGCATAGGCCTCGATCAGGCTGTCGGTAAATTCAACCGGATGGGAGGTTGTAAAACGAATGCGTTCAACGCCCTCTACCGCCGCCACGTAGTGAATCAGGGTAGCCAGGTCGGCCTGGGTGCCATCGTGCATCTCACCACGAAAAGCGTTCACATTCTGACCGAGCAAATGAATTTCTTTCACCCCTTGCTGGGTGAGCTTCACCACCTCGGTAATCACGTCGTCAAAGGGACGACTGACTTCTTCACCGCGGGTATAGGGCACTACACAGAAGGTGCAGTATTTACTGCAACCTTCCATGATGGATACGAACGCGGTGGCGCCTTCGGCCCGGGGTTCGGGCAGGCGATCGAACTTCTCGATTTCCGGAAAACTGATATCCACCTGGGCCTTGCGCTGGGCACGGGCGTTTTCCAGCATTTCCGGCAGGCGGTGCAAAGTCTGGGGACCAAAGACCAGGTCAACATAGGGAGCGCGCTTGGTGATGGCCTCGCCTTCCTGGCTGGCGACACAACCGCCAACACCGATCACCACACCCGGACGCAATTCCTTGAACGGACGCCAGGTGCCCAACAGGGAGAAAACCTTCTCCTGGGCTTTTTCACGCACTGAACAGGTATTTACCAGCAATACATCGGCTTCCGACGGATCATTGGTCACCGTCAGCCCATGCGATTCAGCCAGCACATCTGCCATCTTGGACGAGTCGTACTCGTTCATCTGGCATCCGAACGTCTTGATATAGAGCTTTCCGCTCATCCCCTGATTCATTGATTACCGAACCGTTAAATTAGCCGTTATTACCGGGAATTACTATGATTCCCACCCATTCGCCCTTGAGCATCACGGGTAAGATGCCCGCTTCCGGTACCACGCAGACACGATGAATTCTTGTTCAGGAAACCTCTCGCCAGGACTCTCCCACAGCGATCATTTCCAGGCCGCCATGGCCTGAGATGGTGGGCATGACAAGGGCCATTTTCCCCCGCAATCCCCTCACCACCTGAAATGCAAACGGCGCGCCCTGTCCAGGCGCGCCGAATTTTTGCGTCAGTTTTCTCCGGGAAATCCCGGTTCAAGCATTGGCTAGAATGGGATATCGTCGTCAAAATCACCATCCGAGGCGCTGCTCGCCGGAGCGGGACTGCTTCGTCTGGATTCCTGGGACGGAGCGCTGGCAGGCGCTGATCCACCACCTGAACGTCCACCAAGCATCTGCATTTCACTAGCGACGGTCTCGGTGGTGTAGCGTTCTACGCCATCCTTGCCTTCCCATTTACGGGTACGCAGGCTGCCTTCCACATAAACCTGGGAGCCCTTGCGCAGATATTCCGCAGCAATCTCAGCCAGGCGTCCGAAAAACACAATATTGTGCCATTCAGTGCGTTCCTGCTGCTCACCGGAGGTTTTGTCTTTCCAACTCTCGGAAGTGGCAATTCGGATATTCGTCACAGCAGAACCGCTGGGCAAGTAACGGGTTTCCGGGTCTGCGCCCAGGTTGCCTACCAAAATGACCTTGTTTACGCCTCGAGCCATAACTACACCATCACGTTATCGGGTTTGCCGGGAAAATCCCCGGGCTGGAAAAGGTCGTCAATTGTATGACGAGCCGACAAAAATCTCACCCTTCATTATTGGCTTTATCGCCTGAAATGCCGGATTTCCCACCCAGGGCAAGCAGCAACCACACTGCCGCCAGGCTCGCGGTGACCGCAAACACGCCCTCAAGACCCCAGCTGCCGCGCAGCCAACCGCCCATAGTGCCGCCCACGAAGGCCCCCATGAACTGGGAACTGGCGAAGATACCCAGGGCCGCGCCGCGCCTTTCGGGCGTCGCCAACTGGGATAACAAGGACGGCAAACGGGCCTCAAGGAAGTTGAAACCGGCGAAAAACACCACCAGGGCAAAAGAGATGGCCAGGGTGCTGCCATGCTGCCATCCCAGCAACAGCTGGCCCACCAGCAATATGCAGATTCCGATAATCAGGCTCTTGCGGGGATCGCCCTGTCTCTCTGACATCATGATCAGCGGGACGGTGCCCAGCAATGAGATCAGGATCACCGGCATATATACCTTCCAGTGCTCTGCAGCGACCAGTCCGGCCACATCCCGCAGGGCGAAGGGTACCGCCACGAACAGGGCGGTCACCGCGGCGTGGAGCAAAAATACTCCGGTATACAGGCGCAGTAACTCGGCATCCTTGAGGGTGTCCAGGAAACGCGGCTTTTCAGCGTGATGAACGACTTCCTGCTCAGGAGCCTTGGGTAACACCACCAGCAACAGGACCAGGGCGCCCACACCCAGGGCAGCCGAGAACCAGAACAGACTCGAAACTCCGGCCACGCCGGCCAGGGCCGGGCCCAGGATCATGGAGAGCATGAAGGTAGTGCCAATGCTGATACCGATGATCGCCATAGCCCGGGTACGCACGATGTCACGGGTCCGATCCGCCAGCAATGCGGTAACCGCTGCGGAAATCGCGCCGGCACCTTGCAATACACGGCCCCCGATCAGGGTCCATATGTCCGTGGCGAACGCTGCCACCACGCTTCCGGCAATAAAGATCAGCAACCCGAAAGCAATCACCGGAATCCGGCCAAATCGATCAGACATCAAGCCAAATGGAATCTGCAAACCGGCCTGGGTCACCCCATAGGCGCCCACAGCAAGCCCCGACAACGTTGGGGTTGCTCCCTCCAGGCCCGAGGCGAACAGCGCCAGCACCGGAAGAAGCATGAATAGTCCCAGCATGCGCACGGCATAGATTCCCGCAAGGACGCTTACCGCGCTCTTTTCATCGTGTGTCATGGCAATGCCACTGGCGGACTGTCGTCTCACTTGTTCCGATCCTTTGCTCGTCGCTTTGGAAACGGCGTATATTAGCAGGTTGATTCAAGGATAAGCGAAGTGATGGAACGTATTCTTATCCGAGGGGCCCGCACCCACAATCTCAAGAACGTGGATGTTGAGCTTCCCCGGGACAAGCTCATTGTGATCACCGGGCTGTCTGGCTCCGGCAAGTCGTCACTGGCCTTTGACACCATTTACGCAGAGGGTCAGCGTCGCTACGTCGAATCGCTGTCGGCCTACGCGCGCCAGTTCCTGTCGGTCATGGAAAAACCGGACCTGGACCATATCGAGGGACTGTCGCCGGCCATTTCCATCGAGCAAAAGAGCACTTCTCACAATCCCCGCTCCACCGTGGGTACGGTCACCGAAATTTATGACTACCTGCGACTGCTGTTTGCACGGGCGGGCATCCCTCGCTGCCCTGAACACAACACCGATTTGCAGGCCCAGACCGTCAGCCAGATGGTGGACCAGGTCATCGCCTTGCCCGAAGAAACAAAAGTCATGGTGCTGGCGCCGGTCGTGAAAGACCGCAAGGGTGAACACCACCGGGTATTTCTGGACTTGCGTGCCCAGGGCTTTATTCGTGCCCTGGTGGACGGTGAGTTGCTGGAACTTGATGAGCCCCCCGAGCTGGACCTGCGTAAACGACACACCATCGAAGTCGTGGTTGATCGGCTGAAGGTTCGCGAGGATGCCGACCTGCGTCTTGCCGAATCATTTGAGACGGCGCTCAAGCTGGGTGACGGCGTGGCCCACCTGGCGTTCATGGACGAACCCGAGCGGGAACATGTTGTGTTTTCCGATCGCTTCGCCTGTCGCCAGTGCGGCTACTCCCTGGTGGAACTGGAACCCCGCTTGTTCTCGTTCAACAACCCTGCCGGCGCTTGCGAGAGCTGTGACGGCCTGGGTAGCCAGCAGTTTTTCGATCCATCACGGGTGGCGACTCATCCTCACCTGAGCCTGGCCGGCGGTGCCATTCGCGGCTGGGACAGGCGCAACAACTACTACTTCCAGCTGATCCAGGCCCTGTCGGCCCATTACGGTTTCGACATTGAAACGCCCTTCGAGGAACTCTCGGACGAGATCAGGCAAGTGATCCTGTATGGCAGTGGCGAACAGCCTATCCGCTTCGAGTACCAGGACGCGCGGGGTGAATCGTCGAAGTACACAAAGAGTTTCGAAGGGATCATTCCCAATATGCAGCGCCGGTACCGGGAAACCGAGTCCAACATGGTGCGTGAGGAACTGGCCAAGTACCTGAGCACCCAGCCCTGCACCTCCTGCGGCGGTAACCGTTTGAACACCGCGGCGCGGCACGTGTTCATCGACGTCTACACCCTGCCCGAAGTGACCAATATGTCGGTGGGCCGGGCCCTGGAGATGTTTGACTCCCTGGACTTGCCAGGCTGGCGTGGAGAAATCGCCAACAAGATTCGCGACGAACTACGCAGCCGTCTCAAGTTCCTGGTGGACGTGGGCCTGGAATACCTGACCCTGAACCGCAGCGCCGAAACCCTCTCCGGTGGCGAGGCCCAGCGTATCCGGCTGGCCAGCCAGATCGGCTCCGGCCTGGTGGGTGTCATGTACATCCTGGACGAGCCCTCCATCGGACTGCACCAGCGTGACAACCGTCGTCTGCTGGACACCCTGTTCCACCTGCGGGACCTGGGTAATACGGTCATCGTTGTGGAACATGATGAAGAAGCCATTGAAACCGCCGATCACGTGCTGGACCTGGGTCCGGGCGCCGGCGTGCATGGCGGCGAGATCGTGGCCCAGGGAACCCCGGAACAAATCAGGAACCACCCGGATTCACTCACCGGAAAATACCTGTCCGGTCGACTCGCTATTCCAGTACCACCACTGCGCACCGCAGCGGATCCCAAGCGTTTCATCAGGGTAAATAATGCCACCGGCAATAACCTGAAGAACGTGACGGTCAGTATTCCCGTGGGCCTGATGACCTGCGTCACCGGCGTGTCGGGCTCGGGTAAATCCACCCTGATTAACGACACCCTGTATGCCGAGGCTGCCAGGGCCATCAATGATTCTTCGGAACAGGCCTCGCCCTGTGATGGCATCGATGGGCTGGAGCAGTTCGACCGGGTGATCGATATCAGCCAGAGTCCGATCGGCCGCACACCGCGCTCCAATCCGGCAACTTACACGGGACTGTTCACGCCCATCCGCGACTTGTTTGCAGGCACCCAGGAAGCACGCTCCCGGGGCTACAAGACCGGGCGCTTCAGTTTCAATGTTAAAGGTGGCCGCTGCGAGGCCTGCCAGGGCGATGGCGTCATCAAGGTAGAAATGCATTTCCTGCCAGACGTGTATGTGCCCTGCGATGTCTGCAAGGGCCAGCGCTACAACCGGGAAACCCTGGACATCCGTTTCAAGGGCAAGAATATCCACGAGGTGCTTGAACTCACCGTCGAGGATGGACTGGAGTACTTCAAGAACGTGCCGCTGGTGGCGCGCAAACTGCAAACCCTGATGGACGTGGGCCTGTCCTACATTCGCCTGGGACAGAACGCCACCACCTTGTCCGGCGGCGAGGCCCAGCGAGTCAAGCTGGCCAAGGAACTATCCAAGCGGGCTACCGGTCGCACGCTGTACCTGCTGGACGAACCCACAACCGGTCTGCACTTCCATGACATCGCGCACCTGATGGAAGTACTGCAACGGCTGCGTGACCAGGGCAATACCATCGTGATCATTGAGCACAATCTTGATGTCATCAAGACCGCAGACTGGGTGATTGACCTGGGTCCCGAAGGCGGAGAGAAAGGCGGAACAATCCTGGCAGAAGGCACACCCGAAGATGTGGCACAGGTGCCTGAATCCTATACCGGGCGCTTCCTCGCAAAGACCCTGGCCACTGCTCTGAACAGGGCAGTAACCCACTCCGCCACAGGCTGATCAGTCAGCCTCGAATTCCACCAGGTCCACGCCCTCGTCTATCAGGTCGCCTGCCGCGTAATTGATTCGGGTCACCGTGCCATCGGCAGGCGCAACAATCGTGTGTTCCATTTTCATGGCTTCAAGGATGATCATGGGCGTGCCACGCTGCACCTTGTCGCCTTCGGATACCAGCACATCCAGGACCTTGCCAGGCATGGGTGAACGCAAGCTCCCCGGACCGGCTTCATCCTCGAGTCCAGCCTCCAGGGGATCATGCATCAGCAGCGCCTGGCGCTCGCCATCAAGCAGGACAACCAACTCCTTGTCATGCTGCACCACCCTCGCCCGAACCCGCAATCCGTCCAGGCTGGCAACCAGCATTCCATCCCGATTCAGCCGGGCTTCGCCGCGAACACTGCCGCCAGGTAAATCCAGAAGGTAATGCTCACCGCGGTAGTGGGCCTTCACTGCCACCCGTTCCCCGCCGATTTCAAACTCCAGCACGGTGTAGCTGTCATCATTCATGCGCCAACCGTCACCGCGTTGCCAGGGTGACCAGGGATCTTCCGAGGCCATGGCCTGGCTGGTGGTCAGCCGTTTTCGCTGCACCAGAAGGAACAAGCTTGCCAGCCCCAGTCCACGGTCAGGATCAGTATTCAAACTCGTGGTGAGTTCACTGCGATGGCGATCAATGAATCCGGTATCGACCTTGCCCTTGCGGAACCCGGGGTGGGCAATCACGCTGAACAAGAAATCCACGTTGGTGGTGACACCGACAATTTCTGTTTCGGACAAGGCCTGCAACATCCTGCGAATGGCAGCATCCCGGTCATGATCCCAGACTATCAACTTGGCAATCATCGGATCGTAGTGCACGGAGATCACATCGCCCTCGCGAACTCCCGAGTCCACCCGTACGTGTTTGCTCTCCCGAGGGAAGCGCAAATGCTTCAGGGCGCCGGTGGCCGGCAGGAAATCCCGCTCCGGGTCTTCGGCATAAATTCGGACTTCTATGGAGTGTCCGTTGATACCCAGGGCGTCCTGGGCCAGGGGCAGTAACTCACCCGAGGCAACCTGCAACTGCCACTGCACCAGGTCCTGGCCGGTGATGCATTCGGTAACCGGATGCTCCACCTGCAGGCGGGTATTCATTTCCATGAAATAGAATTCGTCATCAGCGGAGACAATGAACTCAACCGTTCCAGCGCCGGTGTAGCCAATAGCCTGGGCTGCCGCCACCGCGGCCTTACCCATTTGTTCGCGACGTGCCGGTTCCATGCCCGGACCCGGAGCCTCTTCCACCACTTTCTGGTGGCGACGCTGCAAGGAACAATCACGCTCAAACAGATGCACGCAGTTACCCTGGCCATCCGCAAAAACCTGGATTTCAATGTGCCGGGGCTGGAGCAGGTATTTTTCAATCAATACCCGGTCATCAGCGAATGACGCCATGGCCTCGCGTTTCGCGGCTGCCAGGCCGGTGGCAAATTCACCGGCGCTGTTCACCACTCGCATACCCTTTCCGCCACCACCGGCAGAGGCCTTGATCAGGACTGGATAACCGATGGCATCAGCCTGCTGGGCCAGCAGGCCTGCATCCTGGTCCTCGCCGTGATAACCGGGCACCAGGGGTACGCCGGCGGCTTCCATAATTCGCTTGGCCTCGCTCTTGGAACCCATAGCCTGGATGGCAGATACCGGGGGCCCGATAAACACCAGGCCGGCATCCTTACAGGCACGGGCAAACTCGGCGTTCTCCGAAAGAAATCCATAACCGGGATGTATGGCCTGGGCGCCGGTGCGCCGGGCTGCATCCACCAGCCGGTCCACTCGCAGGTAGGACTCCGCCGCAGATGCAGGTCCCAGCAGTACAGCTTCGTCAGCCAGGGCCACGTGACGCGCACTGGCATCGGCCTCCGAGTACACCGCTACTGTGGAAACACCCATGCGGCGCGCCGTGTGAATAATCCGGCAGGCAATTTCGCCACGGTTGGCAATTAAAATCTTATCGAACATTTTCAGCTCCAGCCGACCCTTGGGCTCTACATCCTGAACACGCCGAAACGCGTGGATTTAATGGGCGCATTCAGCGCTGCGGAAATGGACAGGCCCAACACGGTCCGGGTATCCGCCGGATCAATGATGCCGTCGTCCCACATCCGGGCACTGGCGTAATAGGGGTTACCCTGGGTTTCGTATTGATCCTGAACCGGTTGCTTGAACGCCTGCTCGTCCTCGGCGCTCCAGCTTTCACCCCGTGCTTCCATGTTGTCCCGCTTCACCTGGGCCAGGACATTGGCGGCCTGTTCACCACCCATCACGGAAATCCTGGAATTCGGCCAACTCCACATCATTCGCGGACTGTATGCACGGCCACACATGCCGTAGTTTCCAGCACCAAAACTACCGCCAATAATCACCGTGAACTTGGGGACGCTGGAACTGGCCACCGCGGTCACCATCTTGGCTCCGTCCTTGGCAATGCCCCCAGACTCATACTTTCGGCCCACCATAAAGCCAGTGATGTTCTGCAGGAAAACAAGGGGTATTCCCCGTTGACTGCACAACTCGATGAAGTGGGCGCCCTTGAGCGCAGACTCGGAAAACAGGATGCCGTTGTTGGCGACGATGCCCACCGGGTAGCCAAATATATGAGCGAATCCACAGACCAGTGTGTTGCCGTAAAGCTGTTTGAATTCATCGAATTCACTGCCGTCAACAATCCGGGAAATGATCTCTCTGACATCAAAGGGCTTGCGTGAATCACGCGGCACGATGCCGTAGATATCATCCACCGGATACAGGGGATCACGGCTTTCGCGCATGGCCAGTTGAGGCCGCTTGACCCGGTTGAGATTAGAAACGCAGCGACGGGCCATACCCAGTGCATGGGTGTCATTCTGCGCGTAGTAGTCGGTTACCCCGGAAGTGCGTGAATGCACATCGGCCCCGCCCAGGTCTTCGGCGCTGACCACCTCGCCGGTTGCCGCTTTCACCAGCGGCGGACCACCCAGGAAGATGGTTCCCTGGTTGCGTACGATGATGCTCTCGTCAGACATTGCCGGAACATAGGCGCCGCCTGCGGTACACGAACCCATCACCACGGCAATCTGGGGAATGCCCTCGGCAGACATGTTGGCCTGGTTGTAAAAAATGCGTCCGAAGTGATCCCGGTCCGGAAACACCTCGTCCTGCATGGGCAGAAATGCGCCGCCGGAGTCCACCAGGTAAATACAGGGAAGATTATTCTCCCGGGCAATTTCCTGGGCCCGCAAATGCTTCTTTACCGTGGCGGGATAATAGGTGCCACCTTTGACCGTGGCGTCATTGGCCACCACCATGCATTCCTGGCCATCAATCCTGCCTATGCCGGTGATGATCCCCGCCGATGAAATTCCACCGCCATACATGTCGTAGGCGGCGAACTGGCCGATCTCAAGAAACGCAGAACCCATATCCAGCAGGGTGCGAATTCGATCCCGGGGCAGCAATTTACCCCTGGACAGATGCTTGTCCCTTGCACGTTCGCCACCACCGAGTTTTATCACCGCGGCCCGCTCGCGCAGTTCCCGGACCAGGGACTCCATCGCCTCGCGGTTCTCGGCAAACTCACCGGAACGCTTGTCGATACCTGATTTCAATACCGTCATACCTGACTCCCAAGCCAGCCCCGAAGAGGCACTAGATCGATTCCTGGAATAGTTCGCGTCCGATCAGCATCCGACGCACCTCGCTGGTGCCGGCACCAATTTCATAAAGCTTTGCATCGCGCAGCAGACGGCCTGCGGGATAATCATTGATGTATCCGTTTCCACCCAGGATCTGGATCGCATCCAGGGCCATCAGGGTCGCCTTCTCTGCCGAGTAAAGGATCACACCGGCGGCGTCCTTGCGAGCTGATTGACCACGATCACACGCGGCTGCTACCGCATACACGTATGCCCTGCAGGCATTCATGGTGGTGTACATGTCCGCCAGCTTGCCCTGGATCAACTGGAACTGGCCGATAGATTTATTGAACTGCTTGCGCTCGTGCACATACGGAACAACCAGGTCCATGCAAGCCTGCATGATTCCCAGGGGGCCACCCGAAAGCACCACCCTCTCGTAGTCCAGCCCACTCATCAGAACGCCGACGCCGTTATTCAGGGTCCCCAGGATGTTCGCCACAGGCACTTCACAATCCTCGAACACCAGTTCGCAGGTCTGGGATGAACGCATGCCCAGCTTGTCGAGCTTCTGTGCGGTGGAGAAACCCTTGAACCCGCGCTCAATAATAAACGCCGTGATGCCACGGGAATTCGCCTCGGGGTCGGTCTTCGCATAGACCACCAGGGTCTCGGCTTCCGGGCCATTGGTGATCCACATCTTGGTGCCATTGAGAATGTAATGGTCACCCTTGAGTTCCGCCTTCAGACGCATACTCACCACGTCAGAACCGGCTCCAGCCTCACTCATGGCCAGGGCTCCAACATGCTCACCCGAACACAATGCAGGAAGGTAGCGAGCCTTCTGGGCCGGCGTGCCGTGACGGGCAATCTGGTTAATACACAGATTCGAGTGCGCGCCGTAAGACAAGCCTACACCTGCCGAGGCACGGGAGATTTCTTCCATGGCCACCACATGCGCAAGGTAGCCCAATCCGGTGCCACCGAATTCCTCATCCACCGTCATACCCAGCAAACCCATGTCACCCAGTTTTCGCCACAGGTCCTGGGGAAAGCTGTTGCTCTCATCCATCTCGGTGGCCCGAGGTGCAATCTCGCCAGCGGAAAATTCATACACCGTCTGGCGCAACATTTCGATGGTTTCGCCCAGGCCGAAGTCCAGGGTTGGGTAGGCACTGTTGATACTCATGCGTTGTCCTCTTACTCCGCTAATCCACCAGGGATCAGGAATTATTGTCCGGTGAATTATTCGATTTCGTGGCCATGTGCTGCTCGCACAAGGCCTCAATTTCGGCCATATTTTTCAGCGTGGCGTCGATGTCGTCCCGCTTGCTCAACAACACCTGGCGATGCTCACGAATCTTGTCCTGCAGGCGTTTTAGCTGGCGCAACTTGTTACCGGCGATGGGGTCGTACATCTCGATGATTTCACGACAATCATCCAGCGAAAAGCCCAGTCGTTTTCCGCGCAGGGCCAGCCGTAACCGGACCTTGTCTCGCTCGCCGTAGACTCTCACCGTTCCCTTGCGCTGGGGACTCAGTATGCCCTTGTCCTCGTAAAACCGCAGGGTACGAGTGGTGACATCAAACTCCTCGGCAAGTTCAGATATGCTGTAGGTTCGATTCAAGGTTCGACTCCGCAAGGAAAACCGGAGGCAAGCCTCCGTCGAGAAACAAAAACCCGGACTGGCATACAGGCCGGATTTGCATTGACCTTTACGTTAACGTCAAGCTAGTATCGGTGTCAATGCACTTTTTAAGTGGAACGGGTTTGTTTGTCCTGGAGACCTCAGATATGACCACCCCGCTATGGCAACCGGATGCCGGGCAACTGGAACAAACCAATATGTCGGCATTCATCCGGCATGTAGAGAGCACCCATGATTTCCCGATAGGTGGCTTTGAAGAGCTGTATCACTGGTCGGTGAATCAATCCGAGGATTTCTGGAATAGCCTCTGGGACTTTACCGATGTGCTGGCGAGCAAGCGGGGCGACAGAATTCTTGAAAATCCCGAGGCCATGCCCGGGGCCCGCTGGTTCCCCGATGCCCGCCTGAATTTCGCCGAAAACCTGCTGCGCCATCGCGGCCCCGAGACCGCCCTGCGGTTTAACGGTGAAAGCCAGGTCCAGCGCAGCATGAGCCGGGATGAGCTGTACACGCACGTCTCCCAGGTAGCCCAGGCAATGCGTGCACTGGGGGTTAAACCCGGCGACCGCATCGCTGCCTATCTTCCGAATATGCCAGAGGCAATCATCGCCATGCTGGCCAGCTCCAGCATCGGAGCGATCTTTTCATCCTGCTCACCAGACTTCGGCTTGCGCGGCGTTATTGATCGCTTCGGCCAGATAGAACCCAAGGTGCTGTTCGTCGCCGATGGCTATTTTTACAACGGTAAGTGGTTCGACTCCCTGGCCGTGGCCCGGGAAATGCTGCAGCAATTACCCAGCGTTAAACAGGTCGTTGTCGCCCAGTACGCGGGCGAGGAAAACGGCAAGGCGCAGCAAATTCCCGGCGCCTTGAGTTGGCAGGAATTCACTGGTGACCACACGCCAAAAGAAATCGAATTCGAACAACTGCCCTTCGATCATCCGCTGTACATCATGTATTCCTCTGGCACGACAGGCGCGCCCAAGTGCATCGTCCACGGCGCTGGCGGCACCTTGCTGCAACATCTGAAAGAACATCGCCTGCACGCAAACATCAAACCAGGCGACAAGTTTTTCTACTTCACGACCTGTGGCTGGATGATGTGGAACTGGTTGGTAACCGGACTGGCCAGCGGCGCCGAATTACTGCTTTACGATGGCTCTCCTTTCCATCCCGACGGCAACACCCTGTTCGACTACGCCCAAAGTTCCCAGATGAACGTCTTCGGCACCTCGGCCAAGTTTATTGAAGCGCTCAACAAGGCCGGTCTTGCTCCAGCCCGAACCCACGACCTGGGCAGTCTTCGCACCATGCTCTCCACCGGCTCTCCCCTGGTACCCGAAGGCTTCGACTTCGTATACCAAAATATCAAGCAGGACCTGTGCCTGTCCTCCATCGCCGGCGGCACCGACATCATTTCCTGTTTCGCACTGGGCAACCCCAACCTGCCGGTGTGGCGAGGTGAACTGCAGTGCCGGGGCCTGGGCATGAAAGTCGAGGTATATAACGAGGACGGTCACCCGGTCACCGAACAACGTGGTGAGCTGGTTTGCAGTGCCCCCTTCCCTTCCATGCCGGTGGGGTTCTGGAACGACCCGGATGGCAGCCGTTATCACGCGGCCTATTTCGAACACTTCCCGAATGTCTGGTACCACGGCGATTTCGTGGAACTGACACGCCACCATGGAATGGTTTTCTACGGCCGTTCCGATGCCACATTAAACCCGGGGGGCGTGCGCATAGGCACGGCGGAGATCTATCGCCAGGTCGAGCAAATGGATGAGGTCCTGGAAAGCCTGGTTATCGGACAGGACTGGCAGGACGATGTCAGGGTCGTATTGTTTGTCCGCCTCAGAGATGGCGTTGAACTGGATGAGGCCCTGCAGAACAGCATTCGGCTGCGGATTCGCCAGAACACCACACCCCGGCACGTGCCGGCGAAAATCGTTGCCGTGGCGGATATCCCCCGCACCAAGAGCGGCAAGATTGTGGAACTGGCCGTACGCAACGTGGTGCACGGCCGTCCCATCAAGAATCGCGAGGCACTGGCAAACCCGGATGCCCTGGAGCTATACAAGAACCTGCCCGAGCTAGACAGCTAGGGCAGTTTCCCCGGTGTCTAGCCGGCCACCGCCGCCAGGGATGCCAGCAGGCGATCGACTTCTTCTGCGGTGTTGTACATGGAGAAACCCGTGCGCAACAAACCACCCTGGTCATCCAGGCCAAGGGTCGACACCACCTTGTGAGCGTAGAAATGCCCGTCCCAAACCAGGTGTCCGGACTTGGCCAACTCCGCTGCAAGTTTGTCAGCGGTGACCCCTTCCATAGTGATGGAGATCGTCGGGGATCGTTTCACCGACGAGAAGTCAGGTCCCCATGTTTTAACGCCAGGAATTGAGGCCAGCCCGTTCCAGTAACGCACGGCGACTTCCCTCTCGTAGGCGGCGATATCATTCTTGGCTGACTGGATGCGTGCCCGCAGGGTGTCGCCACTGCCCAGATCCGCCACGTATTCCACCGCAGCCGTGACACCTGCAATCGCTGCATGATTCAGGGTGCCGGTCTCTATACGCCAGGGCGCCGCTGCCTCGGCAGTGCACAACCTGTCAGTTTCCAGTTCATCAAGGAGACCGGGCCGGGAATACAGGATGCCTACATGGGGGCCATAGAATTTATAGGCGGAACACAGCAGGAAATCACACTCCAGGGCCTGCACGTCCAGCGGGAAATGAGGCGCGTAATGGACCGCATCCAGCACCAGCCAGGCACCCACTTTCCGGGACAGGCTGCGGGCCAGGGCAATCTCTTCCAGGCTGACCGTTCCCAGGGCATTGGAGGCCATACCCATAGCCACCACCCGGGTACGCTCGCTTATCTTGGCTGCCAGGTCGTCACGATCCAGGGTTCCACCGGCGGTCATCCGGACTTCCTTGACGATGATTCCGCGCTCGCGCAGGTTCAGCCAGGGACCGCGGTTTGCCTCGTGATCCAGCTCAGTGATGACGATCTCGTCGCCGGGTGACATCTTGCGCACCAGGGCGTGGCTCAAGGCGAAATTCAAGGTAGTCATGTTGGCGCCGAAAGAGACCTGGCCTGCGGACTCCGCACCCAGGAATGCCGCCATGGTTTCCCGTGCATGGTCCATGACCACGTCTGTCTCACTGGAAGTAATGAACGCGCCATGAGTATTGGCGTTGCAACGACTGTAATAATCGCTGACCGCATCAATCACTCGCTGGGGAACCTGGGTACCACCGGGTCCATCCAGGTACGACAGGGGAATTCCGTTCAGTTCACGGGCCAGAGCGGGAAAATCGCCGCGGCAGGCCATGGCTTCCTTCGAGGTATACGACATGTTCAACAGTCCTTTTCGGGTTGTTTCACAAGGGGGCATTCCCCCAGGTTCGGGCCCGCTGGAACAGTGTCCGGCAGACCCGGTGATGCTATCAGAACAAGCCCTCCAGAGGGGACCTCAGTAACCGGCTGCCTGGCCATCCTTGCGTGATTCAGACGCGCCGATGTAGACCCCTGATTCCGGATCTTTGGCGATAGCCTGGTAACCCCCGTAGCCGCCTCCGGCCTTACTCAAGGTGTGCCCGCGGCGCTCCAGTTCCTGCCAGGTTTCCTGGCTGAATCCGCTTTCCATACGCAGCACGCCGCCATTAGCCAGGCTGCCACCGGTTGGCTCGCTGGACCCGTCATGACGAATCCTCGGGGCGTCGCCGGCTTGCTGCAAATTCATTCCAAAATCGATGATATTGACCAGCACTTGCGCGTGACCCTGGGGCTGCATGGCGCCGCCCATTACGCCGAAACTCAGCCAGGGCTTCCCATCCCGGGTAACAAACGCCGGAATGATCGTATGAAATGGGCGTTTACCCGGTGCAAAAACATTGGGATGACCTTTTTCCAGACTGAATAGTTCACCACGATTTTGCAGGATGAACCCCAGCCCGGGAGGCGTCATGCCCGACCCCATGCCGCTGTAGTTACTCTGGATCAGAGACACCATGTTGCCCTGGGCATCCGCGACAGTCAGGTAAATCGTGTCCCCCGACTCAAGGGCCTGGGGATCGCCGTGAGTCGCTGTCCTGGCCGCTTTCTTCAGGTCGATCAGAGCGCGGCGTTGCTTCGCGTACTCATCTGAAAGCAGTGCCTCCACCGGGGTCTTGTAGAAATCCGGATCGGCATAAAACCTGGCCCGGTCCTCGAAGGCCAGCTTCTTCGCCTCGACAAGCATGTGCAGATAATCGGCGCTGCCAAACCCGGCAGCGGCAAGGTCAAATCCCTCGAGTATTTTCAGGATTTGTAGCGCAGCAATTCCCTGGCCGTTGGGCGGCAACTCCCAAACCTGGTAGCCACGGTAGTCCACCGAGACCGGCTCCACCCACTCCGAGTGATGGGCCGCCAGGTCCTCGTAGGAAAGGAACCCACCCTGCTTCTTCATGTACTCGGCGATCACCCGGGCGATCTCTCCCCGGTAAAAGACATCCGGACCCTCGGCCGCAAGCCGCTCGTAGGTACTGGCCAACTGGGGATTACGAAAGACCTCGCCCTTGCGGGGCGCATGACCCTTGGGCATGAACACCGGTGCAAACCCTTCAAATTCTGACAAGGCCTGGGCGTTGCGCTCCCAGTAATACGCAATGACCTCGCTGACCGGGAAGCCTTCCCGGGCATATTTGATGGCCGGAGCCAGGACCTGCTTCATAGGCAGCTTGCCCAGCTTCTCGTGCAAGGTGAACCAGCCATCCACGGCGCCGGGTACCGAAACTGGCAAGGCGCCTCTTTCGGGAATTACTGTCATGCCCCGTTCGAGAAAGTACTCCAGGCCAAGCCCGCGGGGTGAACGGCCGCTGCCATTCAAGCCCAGTAATTTCCCCTGCTCGGCATCCCAGACGATGGCAAACAAGTCACCACCAATGCCACTTCCGGTGGGCTCCATCAGCCCCAGGGTGGCATTAGCGGCGATCGCTGCATCCACCGCACTACCGCCCGCTTTAAGGATATCCAGCGCCACCTGGGTCGCCAGGGGCTGGCTGGTGGCGGCCATGGCATGGGGGGCATACACCTCTGAACGTGATGAATACGGGTCGTTGCCCAGTCGATCGAATCCGTCTGCCATGTTGCTCACCCCTGTTATCAGCAAAGCCGCTAAACCGGCTCCTCGCCACATATTCATTCCTGTCCCCTCATCAAATTCCCTTGAAGGTTGCGAAACCGTCAAGTGGCTCGCGGTCCGCCGTGAAGCTGTTTATCGGGTGCTGGGTATCGGCATACCCCACTGCCATGCCGCAAAACAGGATTTGCTCATCGGGAATACCCAACTCCTCTCGCACCAGTTCATGCCAGGATGCCCAGGATTCCTGGGCGCAGGTATCCAGGCCCGACTCCCTGGCCAGCAACATGAAGTTCTGCATAAACATACCCACGTCCGCCCATTGGCCCTGTTGCATGTCCCTGTCCAGGGTAAAAAACAAGCCTATTGGCGCGCCGAAGAATTCCCAGTTCCTGGCGAACTGACGCAGCCGGCCCTCCCTGTCCTCCCGACCAATTCCGATGGCGGCGTACATGTCTTCGCCCAGTTTGAAGCGTCTTGCCCGGTACGGGTCCTGGAGTTTCGGAGGATAAACATGGTATTCGGGATGCTTGCCCATGGGATTCAGTGGCAGTTGCTCGGCAACCCTGCGCACCAGTTTGTCGCGAACCTCGCCACCTGCCACATACACGTGCCAGGGCTGGAGATTACCGCCGGTGGGCGCACGACTGGCCGTTTCCAGCATCGTCTCAAGCAATTTCTTCGGAACAGGCTTGTCCAGAAAGGCACGCACGCTGCGTCTGGACAGGATGGCATCGCTGACATTCATTACTCGGACTACCTCTGCAATGGGCAATTCTTTAGACTACAGGGAATCCATTCTTGTCCATGAACCTCGGACATACAACCGCGGAAAATGCCCACACGGGAATACCAACATGACAGACAAAATCGCCAGTGCCTACAGCGCACATTTTCAGACCATTTTGACTCAGACCGAATCTGCGTTAACAGCGACCGGGCACCAGGCCTGCGTGATCGCGGCCGGATCTGCCCACGGCATGTTCCTGGACGACATGGACTACCCGTTCAAGACCAACCCGCACTTCCAGCGCTGGATCCCGGTATCCGATGCCGCGCACTCTGCACTGGTTATCGAAATCGGCAAAACGCCTCGCCTGCTTCACTATCGTCCCGATGATTACTGGCACAAGGCGCCTGAGGCGCCCACCGGATTCTGGGTTGATCACTTCGACATCGTCTCGATCAGCGATCTCGACAACATGCGCGATGCCTTGCCCGCGGGGGCTGCAGGGGCTGCGTTGATTGCCGAGAAGCAAGATCAATTCAAGGATTGGGGGTTGGGCGTACAAAATCCGGAAGGCCTGTTAAATCAACTGCATTTTCACCGGGCCTGGAAAACCGACTATGAAATCGCCTGTATGGAGGTCGCCACCGTAAAGGGCGTCAAGGCACACCGGGCCGCACTGAACGCCTACAAGCAGGGCGCATCCGAATATGAAATTCACCAGGCGTACTTGTTGGCAGCAGGCCATGTTGAACCCGAACTGCCTTATGGAAACATTATTGCGTACGGAGAAAATGCGGCGGTGTTGCATTACACCCACCTGCCACGGCAACGCCCGAAGAGCCTTCCCCTTTCGTTCCTGATCGACGCCGGCGCCACCCATAATGGTTATGCCAGCGACATCACCCGCACCTATACCGCACACGACGGCGAGTTCGCAGAGATGATCGAGGCCATGGACAGCGCCCAGCGTCGCCTGTGCGAGACGATCAAGCCCGGAGTGAATTTTGCGGACCTGCACCTCCAGGCACATGCAGAGGTCGCCACCATGTTGAACCAATTCAAAATCGTGAAATGCTCCGCAGACGCGGCACTTGAGTCAGGCATAACCCGGACGTTCCTGCCCCATGGACTGGGACACCTGCTGGGACTCCAGGTGCATGACATGGGTGGGCTGCAGGCCGTACCCGAGGGCGGCATGATAGAGCGCCCGGAGGGCCATCCCTACCTGCGCCTGACCCGAACACTGGAGGCCGGATGGGTAACCACGGTTGAACCAGGGCTATATTTCATTCCCAGTCTTCTGGAAAAGCTCGCCAAGACCCCTGCTGGCTCAGATGTGAACTGGGACAAGGTGGAAAGCCTGAAGCCCTTCGGCGGCATCCGGATCGAAGACAATGTGCTCGTCACCGAGAATGGCCAGCGGAATCTGACTCGAGAGGAAGAGGCTAGAACAGCCTGATCCAGCTCAAGCTTTCAGGAACAGCAGAAACGAAAAAGGCCGGGGAAACCCGGCCTCTTTCATTTGGCTTACGCTGAAGTGGCTTATTCGGCCTTTTCAGGAGCCTTTTCAACCAGCTGGACGATTGCCATGGGAGCATTATCGCCCGCACGCATGCCCATTTTCAGGATACGCACATAACCACCGGGACGGGTCTTGTTACGAGGACCCAGGTCGGTGAACAACTTGCCAACCACTTCCTTGTCACGCAGCCGATCAAAGGCCAGGCGGCGATGGGCCACGCTGTCTTCCTTGGCGATGGTGATCAGGGGCTCCACTACCCGACGAAGTTCCTTCGCCTTGGGCACGGTGGTCTTAATGGTCTCATGCTTCAGCAGCGATGCGGCCATGTTGCGGAACATCGCGTGACGATGTGAGCTGTTACGGCCTAATTGGCGTCCAGATTTTCTGTGGCGCATGACTCTATATTCCTAAAATAATATTGCGGTGGCTCAGGCGACAGCTCTAGTCGTCCTGGCGAAGTGAGGCCGGCGGCCAGTTCTCAAGGATCATTCCAAGAGCAAGACCGTGTGCATCCAGCACTTCCTTGATTTCAGTCAACGACTTCTTACCCAGATTCGGGGTACGCAGCAGTTCAACTTCGGTACGCTGCACGAGATCGCCAATGTAGTTAATGCTCTCAGCCTTCAGGCAGTTAGCAGAACGCACGGTGAGCTCAAGCTCGTCAACCGGGCGCAACAGCACTGGATCAACCTGAGACTCTTCAGCACCGGCTTCGCCATCGTCCTGACCCTGCAGGTCGACGAATACGCTCAGCTGATCCTTAAGAATGCTACCCGCACGACGAATGGCATCTTCAGCATCAATCGTACCGTTGGTCTCGATGTCGATGATCAACTTGTCCAGGTCAGTACGCTGTTCCACACGAGCGGCTTCAACGTTGTAGCTCACACGACGGACCGGGCTGAAAGAAGCATCCAGCTGCAGTACACCAATCGGACGAGTTGCCTCATCAAAGGAGTTCTGACGTGAAGCCGGGCGGTAGCCACGACCACGCTGAACCTTCAGGCGCATGTTCAATTCGCCAGCCTTTGTCAGGTGTGCAATGACCAACTCGGGGTTGACCACTTCAACGTCCTGGGGGCACTGGATGTCAGCCGCAGTAACCACACCCGGTCCTTTTTTGGACAGGGTCAGTTCCACTTCATCACGACCATGGACCTTGATAGCCAACAGCTTCAGATTCAGAAGCATGTCAACCACGTCCTCCTGGACGCCTTCGATGGTGGTGTACTCATGGAGCACGCCTTCAATCTCGGCCTCTACCACGGCAGCACCGGGCATTGAGGACAGCAGGATACGGCGCAGGGCATTGCCCAGCGTGTGTCCAAAACCGCGCTCAAATGGCTCAATGATTACCTTGGCCTTTTGATCCGTGTCCGGCTGAACCTTAACAACACGGGGCTTCAGAAATTCGCTAACTGATTCGTGCATGTCTTGCACCTTCTAAGCGTTACTTGGAGTACAACTCGACCACGAGATTCTCATTGATATCAGGGAGAATCTCTTGACGATCGGGCAGGGCCTTCATCACACCAGACAGTTTCTTCTCGTCAACCTGGACCCACTCGGGCAGACCAACTTGCGTAGCCATCTGAAGTGCGCTTTGGATGCGCTGCTGCTTCTTTGCTTTCTCGCGGATAGCAATAATGTCACCCGCTGAAACCTGGAAAGACGGAATGTTCACGACCTGCTCGTTCACCACGATACCCTTGTGGCTGACCAGCTGACGGGCTTCTGCACGAGTTACGGCAAAGCCCATACGGTAGACAACATTGTCCAGACGACCTTCCAGAAGCTTCAACAGGTTTTCACCGGTCGAGCCTTTCTTGAGGGCCGCCTTCTTATAGTAGTTGCGGAACTGACGCTCAAGCACGCCGTACATACGACGGAGCTTTTGCTTCTCACGCAGCTGCAGACCGTAGTCTGACATGCGAGCACGACGTGCACCGGCTGTTCCGCCAGGCGTGACTTCCAGTTTGCACTTGGAATCGAGAGAGCGCGCACCGCTCTTCAGGAACAGATCAGTACCCTCGCGACGCGAGAGTTTGCACTTTGGTCCCAGATATCTAGCCATTCTGCAGTACCTCTACACGCGACGCTTTTTAGGCGGGCGGCAACCGTTATGCGGGATAGGAGTCACGTCTTCAATCTGGCTTACGCGAAAACCTACAGCGTTCAGTGCACGTACAGAGCTTTCACGGCCCGGGCCGGGGCCCTTCACGCGCACTTCAACATTCTTAACACCGAATTCAGCGGCAGCACGGCCGGCCTTTTCGGCGGCAACCTGGGCTGCAAAGGGCGTGCTCTTACGAGAGCCGCGGAAACCGCAGCCACCGGAGGTCGCCCACGACAGGGCATTACCCTGACGATCGGTGATCGTAATAATTGTGTTGTTAAAAGACGCGTGTACGTGCGCAATTGCGTCCGTAACGTGTTTCTTAACCTTTTTCTTAGTCTTTGGCTGTGCCATATATCCAGTCCCGCGCTTTAGCGCTAAACGTTGAGCTAATTCTTGTTGATCGGACTACTTGCGAATCGGACGACGCGGGCCCTTACGGGTCCGTGCATTAGTCCGGGTACGCTGACCACGCAGGGGAAGACCCCGACGATGGCGAATGCCACGGTAGCAACCCAGGTCCATCAAACGCTTGATGTTCATGGAGTTTTCGCGACGGAGGTCACCCTCTACCACGATTTTGGCAACTGCCGAACGCAGTGATTCAACTTCAGGTTCGGACAAGTCCTTCACCTTCACATCTGGCGCAATCCCAGCTGCCTCGCAGACCTTGGCTGAAGTGTTCCGGCCAATGCCAAAAATCGAGGTCAACGCGATCACGATGTGTTTATGAGTGGGGATGTTTATCCCTGCAATACGGGCCATCTAAGCCGTCTCCTGAGTAGGCCGCGAAAAGCCGGCCATTTTAACTGATTCGTCTGGTAAAACCAAATCTAACGACAGGGATTAACCCTGGCGTTGCTTGTGACGTGCATCTGAACAAATCACCCGAACCACACCTTTGCGGCGGACGACCTTGCAGTTGCGACACATTTTCTTAACTGATGCTCTAACTTTCATTGCTCTCGCTCCCGAGCTGGCGGACCGACCTTATCGAACCTGGCCAGGTCTGCCCATACCTTTAAGATTAGCTTTCTTCAGCATTCCATCGTACTGATGGGACATCATATGAGCCTGCATTTGCGCCATGAAGTCCATCACTACCACAACCATGATCAGCAAGGAGGTGCCACCGAAATAGAACGGTACCTTGAGGTACAGGATCATGAATTCCGGCAGCAGACACACTGCTGTCACGTAAATACCACCCCAGAAGGTCATCCTGGTCAGTACCTTGTCAATGTACTCGGCCGTCTGCTGGCCGGGACGAATACCCGGGATAAAGGCACCCGAGCGTTTCAGATTGTCTGCAGTTTCCCGCGAATTGAACACCAAGGCGGTGTAGAAGAAGCAGAAAAACAGGATCATGCCGGCGTACAACATGATGTAAACAGGCTGTCCCGGGCCGAGGCTCGCGGCAATGTCCTGGAGCCAGCCAAAACCGGCGCTGGTTCCGAACCACTGGGCGATGGTCGCCGGGAACAGAATGATACTGGAGGCAAAAATCGGAGGAATAACACCCGACATATTCAGCTTGAACGGCAGGTGGCTGCTTTGGGCAGCAAACATCTTCCGTCCCTGCTGACGCTTGGCGTAGTTCACCGGGATGCGACGTTGGCCGCGTTCCACGAAGACTACAAAAGCGGTAACCGCCAGAATCAGGATAATCAGGACCAGCGCCATGGCGGGGTTCATTTCACCGGTAGTTACCAGTTCAAGTGTTCCACCAATTGCTGCCGGCATACCAGCCACGATGCTCGACAGAATGATCATCGAGATACCGTTACCAATGCCACGTTCAGTAATCTGCTCACCCAGCCACATCAGGAAAACCGTACCTGTCACAAGCGTGACGGCCGCGGTAAACACAAAATGCGGACCCGGGTTAATCACAACACCCTGGTTCTGCAAGGCCATTGCAGCACCCAGTGACTGGAACGAAGCCAGCAGCACGGTGCCGTAACGGGTGTACTGGGTAATCTTGCGACGACCAGCTTCACCTTCTTTCTTCATCGCCTGCAGAGTAGGCAGAACATGCCCGGCCATCTGGATAATAATCGAGGCCGAAATATAAGGCATGATGCCCAGGGCAAAAATACTCAGACGAGACAGCGCGCCACCAGAGAACATGTTGAACATGCTCAGGATAGTTCCTTCCTGCTGCTCGAACATGCGAGCAAGGGCCATCGGATCGATACCGGGAACCGGAATAAAAGTTCCGATACGGTAGACGATCAGGGCACCGATCAGGAAGAACAGACGATGACGGAGCTCGGTAAAACGGCCCGTCTCCCCTGTTGTCATCCCTGTTGCTGAACCTTTAGCCACTATAACGCGCCTCTATTGAGATCTACTGCAGTCTTTATTCTGCGATTGTGCCGCCGGCTGCTTCAATAGCAGCACGTGCACCCGCGGTAACCTTGATGCCAGTCAACTTCACGGCCGACTGCAATTCACCAGAGGCAATAATTTTAACTTGCTTTGCGAAATGAGGGATCACACCCACAGCCTTCAGGCTATCAAGGGTAATCTCGCCACCTTCAACCTTGGTCAGCTCGTGCAAACGAACTTCCACGGAATACTTGGCAATACGTGACTTGAAGCCAACTTTCGGCAGACGACGCTGCAGGGGCATCTGGCCACCTTCAAAGCCGACCTTGTGGAAACCACCCGAACGAGCTTTCTGACCCTTTACGCCACGACCCGCGGTTTTACCCTGGCCGGCAGAATGGCCACGACCCAGTCGCTTGCCTTCTTTCTTGCTGCCCTCAGCGGGCTTCAATGTATTCAGTCGCATCTTAAGCGTCCTCAACCTTCAACAGGTATGAAACCTTGTTGATCATTCCGCGGTTCTCAGGCGTATCCAATACCTCAACGGTATGTCTAATGCGCCTCAGACCCAGACCGGCAATACAGGCCCTGTGGGCCGGCAGTCTGCCACTCTTGCTCTTTACCAGAGTTACCTTAACGGTATTAGGTTTTGCCTTGGCCATGATTTACCCCAGGATCTCTTCTACAGTCTTGCCACGCTTGGCCGCAATGGCCTTCGGCGACTTCATAGCAGCCAAACCCTCTACGGTCGCACGCACGACGTTAATCGGGTTGCGCGACCCATAGCTCTTGGCGAGCACATTACGTATGCCAGCTGCTTCGAATACAGCACGCATGGCACCACCAGCAATAATGCCGGTACCGTCAGAGGCAGGCTGCATGTAAACCTTGGTGGCGCCGTGGCGGCCAATGGTTACGAAGTGCAGGGTATCGCCTTTAAGGCTGATGGCACGCATGTTCTTGCGCGCGGCCTGCATAGCCTTCTGAATAGCAATCGGCACTTCACGGGCCTTACCGTAACCGAAGCCAACACGACCGTTGCCATCACCAACCACGGTCAGTGCGGTGAAGCCAAACTGACGGCCACCTTTGACCACCTTGGCGACACGATTAACGGTAACCAGTTTCTCAACCAGTTCTTCGGTGTCTGCAGATTTCTGAACTCTTGCCATGACTTATCGTCTCTTAAATTGGTTCGCTTAAAATTCGAGGCCGGCTTCACGTGCTGCATCGGCGAGAGCCTTGACGCGACCGTGATACTTAAAGCCGGAACGATCGAATGCCACCTTGGTCACGCCTGCTTCCTTAGCGCGCTCAGCGATGAGCTTGCCAACAACAGCAGCTGCGGCAACATTACCTGTACCGGTCAGCTCTTTACGCACGTCTTCCTGCAAAGTGGAAACGCTGGCCAGAACCTTGTCCCCATTGGGGTCAATGACCTGGGCGTAAATGTGCCTCGGTGTACGGTGCACACTCAGTCGGTTAAACCGCAGTTCGCGAATCTTGGCACGCGTTTTCTTAGCGCGACGCAAGCGACTCGTTTTCTTGTCCATCCGAGACGTCCTCTCGATACTCGTACTGCGACTCGTCCAGCCGCAAATACCTGTTGATTTACGATCCGATCCGTTATCCAGGGGATAACCAACCGGTTAAACGCCGAAGCGTTCTTACTTCTTCTTGGCTTCTTTGATGACTACGTGTTCATCAGCGTAACGCACGCCCTTGCCCTTATAGGGTTCCGGCGGACGGTAAGCACGAATCTCTGCTGCCACCTGACCAACACGCTGCTTGTCGTTACCCTTAACCAAAACCTCGGTCTGCGTAGGCGTCTCAATAGTGATGCCCTCAGGAACCGCATAGTTAACGGGATGCGAAAAGCCCAGCGTCAGATTAAGTACGTTGCCCTGTGCGGCAGCGCGATAACCAACGCCGACCAGCTGCAGCTTGCGCTCGAAACCCTCAGCAACACCGATGGCCATATTGGCCAACAGCGCACGGGTGGTTCCAGCCATGGCGACCAACGGACGATCATCACGGGCAGTCTTAATCAACAATTCCTGTCCTTCCTGTGCAACTGAAATATCAGCCTGCAAATCCAGGGACAAAGAACCTTTAGGACCCTTCAGGGTCACGGTGTTTCCGGACTGGGAGAAATCTACTCCCTTGGCCAGAACTACCGGCATTTTTGCTACTCTTGACATGGTCTCAACCTGTCCAATAATTCAGTTACAAACGTGTCCGGTTAGGACACGATGCAGAGCACTTCGCCACCTTCACCAAGTTCACGGGCCTTGCGATCGCTCATTACACCTTTAGAGGTGGAAATCACTGCGACGCCAAGTCCACCCTGAACGCGGGGAAGCTCGTCTTTGCCCTTATACAGACGCAAGCCGGGACTGCTACTGCGCTGAAGGCTGGAAATAACCGGCTGACCTTCGAAGTACTTCAGACGAATCTTAAGAGTCGCCTTACCTTCGTTGGTCTCGGTGGTCACTTCTTCAAGATAACCCTCGTCCTTAAGGACGTTGGCCACTGCCAGCTTCCCTTTGGAGCCGGGCATAGAAACTTCCATCTTGCCAGAACCCTGCGCATTGCGGATTCGAGTCAACATGTCAGCGATAGGATCGGTCATGCTCATTGCAATTACCCGTTAATAGTTACTGTTTACCAACTGGCCTTGCGAAGACCGGGTATCTCACCGCGCATGGTCAACTCGCGCAGCTTGTTTCGGCTCAGACCAAACTTCCGATAGTAGCCGTGAGGCCGACCGGTGATGCTGCAACGATTACGCTGTCTCGCAGGACTGGAATCGCGCGGCAGGCTAGCCAATTTAGTAACAGCAGCCGCACGATCTTCATCGCTAGACTCCATGTTGCTAATAATTGCCTTGAGCTTTTCACGCTTGGCCGCAAATCGAGCCACAAGCTTGGCCCTCTTTACTTCACGCTGAACCATCGATGTTTTAGCCATGAATCTATCTCACTTCTTGAACGGGAAGTTGAAAGCTTCCAGCAATGCACGACCTTCACGATCGTCCTTTGCATTAGTGGTAATCGTAATATCCATTCCGCGGATCGCGTCGATCTTGTCGTAATCCACTTCAGGGAAGATGATCTGTTCTTTCACGCCCATGCTGTAGTTGCCACGACCGTCAAATGATTTCGGGCTCAGGCCACGGAAGTCACGGATACGCGGAATCGCTATTCCCACCAGGCGATCAAGGAACTCATACATGCGTTCGCGACGCAGGGTTACCTTGCAACCGATAGGGTAGCCGTCGCGGATCTTGAAGCTGGCGACTGACTTGCGAGACAGGCAGACCTGGGGCTTCTGACCGCTAATCGCAGTCATGTCGCTTACGGCATGATCCATAATCTTCTTGTCAGCCAGCGCTTCACCAACACCCATGTTAATGGTGATCTTGGTGATCTTCGGCACTTCCATGACGTTTTCCAGGCCAAGTTTTTCCTTGAGCTGGTTCACCACGGTCTCAGTATAATATTGCTGCAGTCTTGCCATCGTAATTCTCGCTTAGACGTCCACGACTTCGCCGTTCGACTTGAAAAAGCGGACTTTTTTGCCGCCCTCAAGCGTCTTGATGCCAACCCGGTCACCCTTCTTGGTGACGGGATTCCAAAGCATCACATTAGAGCCATCCAGGGGCATCTCTTTTTCAATAATGCCGCCCTGCACGCCCGCATTCGGGTTCGCACGCACATGCTTTCGGGCCATATTCACGCCCTCAACCAGAACCTTCCCAAAATCCAGGATGCTGGTAACTGTGCCACGACGGCCCTTATCTTTGCCGGCGACCACGACGACTTCGTCGCCCTTTTTGATCCTATTCATGTTCTTCTCCGCCCTTACAGCACTTCTGGCGCAAGCGATACGATCTTCATGAACTGACCTGTACGCAGTTCACGCGTGACCGGGCCAAAAATACGGGTGCCGATCGGCTCCAGACGGGCATTCAGCAATACTGCTGCGTTTCCGTCAAACCTGATCAGTGAACCGTCGGGACGACGCACACCCTTACGGGTCCGCACCACCACGGCGTTATACACTTCACCCTTCTTTACTTTGCCCCGCGGGATCGCGTCTTTTACGCTCACCTTGATGACGTCTCCAACACCGGCATACCGACGTTTCGAGCCACCCAGCACTTTGATGCACTGAATGCGACGTGCACCGCTGTTATCGGCCGCGTCCAGGACTGTCTGCATCTGAATCATGGTTGCACTTCCGTACCGCTAATCCATACCACTCCCGAAGGAGCATTAATTATTCGCCTGAGGTTTCCAAAACCTGGACCACGGTCCAAGATTTACGTTTGGAAATCGGACGACACTCGGAAATCTCCACCAGGTCACCTTCGCGGCACTCATTGGCCTCGTCGTGAACCATATACTTGGTGGTTCGGCGAATATACTTGCCGTAAACCGGGTGCTTCTCTTTACGCTCCACGGCTACCGTAATTGACTTGTCCGCCTTGTTACTCACAACACGGCCAGTCACGTTACGGGTTTTGTTTTCGCCAGTTTCCACAGCTTTTACCTTTTCGCTCTCGCTCATGACTGTTCACCCGCCTGCTTTTCAACTTCACGGATCACAGTCTTCACGCGCGCAATGCTCTTACGCACCTTGTTAAACTGATCGGGACGCGCCAGCTGGCCAGTCGCTTGCTGCATACGCAGGCTGAACTGCTCTTTACGCAGGTTCAAAAGCTCTTCCTGCAGCTCGGCACGAGACTTCTGTCTCAGATCACTCGCCTTCATCACATCACCTGACGGGTAACAAACGTTGTGGCAATCGGCAGTTTCGCTGCGGCCAGGCGGAACGCCTCGCGCGCAATAACTTCCGATACACCTTCCATTTCGTAAAGCACGCGACCTGGCTGAATCTGGGCCACCCAATATTCCACGTTACCTTTACCTTTACCCTGACGTACTTCCAGGGGCTTGGTGGTAATGGGCTTATCGGGGAAAATCCGAATCCAGATCTTGCCACCACGCTTCACGTGACGGGTCATGGCACGACGAGCCGCTTCGATCTGGCGAGCAGTAAGACGCCCACGACCAACGGCTTTCAGTCCAAACTCACCGAAAGAGACAGAGCCTCCACGGTTAGCAATACCACGATTACGTCCCTTGAACTGTTTGCGGAATTTCGTCCGCTTAGGCTGCATCATGACCGTTACTCCTACTTGCCAGCCTGTTCGGCAGCGGCAGCACCGCTCGTGCTGAGGCTTTCAAAAACCTCACCACGGAACACCCAAACTTTTACACCAATGATTCCGTATGTGGTATTCGCCTCGGCGAATCCATAGTCGATCTCAGCACGGAAAGTGTGCAGAGGAACCCGACCTTCCCGGTACCACTCCGACCTGGCAATTTCAGCGCCGTTCAAACGACCGCCAACCTTGACCTTGATGCCCTCAGCACCGGCCCGCATGGTGTTCTGCACCGAGCGCTTCATGGCACGGCGGAACATCACACGACGCTCCAGCTGCTGTGCCAGACTCTCGGCCACCAACTGGGCATCCAGTTCAGGCTTACGAATCTCTGCAACATTGATGCGCACATCACCCAGGGGCATCTTCAGCAAACGCGACACTTCTGTGCGCAGCTTTTCAATGTCCTCACCCTTCTTGCCGATCACCACACCCGGACGAGCCGTGTGCACAGTGATATGGGCCTTCTTGGCCGGGCGCTCAATCTGAATCCTGCTCACCGAAGCTTCTGCAAGCTTCTTCTTCAGGTATTCGCGAACTACATAATCAGTTTCTACATGACCGGGGAAGGTGCGCTTGTCGGCGTACCATTTCGACGACCAGTCCCGGGTGATTCCCAGGCGGATACCGATTGGATTTACTTTCTGACCCATCGTGGCCTCTCTTACTGGTCCGAAACCAACACGGTGATGTGACTGTTACGCTTGATAATCCGCGCACCGCGACCCTTTGCACGCGCCCGGAAACGGCGCAGCGAGGGTGCTTCATCCACAAAAATCGTGCTTACTTTTAATTCATCAACGTCAGCACCGTGATTGTGCTCTGCGTTGGCAATTGCCGACTCCAGAACCTTCTTCACGATGTGCGCAGCCTTTTTCGGGCTGAACGCCAGCGTCTGCAGCGCACTACCCACACCCTGTCCGCGGACCTGGTCCGCAACGAGGCGGCATTTCTGGGGGGAAATGCGCGCGTATTTCAATTTCGCGGCTACTTCCATGGTTAGTGCTCCTACTTAGACTTCTTGTCAGCCGCGTGACCTTTAAAGGTACGCGTCATGGCAAATTCACCGAGTTTATGTCCTACCATGTTCTCGGAAACCAACACAGGTACGTGCTGGCGACCGTTATGAACAGCAATAGTCAAACCCACCATTTCCGGGGAAACCATTGAACGCCGAGACCAGGTTTTGATCGGGCGGCGATCGTTACTCTCTACAGCGGCCTGCACCTTTTTAATAAGGTGCGAGTCGATGAAAGGACCTTTCTTAACCGAACGAGGCACAGTCTTTCTCCCGCTTACTTCTTGTTACGCCGGCGAACAATAAACGCATCAGTGCGCTTGTTCGAGCGAGTTTTGTAACCCTTAGTGGGCGTACCCCAGGGGCTGACCGGATGACGTCCACCCGAAGTCCTGCCCTCACCACCACCATGCGGGTGATCGATGGGGTTCATGGCCACACCACGAACGGTGGGTCGTACACCGCGCCAACGCTTGGCACCGGCTTTACCCAACTTCTGCAAGTTGTGCTCAATGTTGCCGACTTCACCAACGGTGGCCCGACATTCAATGTGCACCTTACGCATTTCACCTGAACGAAGACGCAAGGTTGCATACGAACCTTCACGGGCAACGATCTGTACCGTGGCACCGGCGCTACGTGCGATCTGACCACCCTTACCGGGCTTCATTTCGATGTTGTGCACCTGGGTACCAACCGGAATGCTGCGCAAAGGCAGGGCATTACCCGGTTTGATCGGGGCTGCACTGCCGGACATCAATTCCATGCCGGAGGCTGCACCGCGCGGGGCCAGGATGTAACGACGTTCGCCGTCTGCATACAGGACCAGGGCCAGGTTGGCGCTACGGTTAGGATCGTATTCGATGCGCTCAATGCGCCCGACGATCCCATCCTTGTCTCTCTTGAAGTCAACGATGCGGTAACGACGCTTGTGACCACCACCCTTATGACGGGTAGTAATACGGCCAGCATTGTTACGACCGCCGGTAGACTTGCGACTAGCCAGCAGCGGACCGTAAGGCTCGCCCTTATGCAGGTCGTCTCGCTTGACCTCGACAACAAACCGGCGTCCGGCTGACGTTGGTTTTGCTTTGTGCAGATATGCCATTTCAGTAGCTCTCTAGTTCCGCTGGTCGCTTATTCGGCGCCCATGAAATCAATATCCTGACCTTCAGCCAGACGAACATAGGCCTTCTTCCAGTCGGAACGCTTACCCTGATGTCCACCAAAACGCTTGCGCTTACCAATCTGGTTCAGTGTCTGAACTTTCTCCACCTTGACTTCGAACATCAGTTCTACAGCCTGGCGAATTTCAGCCTTGGTCGCGTCTTTGCGTACTTTGAAGATAATCTGGTTGCTTTGTTCCGCTGCGGCCGTGCTCTTTTCAGAAACATGGGGGCCGAGCAGGACAGTCATTAATCTTTCCTTGCTCATGCCAATCTCTCCTCAACGCGCTTAACGGCAGCTACGGTAATAAGCACATGCTCAAAACGAGCAAGACTGACCGGATCAACACCAGTTGCCTCGATCACTTCGACGTGAGGCAGGTTGCGCGAAGCCAGGAACAACTTCTCGTCAAAGCCTTCAACGACGATCAGCACGCTCTTCACGCCCAAATCCTTAAGCTTGCCAGCCAACTGCTTGGTCTTCGGCTCATCAACGCCGAATTCCTCAACAACCAGCAAACGCTCCTGGCGAACCAGTTCGGAGAACATCGACTGCATGGCGGCGCGGTACATCTTGCGATTGACCTTCTGGCCATAATCGCGGGGCTGCGCAGCGAAAGCGCGACCACCACCAACCCAGATCGGGCTGCGGATCGTACCAGCTCGTGCACGACCGGTGCCTTTCTGACGCCAGGGCTTGATGCCACCACCGCGAACAGCGGCGCGGTTCTTCTGAGCCTTGGTGCCTGAACGTGCCTGCGCCATATAGGCGGTCACGACCTGGTGAACCAGTGCTTCGTTAAATTCTTTACCAAAGGCGTCTTCAGATACTTCTACCTGGCCTCCGGCACCATGTAACTTGAGGGTCATGGCCATGGGTTAGCTCTCCGACTTCGGCTGGCGGGCCTTCACTGCGGAGCGAATAACCACGCTGCCGCCCTTGGAGCCCGGAACCGCTCCCTTCACCAGAATCAGGCTACGCTCTGCATCGACCCTGACAACCTCGAGGTTCTCAGCGGTGACACGAACGTGACCCATGTGTCCGGCCATCTTCTTGCCCTTGAACACACGACCAGGGGTCTGGTTCTGACCGATAGAACCGGGGGCACGATGGGAAACAGAGTTACCGTGAGTGGCATCCTGCATGGCGAAGTTATGACGCTTCACACCACCCTGGAAGCCCTTACCAATAGAGGTGCCGATCACGTCAACAATCTGACCTGATTCGAACAACTCAACGGTAATAGCACTGCCAACTTCCAGATCTGCGCCTTCTTCGGCAGCCAGGCGGAATTCACGCAAGCCACGACCGGGCTCTGCGTTTGCCTTGGCAAAATGGCCGATCTGCGGCTTGCTCAGACGGGAAGGCTTCACCGCGCCGGAGGTAACCTGTACAGCACGATAACCATCGCACTCTTCGGTTTTCACCTGCGTAACACGGTTAGGTAGAGCCTCGATCACGGTGACCGGGATTGACTCACCGGCGTCCGTAAACACGCGGGTCATACCGCATTTGCGGCCCACTAGACCAATTGCCATCTTTTCTATCCTCGTAACACCACGTCGACTTCGATTGGCCAACGTTGCAACTAAGTTCTCAAACCCGATCTATCAAAAGGTCGCTTTTAACGACCCGGCGCCTGCAAACGCCAAAAATCTGGTCCGAGACTTGAAACTCAAGACCCGGCGTAGGTTATTCCTGCACCGGGCCCAAAAGAGCCGAAAATTATAACACTGATTTTTATTCTGTCCAGCACCAATTGGGTGCTTTTTCGAACTAATTCAGTTTAATCTGGACATCAACACCGGCGGGAAGCTCAAGCTTCATCAGGGCGTCAACAGTCTTGTCAGTCGGATCCACAATATCCATAAGGCGTTTGTGGGTCCGGATCTCGTACTGATCCCGCGCATCTTTGTTAACGTGCGGAGAAATAAGGATGGTAAACCGCTCCATTTTGGTGGGCAGCGGAATCGGACCACGCACCTGGGCGCCGGTGCGCCGGGCAGTTTCTACGATTTCACGCGCGGAAGTATCGATCAGTCGGTGATCGAAAGCCTTCAGGCGAATGCGAATAGTCTGATTGGTGGCCATTGGACCTGCTCCTGGTACCCCTAGAGGGGCCGCCCCACCCGGGACGTGATTCGTTCATTAATACTCACAACTGGAAACGACTCCAGCTGGATTCTATTCAATCTTGTTTCGGGTCGAATGACGGGCTGACCAACCGGTCAACCCGCCTTCCAGATCCTGTCTTAAGCGATGATCTTTGCAACGACGCCGGCGCCAACGGTACGGCCACCTTCAC
>CAKZML010000189.1 GCA_937128475.1 uncultured Chromatiales bacterium
CCAGTGGCAGTCAGGCTAACCGGCTCTTCGGCCAGGTCTTCAGGATTCAGCTTCTGATATTTCTCACCGTTGTAGAGCACTGGACCAATGTATGAATAGCTGTCCACGTCCGTCATGCTGCGCGAGCGAACCACCGCATCACGACGCAGCTGCAGGTACGGCGCAACCGTGACATCCACGTTACTGCGATTCTCTACAGAGTAATTCAGCCCGATGCGATATCCGCCTCGAGTGAACGTATAAACCTTGGTGACTACCAGCCCATTGGCATCCGTCCAGGTGAATGGCACATCAAGTGTGTTTTCACCATCCTGCATGCGGTATTCGGTTTTAGCGCTGGCGTAGGCGGCAAGATGTGTGGGTTCATCCGCGGCACCCGGAATACGCAAACCAGTCTGGTACACAAAGTCGTGACCGACGGTGGTGTCCAGTAGGCGCATATGAACATCAGGCTGGTTCTTGGCAACCGGATAACGGATAAGTTCCAGCTGTTGAATGTCAGCACCCTGGGTGTTGATCAGCAGGTCGAAAACATCAGTGGTGACCTGTACGAAATTGTTTCCACCAGTTTCTTGAGCAGCCTCAACAGGATCGTCGCCGGTCGGAGCGGCCACGCTGGGTAACTCAGCGGAATCAAGCGATGCGGCAACCGGAATTTCCCCGGGGGCGGATTGCGTAACCGGGCTGGCAGACGGGCGGACCGGTACTACGGTGTTGTCGACAAGCCATGCCTGGTAAAGAAAAAACCAAACCAGTGCCACAGCACCCCAAATAAATACGCGTTGGTTATCCATGCGGATCAAGTCCTCAGATTTAGTCGTGCCTGTGCGGTACAGGATCCCAACCGCCGGCGTTAAATGGGTGACAGCGCCCGATACGGCGCAATGCTAGCCAGCCACCGCGCAACACACCGTATTCGGTGATGGCGGTGACAGCATATTCGGAACAGGTTGGGGAGAACCGGCAACGCGGTCCCAACAACGGGCTTATCAGCCACTGATAGGCACGGATTAACGCGATGAAGAGTCGTCGCATTTTCTTTTGATCCTTCGCCAGTGTTCTTTAAGGCTGTGGCGCAGGCGGCTATTTTCAGCCTCCCTTGCCCCAGCTCGGCTCATTACTACCAAGTCTACGCCCGGTAGCCCTGTTCGGGCCATGCGGAAAGACTCTCGAATAACTCGCTTGATGCGATTTCGCTGGACAGCGTTTCCCGATGCCTTAACCGAAATAGCCATTCCCAGGCGCGCCTGCCCAACGCTATTACCGCGCGCAAGCACGGTAAATAACGAATCGGCGGAACGCACGTTCCCACGGAAGACCTGAGAAAACTCAGTCGGCCTGGTTAGGCGGTTCCGACGGGGAAGTGTCTGGGATAAATCTGATCGTCGACGGACCGTTAGGTCTGTGGTGTCGTCAATCAGGGGCAGAGCCGCGCGCGGCCTTTAGCACGACGACGAGCCAGGACCTGACGTCCTGCCTTGGTTGCCATACGGGCACGGAAGCCGTGCGTGCGGGCACGCTTGATTTTACTAGGTTGAAATGTGCGTTTCATGTCGCTTACCTGATCAGTATTTCTTAACCGTCGGCTGGGATGACCCGCGACGTAAAACAGGCAATTTTAGGGGCTGAGCCCTTACAGGTCAACAGCATTAATACTTTCTGTGCTAACCGGCCCTGAAGGGGTGTGGATAACTAGGCCCGGGAATGTGGATAACTTTGTCTTATATGGGTTATGCTCCCGCTCCTTTCCCCTGTTATCCACAGCCTAGAGAGAAGCGAATAACCAAGTGGGTGGATCTATCTGGAACCGCTGTATCAGCCAACTTGAGCACGAGTTGCCCGAGCAGCAATTTAGTACCTGGATTCGCCCCTTGCAAGCGGTTGAAGAAGACGGGCAGCTCACGCTGCTAGCGCCCAATCGCTTTGTGGTTAACTGGATTGACCAGCATTTCATGGAGCGAATTTCGGTGCTGGTGAACGAATACTCCGTTGGCAAGAACATCCAGGTGAAAGTCGAAGTAGGCACCCGGGAAAAAGCCGCGCCCCCGCCGAGCTTCACCGCTGCACCCCCGACACCACGTCCCGAGGCGGCGCACCTGCTAGGCAGCAGACTTAACCCGGAGTTCACCTTTGACACCTTTGTCGAGGGTAAAAGTAATCAATTGGCCCGGGCCGCAGCTATACAGGTTGCGCAAAATCCTGGCCAGGCCTACAACCCTCTGTTCTTTTACGGTGGAGTGGGGCTGGGCAAAACCCACCTGATGCACAGCGTGGGTAATATGATCAGGGCTCATAACCCGGAAGCCAAGGTTGCCTACGTGCATTCCGAGCGTTTTGTCGGTGACATGGTGCGTGCCTTGCAACACAACACCATTAACGAGTTCAAACGCGCCTACCGCAGCCTGGACGCCCTGTTGATCGATGACATTCAGTTTTTTGCTGGCAAAGAACGGTCACAGGAAGAATTCTTCCATACTTTCAATGCCTTACTTGAGGGTCAGCAGCAGGTTATCTTGACCTGTGATCGCTATCCCAAGGAAGTAAACGGCCTGGAAGAGCGGCTGAAATCTCGTTTCGGATGGGGCCTGACGGTGTCGATTGAGCCGCCGGAACTGGAAACCAGCGTTGCGATTCTGATGAGCAAGGCTGAATCCGCCGGTATCCGCCTGCCGGAAGAGGTGGCGTTTTTTATTGCCAAGCGGATTCGCTCCAACGTTCGAGAATTGGAAGGCGCGCTGAGAAGAGTAAAAGCTAACGCGCAATTCACCGGACGTCCCATTACACTGGACTTTGCCAAAGAGGCCCTGAAGGACCTGTTGGCGCTCCAGGAAAAATTGGTGACAATCGAGAATATCCAGAAGACGGTGGCGGAATACTTCAAGATCCGGGTAGCCGACTTGCTGTCAAAACGTCGCAGTCGCTCGATTACCCGCCCTCGGCAAATGGCCATGGCCTTGTCGAAAGAGCTAACAAACCATAGTCTTCCTGAGATAGGTGATGCCTATGGCGGACGTGATCACACGACTGTGATGCATGCCTGCAAGCGGGTTAAGGAGCTGCGAGGCATGGAAAGTAGGGTAGACGAAGACTATTTAAACCTGTTGAGAACCCTGACAGGTTGATGTGGATAAGCTGTGGTCAAAAAATGACCTTATATTTATCCACAGACCGTACACAGCTGATACCGACCTTAACAGGGGGGTTGTTAGCCACGATTTTCGAGCATAACACTTTGATTTTATTGTTAAAAAATTAGTTATCCACACAAAAAGCGGTCACTAATAACAATAATAAGTACTATATCTTAAAGAATATATATTAAAGGGTGAGAAGATGAAGCTCAGCGCGAACAGAGAAGTATTACTTGCACCCCTGCAAGCAGTGATCGGAGTGGTTGAACGAAGACAGACCATGCCTATTCTGGCCAATATGCTTGTCGTTGCCCGCCAGGGTGTTTTATCAGTCACGGCCACTGACCTGGAAGTTGAACTGGTAGCCAGCGCCGAGGTGAACGTCGAAGAAGAGGGGGAAATCACTCTTCCTGGTCGCAAGCTGCTGGATATCTGCAAAGCGCTGCCTGAAGGGGCAAAGATCAATTTGTCCATTTTGGCAGACAAGGCAACCATCCGTTCAGGCAAGAGCCGCTTTACGCTGTCTACTCTCCCGGCTACTGAATTTCCCACCATCGAGGAAATGAATGTTCAGCAAAAGCTGAAGATTTCTCAGGACGCTATTCGTGGCTTATTGCAGAAAACCCATTTCTCCATGGCACAGCAGGATGTTCGGTATTACCTGAACGGCTTGTTGTTGGAAGTTGAGAACAAGATTCTGCGGGCTGTGGCGACGGACGGACATCGCCTGGCACTGAGTGAAGTGGATTTTGATGGTGAACAAAGCAGCCAGGGCTTGCAGGTTATCGTTCCCCGCAAGGGTGTGCTGGAATTGCAGAGACTCCTGGGTTCAGACACGGAAGTGGCGCTGAGTATCGGATCCAATCACATTCGCGTTGAATTGGATGGAATTCGCTTCACCTCCAAGCTGATTGATGGGCGTTTTCCCGAATACGGACGCGTCATTCCCCAGGGCGCCAGCCAGGTCATGATTGCAGATCGAGGTGTTCTTAAGGCTGCCATGCAGCGGACAGCGATTCTTTCCAATGAGAAATACCGCGGAATTCGCCTGGATTTGAAGGCGGGATTGCTCACTATGCAGGCCCACAACCCGGAGCAGGAAGAAGCCGAGGAAGAAGTGGAAGTCCAGTATGAGGGTGACGAAATCGAAATTGGTTTCAACGTTAACTACATTCTGGATGCCCTGGGCGCTGTTGAAGGAGACCAGGTGCAAATCACTCTTGGCGACTCAAACAGCAGTTGCGTGATTTCTGAAGCCGGTGGCGCACGTAGCAAATACGTCGTGATGCCGATGCGTCTCTAGTTTCCGCCCCAGGCGGGACAGGACCTTATGGCACTGGAAAAACTTGTTATAAAGAATTTCCGGTGCCTGGAGTCGGTGGAGTTTGAACCCCACCCAGACGGAAATATCATTGTTGGTGAAAACGCCTCAGGTAAGACCAGCTTGCTTGAGGCGTTGTTTTTTGTCGGGCGGGGTCGTTCATTTCGGCCGGCCCAGACAGAAGGGCTGATCAGGGATGGGAGTTCTTCATTCCAGCTAGTTGCCACAGTGGGCCACAATAATCGGTCCCTGGTACTGGGGCTGGAAGTGGCGAAGGATTCTCGTACGGTCCGGATCGGCGGCCAGGCAGCAAAGTCCCTGGGGGAGTTGGCCGAGTATTTGCCTGTCCAGGTGATAGATCCGGATGTTCACAAGCTTGTTGAGGACGGGCCCGGCGGAAGACGACAGTTCATGGATTTTGGTGTGTTTCACGTGGAACACACGTTTCTGGATACCTGGCGGCGATATCAACGTGCGCTGAAACAGCGCAACAAAGCCTTGAAAACCGACCCAAGGGTAGCCTCAGCCTGGGATCCGGAGTTGATACAGGCGGGTGATGCACTGGATGTTTTGCGCCGCGGGTATGTAGATGAATTGTTGCCGGTTGCGCAAGATTGGGTGCAGTTCTTCCTGGATGGTGAGTTGGAGCTGAAATATCGTTCTGGCTGGGCTGCTGACCGGACATTGGCGGAAGCCTTGTCCCACAGCCATCAACGGGACAGGGATTTTGGAGCCACCCTGGTCGGTCCCCACAGGGCTGATTTGGAGTTGCGGGTCCATGATCGGGCAGCGCGGGGGCGGGTGTCCCGCGGTCAACAGAAACTGCTGGCGTCAGCCTTGTTGCTGGCCCAGGTCGAGTTGATGGAAACCCGGGCCGGGCCTGGTGTGTTGTTGCTGGATGATCCGGCGGCGGAGCTGGACAGTGAGCGGCTATCCCGTTTGCTGGGGCGGGTTCAGGGCCTGGGTTCCCAGTGTTTTGTGACAGGTTTGAAGCTTGAAGACCTGGCCGAGTTTAAGAGTGGATCCGTGTTTCACGTGGAACAAGGTAATCTCAGAACAGTGTTATAATGCGTCGATTGCTTTACGAGATATTGGGATGACCGAGCCAAAAACCTACGACTCTAAAAATATCAAGGTTCTGAAGGGCCTTGAGGCTGTGAGAAAACGGCCTGGAATGTATATTGGTGACACCGATGATGGCACCGGCTTGCACCACATGGTGTTTGAAGTGGTGGATAACTCCATCGATGAAGCCCTTGCTGGATACTGCAAAGGCGTCGCGGTCATTATCCATGCCGACGAATCTATTACGGTAACGGATGACGGGCGCGGCATTCCTGTTGATATTCACCCGGAAGAAGGCCGTTCAGCCGCAGAGGTCATCATGACTGTTCTGCATGCCGGCGGTAAATTCGACGATAATTCCTACAAGGTTTCCGGCGGATTGCACGGTGTAGGTGTGTCGGTGGTGAATGCACTGTCTGATCGTCTTGAGCTGACAATCCGGCGGGAAGGCAAGGTCTACTACCAGGAATACAGCATGGGCGAGCCCCTGGCGTCGCTGGCCGTGGTGGGGGACTGCGATACCACCGGGACATCATTGCGTTTTCACCCCAGTCCCACGGTATTCACGAATATCGAATATCACTACGACATCCTGGCACGCCGCCTACGGGAACTGTCCTTCCTCAACTCCGGTGTCCGGATTGAGTTGAAAGACGAGCGAACTGAAGAGCAGGTGGTTTTTGAATACGATGGCGGAATCAGTGCATTTGTTCAGCATTTGAACCGCAACAAAACACCTATTCACCCGACAATTATCCATTTCCAGACGGAAAAGGACAATATCGTGGTGGAAGTAGCAATGCAGTGGAATGATTCCTACCAGGAAAACATGTACTGCTTTACCAATAACATTCCCCAGCGCGATGGCGGTACTCACCTTGCGGGCTTCCGCGGCGCCCTGACCAGGACCCTGAACGGGTATATGGAGCGCGAGGGCCTGGCCAAGAAAGAAAAGGTCAGCACCAGCGGTGATGATGCCCGGGAAGGATTGACCGCCGTATTGTCGGTAAAAGTGCCGGATCCCAAGTTTTCTTCTCAGACCAAGGACAAACTGGTTTCCTCGGAAGTGAAGGGTGTGGTGGAAGCGGTTACCGCAGCACGCCTGGAGGAGTTCCTGCTGGAGAAGCCCCAGGAAGCCAAAGCGCTGGTTTCCAAGATTATCGATGCTGCCCGCGCCAGGGAAGCCGCACGTAAGGCCAGGGAAATGACCCGTCGCAAGGGTGCCCTGGATGTAGCGGGTCTGCCCGGAAAGCTGGCTGATTGCCAGGAGAAGGACCCGGCATTGTCTGAACTGTTCCTGGTGGAGGGTGACTCTGCAGGCGGCTCAGCCAAACAGGGCCGTGACCGGCGCACCCAGGCCATTTTGCCCCTTAAGGGTAAGATCCTGAACGTGGAAAAAGCCAGGTTTGACAAGATGTTATCGTCAGCCGAGGTGGGGACCCTGATCACCGCCCTGGGTTGCGGAATTGGCCGGGAAGAGTTCAATCCGGACAAGTTGCGTTACCACAAGATCATCATCATGACCGATGCTGACGTGGATGGTTCTCATATCCGTACCTTGCTACTGACGTTCTTCTACCGTCAGATGCCCGAGTTGATTGAGCGTGGCCATATCTTTATTGCCCAGCCCCCGCTGTACAAGATCAAGCGAGGAAGGCAGGAATATTATGTTAAAGATGATTTAGAGCTGAATGCCCTGTTACTGAGTGTTGCGCTGGATAAAGCGGCCCTGTTTGTTTCCCCCGATGCACCGCCTATCCAGGGATTGGCCCTTGAGTCCCTGGCCCGCAAGCACATGGAGATTGCGGCAATCATCACCCGTTGGTCACGACGCTATGATTCGCGTTTCTTGCGTGAATTACTATATTTGCCGAAGGTTACGGCGGAATTAATGTCAGATCCGGTGCAACGTGCGTCCTGGATTGAAGCGTTGACAGAAAAGCTCAACATCGACACTGCAGAAAGTGAGTCGTATACGGTGGATTGGGACGAGGGTTCCGAGGGTGCACCGGGATTCATGAATGTCTGCCGCCTGTCACACGGCCTGGATCATCCCCGTCACGTCACGCTGGACTTCTTCAGGAGCCCGGAATACCGAAGAATCGCCGAAGTGGGAGAGGAGCTTAGGGAATTGCTCTCAGAAGGCGCGTATGTGGTAAGAGGTGACACAAATACCCCTATAGAAAGCCTCGAAGTGGCAATGGACTGGCTTATGGCCCAGGCCAAGAAGGGCCAGAGCTTCCAGCGCTACAAAGGCCTGGGTGAAATGAATCCGGACCAGCTCTGGGATACCACCATTAACCCCGAGTCACGTCGTCTCATGCAGGTGAGAATCGATGATGCCGTCACGGCCGATGAAGTATTTTCGACGCTGATGGGTGACCAGGTGGAGCCAAGGCGCGATTTCATCGAAAAAAATGCGCTCTCAGCGGGAAATATCGACGTATAGACCCCGGGAATTCGCTCAGATTTGACGCTCAAGCCCCGTTTTTTGCACTGAAAAACGCGGTTTGGGCAGTTTTTCAAGGGTTCCCTCTATCCAGGCCCTGGCCTCTGCGTTCAATTGTTGTGGAGTTTTCCCTTCCGGGGATATCGGCTTGCCTATCACCATATCGATGGTGCCAGGATATTTGATCCAGCTGCGACGGGGCCAAAAATATCCGGCGTTGTGAGTCACCGGAATCAGCGGTACACCCGCTTCAATGGCAAGTAATGCGCCACTCGCGCCGTAACGCCGTTCTGCTCCAATCGGAACTCGTGTGCCTTCAGGAAAAATCATTACGAAATAGCCCTTGGCCAGGCGTTGTTTTCCCTGCTCAATCACCTGGGTGACAGCACGTCGACCGGATGAGCGATCGATGGCAATAGCGTTTAGTGCCACCACACCGGTTCCAACAAAGGGAATCCATTTAATTTCCTTTTTTAGCACCCAGCTTTGTTCTGGAAATACCAGCAGCTCTGACAGGGTCTCCCATGCAGAGGAGTGCTTCAGGTAGACCACCGCACCTCCTTCGGGAATGTTCTCCGCTCCGGTTACACGGTAGTCCAGCTTGCACAAACGCTTGAGCATGCGCATGACCAGGTCCACCCATCTCACCGCGAGTACATAGCCGTAGTGCCGTCCCTTGAACGGAACAAGAATGGTAATCAGGCCTGCGTACCAGAATACGGTCAGCGCCATCAGTGTCGTGAACAAAAGCGAGCGTGGAAAGTACAACAGATACTTCATGTCAGCGTTCACTGATCAAGGCATTTGCTGCCTGATCAAGGTTTTCAAACACTTCCGTTACCGGGTCGCCAGAAGCGAGAGTTTTCTTACCGTTGCCGGTAAGCACCAGTATGGGTCGCGCACCGATTGCACGTGCCGCGTCCAGGTCTCTCGCGGAGTCTCCGATGACGGGTACACCCTGCATACTGATCTTCCTGTCCCTGGAAATTTGCTGCAGTAAACCGGGCAGCGGCTTGCGACATTCACAATTTTCATCCGGTCGATGGGGGCAAAAATAAATTGCTGAAATTTCGCCTCCACAAAGACGAACCTCACCGAGCATTTTCTGGTGAATTTCTTCCAGCGCATCGAGGTCGAACAATCCTCGCCCCAAACCAGACTGGTTGCTGGCGACAATCACTGCAAAACCCGCGCGGGAAAATTTTGCGATGGCCTCCAGGCTGTGTGGCAAAGCCGTCCACTCGGAAGCGGACTTGATGTAATCCGGTGAGTCAGCGTTGATCACGCCGTCCCTGTCCAGGACCACAACCTTCGTCATTCGCCTGCCTTCAGCAAAGACAAATCAGCAATGAACAAGAACAACTTTTGCATGGTTCCCAACAAGGCAAGGCGATTTGCCCTGAGTGCCGGGTCCGGATCCATCACCATGACTTTGTCAAAAAATGCATCCACTGGAACCCGCAACGCGGCCAGTGCGGACAGCGCCTCGGTATAACGACGTTCGCTGAGCAAAGGTTCGACTTGCGCACCCAGGGATTCGAGTCCCTGGAAAAGAAGACGCTCTTCTTCGAGTTGGAAAAGACCGGGGTCTACAGCGCCAGAAACCGGGTCATCTGATTTGCGCAGGATGTTGCTGACCCGCTTGTTTGCAGCCGCCAGGCTTTGGGCTTCGGCCATTGCACTGAACGCGCGCACAGCGCCGAGTCGCTGGTGAAAGTCCAACGGACTTGCAGGCCGCTTTGCGAGAACCGCTTCGAACATATCGCTGGTAATTCCGCTGCCGGATTCTTCCAGGTAATACGCTCTTAGTCGCTCCATGGCGTACTGGTATACATCTGCCGCCAATTCACCATCAAGTTTATCCAGGGGCTGCAATGACAGTGCCTTCTCAATGGCGCTCTGCAAGTTCAGATCAAGTTCGCATTCGATGATGACACGCATTAAACCCAGTGCTCCACGGCGCAATCCGAAGGGATCCCGACTGCCACTGGGTTTTTGTCCGATCGCAAAAATACCGCACAGGGTATCCAGCTTGTCAGCGATAGCCAGCACCTGGCCTACCGCACCTGCGGGTAACGCGTCGCCTGCGAAACGTGGCAGGTATTGTTCTTCCATGGCAGCACAAACCTCCGCCGCCTCACCATCAGCCTCGGCATAGTAACGACCCATGGTGCCCTGTAGTTCTGGAAATTCACCCACCATGTTGGTGGCCAAATCGCACTTGCCTAACAGTGCAGCCCGCATCACCAGGTCCTGGTTCACAGCAAGTTGACCGGCTATCTCCTGGCCGAGTTTTGACACCCGAACACTCTTGTCGCCTATGCTACCCAGCTTGTGCTGGAACACGATGTTGTTAAGTCCTGACTGTCTGTCAGCGAGGCTTTGTTTTCTGTCTGTGTTCCAGAAAAACTCTGCATCGGCCAGCCGCGGTCGAACTACCCGTTCGTTACCCTCGACAACCTGGTCGGGTTCGCGGCTTTGCAGATTGCTGATCGCAATGAACTGGGGAAGCAAGCTGCCGTCGGCTTGTTGCAATGGGAAGTAACGCTGATGTTCCTGCAAGGTGGCAATCAACACTTCTCTTGGCAGGGCCAGGAACCGCTCGTCAATGTTTCCGCGTAAGGACACCGGCCATTCCACCAAGGCACTAACTTCATCGAGCAGCGCGTCATCAAAAACGGCCGTTGCACCCACCGCAGCGGACTCTTCAGCAACCAACTCCTCGACACGCGAACGACGCTGGTCAAAGCCGGCGATTAACTGGCCTTCTTTTTCCAGGCGCTCCGGGTACTCGTCAACATGGGCCAGGGAAATTGTGCCACTGCTGTGGAAACGATGTCCCCGGGTAAGGCGATCGGAACTGGCGCTGAGTATCTGCGCGGGAATGACATCACCGTCCAGCATCATCACGATCCAGTGAACCGGGCGGACAAATTCTGCGTCACCGTCGCCCCAGCGCATGCGCTTGGGTATTGGCAAGGCATCAAGTGACGCCTGAACAATTTGTGGCAAGAGGCTCGCCGCGTCCTGTCCTTTTTCGATTCCGTTATAAACCAGCCACGCCCCCTTGGGAGTGTCTTCTTGCTCCAGGTCCTGCACATTCACACCGCATTTCTCAGCGAAAGAAGTGGCAGCGCGACTCGGATTGCCTTCGGCATCAAACGCGACTTTGACCGGCGGTCCTTTCAGGGTGACGCTCTTGTCTTCCTGTTGCCGCTGCATGGCCAACACTTTTACCGCCAGCCTGCGTGGTGTTGCATAGGCGATAATTTCACCGTGGGCCAACGGAGCTTGCTCAAGGCCTTTTTGTATACCTGCCGTGAATGCCTCCGACAGGGCACGAAGCGCCTTGGGCGGTAATTCTTCGGTGCCGATTTCAACCAGGAAATTGCTGCGGTTCATGCCTGCATCACTCATGGCCGCTCTCCGGTTGTTTTGCACCAAGCATGGGGAAGCCCAGTGCCTCGCGTCGTTGGTAATACGCCTCGGCTACCGCCTTGGCCATTTCCCTGACGCGTAAAATAAAGCGCTGCCTTTCAGTCACCGAAATTGCATGTCGGGCGTCCAGCAGGTTGAACGCATGTGAAGCTTCCAGCACGCGCTCGTAAGCCGGCAGGGGAAGCTGATCCTCGATCAGCGAATGGCACAGCTTTTCGCAATGGTCGAAGTGTCCGAACAGGTATTCAACGGGCGCCTTTTCAAAATTGTAAGTGGATTGCTCGACCTCGTTCTGGTGGAACACATCTCCATAGGTCACGACTCCCTGGGGACCTTCGGTCCACACCAGGTCGAAGACGCTTTCCTTGGATTGCAGGTACATGGCAATGCGTTCGAGACCATAGGTGATCTCGCCGGTTACCGGACGGCAGTCCAGTCCGCCCACTTGCTGGAAATAGGTGAACTGGGTTACTTCCATGCCATTGAGCCAAACTTCCCAGCCCAGGCCCCAGGCGCCCAGGGTCGGTGATTCCCAGTTGTCTTCAACGAAGCGAATGTCGTGCACCAGGGGATCCAGGCCCAGGGTCTTGAGCGAATCAAGGTACAGATCCTGGATATTCTCCGGCGACGGCTTCATGACCACCTGGAACTGGTAGTAATGCTGCAGGCGGAAGGGATTGTCGCCGTAACGACCGTCGGTAGGCCGGCGACTGGGCTGCACATAGGCTGCGTTCCAGGGCTCCGGGCCCAGGGACCTCAGGAAGGTGGCGGCGTGAAAGGTCCCCGCGCCCATTTCCATGTCGTAGGGCTGTATCAATACACAGCCGTGACTAGCCCAGAACTGCTGTAGGGCAAGAATCAGTTCCTGGAATGTCCGGGGTTTTTGCTTGGCAACGTCCACAAATTCAATCCGCTTGAGTGCAAACCCTTAATTATACTGGTGGGGACCAAACCCCGTACAGGACCGTGTCGCAATGACTGGGCCAAAATAGTGCATGGGAACACCCATATCGCACCAAAGCGGTGCATCTGAAGACCGCCACGACAAGCGAAAAGGGCTATAATCATGAGCGGCTTGCCGTGTGCCGAGCTGGCACGCTTCGTGCAAACCCATAGAGAATAGATTTTCCGTCCCAATCCGGGGCGGGTACTGACATGGCTAGAATGCAAGGAGACTATCCGATGAGCGCCGCTGACGTCCTGAAACTGATCGAAGAGAAAGAAATCCAGTTTGTCGACCTACGGTTCACCGATACCAAGGGCAAGGAGCAGCATGTCACCGTGCCGGTCAGCCAGTTGGACGAGGACACGTTTGAGGACGGCAAGATGTTTGATGGTTCGTCCATCGCCGGTTGGAAGGGTATTCAGGAATCTGACATGATCCTGCTTCCCGATGCCGACTCTGCGGTACTGGACCCCTTTGCCGAAGACGCCACCATGAACCTGCGTTGCGACGTTATCGAACCCGCAACCATGCAGGGTTATGTGCGTGACCCGCGCTCCCTGGCCCGTCGCGCCGAGGCTTACCTGAAATCCACGGGTATTGCCGACACCGCCTACTTTGGTCCGGAAAACGAATTTTTCGTATTTGACGATATTCGTTGGGGCGTTGAGATGAGCGGTGCTTTTTACGAGATCGACTCCAGCGAAGCCGGATGGAACTCCAAGAAGGTTTACCAGGATGGCAATTTCGGTCATCGTCCCGGCGTGAAGGGCGGTTATTTTCCGGTTCCCCCCGTCGATTCGCTGCATGATATCCGCTCCACCATGTGCCTGGCTTTGCACGACATGGGTGTTGAAACCGAAGTGCATCACCACGAGGTGGCAACCGCCGGCCAGTGTGAAATTGGTGTGAAATACGGCTCCCTGGTACGCAAGGGTGACGAAGTGCAGATCCTGAAATACGTGGTGCACAATGTGGCCCACGGTTTCGGTAAAACCGCCACCTTCATGCCCAAGCCTGTAGTGGGTGACAACGGTAGTGGCATGCACGTGCATATGTCGTTGGCCAAGGACGGTGAAAATCTGTTCAGTGGTGACGGCTACGGCGGTCTGTCTGATGCGGCCCTGTATTTCATCGGCGGCATCATCAAGCATGCCAAGGCGTTGAACGCATTCACCAACCCCAGCACCAACAGCTACAAGCGCCTGGTTCCCGGATTTGAAGCACCTGTGAAGCTGGCCTATTCGGCTCGCAACCGTTCCGCATCGATTCGTGTGCCCTATATCGCCAATCCCAAGGGCCGTCGCATCGAAGTGCGCTTCCCTGACTCCACGGCGAATCCTTACCTGGCTTTCTCTGCCATGATGATGGCCGGCCTGGACGGCATTCAGAACAAGATCCACCCCGGCGACCCGCTGGACAAGAACTTGTACGACCTGCCTCCCGAGGAGTCGAAGGATATTCCGGAAGTGGCTTACTCCCTGGAGCAGGCGCTGGAGTGCCTGAGCGCGGATCGTGAGTTCCTCAAGGGCGGCGGTGTCTTCACTGATGACCTGATTGATAGCTACATCGAACTGAAGACCGAAGAAGTCACGCGCCTGCGTATGACCACCCATCCGGTTGAATTCCAGATGTACTACAGCCTCTAAAGTGTGAGCTGATTGGCAAAATTAGCGGCGGAACCCCCGGGTTTCGCCGTTTTTTTTTGTAAAATCGGTTACAGGGAGTATGCTCTGAATCATGAAAATTCTATTGACTCTCGTTCTGTTGACCATGGCCTCCGGGGTGTCCGCGACAACGTATAGTTGGGTGGATGAGCAGGGTGTCGTGCATTTCTCTGACATGCCTCATGAGGGTGCCACGGAAATTCAGCTGGACAAGGCCCAGGGCTACAGCAGTTCGCGCCAGTCCATGTCCGAGAAAAAGCCGGCCGCGGAGGCTGGAAAGTTTCAATATGACAGCGTGGAAATTGTCTCTCCTTACGAGGAAGAGGTGCTGTTCAATATCGAGACCCGCATGAGCATGCAGGTAGCGATTACTCCGGCCTTGAGACCTGACCATTTCTTGCGCTTACAAATCGATGGCAAGGACGTCACCGACAAGCCTGTCCGCAGTCGCAGTTTTCAGATTGACGGCGTCTTTCGCGGCACCCATACCGCCCAGCTGACGGTTGTGGATGCTGACGGCAATACTGTGCAGCAATCCGGTGCTCGTACGTTCCACATTCGACAGAATGTTGCCCAGCCCAGGAAGCAGCCCCGGACGTAGTGACGGACGCAATACAGAATTATTCCCGGCAAGTTCTTGATCACCTGACAACAGCGGTGCTCGCGTTGGACGCTGGGCTATGCGTTCAATTCATGAACCCTGCCGCCGAGGAAATGTTTGGATTAAGCGCCAGGCAGGCAGGTGGACATCCTCTTTCCCGTCTTTTTCTGAATAGCGCTGAATTGGAAACCATCGCCGGCCGGGTATTGGAAAAGCAGACGGCCGTGGCGGGGCGCGACCTGGAACTTGTGCCGCGAGAAATGCCGACACTGCCCCTGGCTGTGGACTGCTCGGCATCAAATTTTTCAATTGAAGAAGAGGCCGACGGGGTGTTGCTGGAGTTTCAGGACACCACCCGCCTGAGGCGAATAAACAAAGAAGCTGAATTGATGCAACAGCATGGCGTGTCTCGCAAGATTATTCGCCAGCTGGCCCACGAGATTAAGAATCCCCTGGGCGGCCTCAAGGGCGCCGCACAGTTGTTGCAGGGTGAGTTGCTTGACTCGGACCTGGCGGAATACACCACGGTCATGGTTCGGGAAGTGGACCGCCTGGCTGATCTGATCGATCGCATGTTGGGTCCCACCCGAGCTTTGGACAGGCGCTCCTGCAACCTGCATGAAGTACTCGACCACGTGCTGCAGCTGGTGGCAGTTGATGCGCCAACCGGGGTGAGTCTTGTCGCCGATTTCGATCTGTCTTTGCCGCCACTTGAGATGGACCGTGACCTGATGACCCAGGTCTTCCTGAACCTGGCGCGCAATGGGGTGCAGGCGTTGGGGGAGGAGGGTGAACTGGTGCTGCGGACCCGGGTGCTGAGTAATTTCACCCTGGGTCACCTGCGCTACCGGATGGTGGCGAGCATTGAATTTCAAGACAACGGGCCGGGCGTGGATCCCTCGGTGGCAGAGACCCTGTTTTACCCACTGGTTACCTCGCGTAGCAACGGCACGGGTCTTGGGCTGTCTATCTCCCAGGAACTGGCGAACCGGCATAATGGACTCATAGAATTCTCCAGTCGCCCGGGGCACACTGTATTCCAGGTGCTCCTGCCGATGTCTACAGCAATGGACAGCTCTGATGAATGACACCAAACCCATGGTCTGGGTGGCGGATGATGACACCGCCATACGCTGGGTCCTGCAAAAAGCCCTGGACAAGGCGGGTATAGCCAACCGTTGTTTCGAGGATGCTGAATCCGTGCTGGAGGCCATGGGCCAGGGTGAGCAGCCTGCCCTGCTGGTAACCGATATATCCATGCCGGGGGCCGACGGTCTTGTCTTGCTGGCGGCGGTGCGGGAAAAGCTTCCCCGGGTGCCGGTCATCGTTATCACGGCACATTCAGACCTGGACAGCGCGGTAAGCGCCTACCAGGGCGGTGCGTTTGAATACTTGCCCAAGCCCTTCGATATCGGCCAGGCGGTGGAACTGGTTCGCCGCGGCCTGGCCCAGTCTGAGGCAGATGCTCCCCGGGCCAAGCCCCGACCTGTGTTGCCTTCTATCGTGGGGCAGGCGCCTGCGATGCAGAGCGTGTTCCGGGCCATAGGCCGTTTATCGGGGTCCAGCATGACTGTCCTGATTACCGGAGAATCGGGAACCGGTAAAGAACTGGTTGCACAGGCTCTGCACGAGCACAGTCCACGTTCCGCCGAGGCGTTCGTCGCACTCAATACCTCGGCCATTCCCGCGGACCTGTTGGAATCCGAATTATTTGGCCATGAGCGAGGCGCGTTTACCGGCGCCGATCGGCAGCGTATCGGCCGTTTCGAGCAGGCCAGCGGTGGCACCTTGTTCCTGGATGAGATCGGCGACATGGCTGCGGGATTGCAAACCCGCCTGTTACGAGTCCTGGCCGAGGGCGAGTTTTTCAGGGTCGGTGGGCAGCGGCCCATCAAGGTGGACACCCGGGTAATCGCCGCCACCAACCAGGACCTTGCAAAAAACGTCTCCCAGGGCGCCTTTCGTGAAGACCTCTATCACCGGCTAAACGTGATGCGGATTGAAATTCCGCCGCTGCGGGAGCGTCGGGAAGATATTCGGACCCTATTGGAACATTACCTGGCCCTGGTATCCGGGGAGCTGGAAGTGCCAACAAAGGTATTGAGCCCGGATGTGCTTGATCGGCTAGTTGCCTTTGACTGGCCAGGAAACGTGCGCCAGCTGGTGAATGCCTGTCGACGCCTTACGGTGATTGCACCGGGCCGGGATATTCGCCTGGAAGATTTGCCGGAAGAACTTGGCGGTGCGGCCCAGCCAGGAGCCGGGACTCACTGGACAGATGGCCTGGCCGACTGGGTAAAACAGGCCCTTGCCCGTGGTGAGACGGATTTGCTGGCCAGTGCGGGTCCTGCGTTTGAGACGGTGATGATCGAACAAGCCCTGGCCGCCGCGGATGGCAAGCGCCAGGAGGCAGCACGCCTGTTGGGCTGGGGACGCAATACCCTTAGCAGAAAAATCCGCGAACTGGGATTGGACGAGACGGGCGACGCCTAGCAGGTATAGCAGGCGGCAAGTTCTGTATCCTTGCCCAGGTCCAGGGTGCCCACCAGGTCAGCAACTTTTTCGATATTGTGCCGAATCAGGTAATCGCTGATTCCCTGGTTAATCTTTTGGCACAGCAGGGGATCGTAGAACAAGGCGGTACCCAAACCTACGGCGTCTGCACCGGCAATGATGAATTCCAGCGCATCCTTGGCGGTCATGAGGCCGCCTTGGCCAATGATGGGAATCCCGTGGGGGGCTGCCACTTCGCGCACCTGGTGAACTTTCAGCAAAGCGATGGGCTTGATTGCCGGGCCGGACAAGCCGCCCTGCACATTTCCCAGCACCGGCTTGCGGCTTTCGGCATCAATCGCCATACCCATAACGGTGTTGATCACCGACAGGGCATCGGTGCCCGCTTCGATACAGCGGCGTGCGCCTTCCTTGATATCCGTCTGATTCGGCGAGAGCTTGGTGATCAGTGGTTTGCTGGTGACCTTGCGACAAGCTTCAACCACTCGCGCCGCCATATCCGGCACGTTACCAAAGGCGACGCCGCCTTCTTTCACATTCGGACAGGAAATATTGATTTCGATGGCATCGATGGGGGAGTCATCAAACAGCCGGGTGACCTCGACGTAGTCTTCGATGACTGATCCGCAGACATTGGCGATGAATCGGGTTTCACTGAAATCCAGGGAGGGCAGGATCTCGTTTATCACCTTGTGGGCCCCGGGGTTCTGCAGGCCAATTGCGTTAAGCATTCCCATTGGCGTCTCGTACACCCGGTGGGGCGCATTGCCCGGACGGGGTTCCAGGGTGGTGCCCTTGAGTACGATGCCGCCGACCTGGCGATTTGAAAATCCCTCTACCCGGGTATATTCCTCGCCAAACCCCACGCAGCCCGAGAGCAGCACTATCGGGGAGTCGAGTCGCAATCCACACAGGGAAGTTGCAATATTTTCGGGGCAATTCTCAATCGCTGTCGTCATAATGTCTGTTCTCTTCAATCTGTCGGGTACCCGGGGGCGTTACTTCAAGCATGTTCCATTTGATCGCATACCAGCCGGAAATACCGCCTAACACCGGCAATATGATACGCCTTTGCGCCAATTCAGGCGCGACCTTGCACCTTGTGCACCCCCTGGGTTTCGAACTCAGCGAGTCCCGGGTAAAGCGTGCCGGGCTGGATTATCACCAAATGGCCCACGTGATTGAACACCCTGATCTGGATAGTTGCCTGGCAAGCCTGGGTCATCCCCGGGTATTCGCCCTGTCAACTCGCGGCGGTCAGCGCTATGACCAGGTGGCGTTTGCTCCCGGAGATGCCCTGCTGCTGGGCCCCGAGACCCGGGGGCTTCCCCAGGAATTGCTGGATTCTCTGCCGTCGGAGCAACGCTTGCGCATTCCCCTGATGCCGGACAATCGCAGTCTGAATTTATCCAATGCTGCGGCCATCGTCTTGTACGAGGCCTGGCGCCAGCAGGGTTTTCCCGGCGGCAGTTAGTCGCGACTCAAGCGCCTGGCAGCGCTGTTGCATTGATAATTTGCGCGGCAAGTTCCAATCCGCCGGAGCGGGTATCAACCCGCTGGGTTTCCTTCACCAGTTCAATGATCTTCATTTGACTGAACAGCCGTGCGACCCGCCAATTCAGACCGACAAGGATGACTTCCTCATTGCGGCTGCGACTACCCCGGATAATGCTTTCAAGCGCCATGGCCGCGCTAAGGTCGATGCTCGGAACATCGCTCAGGTCCAGTATCAGTACCTCGTGGGGATCCAGTGTGGCCGCTCGTCGGACCACGCCATTTGCGGCGCCGAAGGTCAGGGGTCCGGTGAAGTGCAGCAGCAGTACCCGTCCTTTGCAATCCTGCAGCGCCTGGGCCTCGCTGGCGGTAAGGGCCGAATTTTCGGTGCTGGCGTTGTAGTGCTTGATGGATTCCAGTTGCAGGTCGGCCATTTCTTTCACGAACCGCAGGCTGGCCATCACCATGCCGGCTGCGACAGCGGTGATCACGTTGGTCAGCACGGTCAGGGTGAGCACGACCAGCATCAGGGCGGTGCCAGACAAGGGGGAGTGGCGAAGTCGGCGAAGGTAAGGCCAATCGATGACGTCCAGGCCGACCTTGATCAACACCCCGGCAAGCGCGGCGTAGGGAATTTTTCCTGCGTACTGCCCCAGGCCCAATACCACCGCCAGGAGCAACATGGCGTGGACCATACCGGAAACGGGACTGCTGCCGCCGGCCCGGATATTACTGACCGTGCGAATGGTTGCGCCGGCCCCGGGGATGCCGCCCACCAGTCCCGATGCCAGGTTGCCCACGCCCTGTCCGATGAGTTCCTTGTTGGAATCGTGGAAGGTGCCGGTGGCGTTGTCCGCCACCACCGAGGTGAGCAGGCTGTCCATGGATCCCAGTACGGCCAGTACCAGCCCGGAGAACAGCATCTGTCCCAGCAGGGGTGAGCTGAAAGCAGGCCAGTGCAAACTGGGGAATCCGGTGGGGATGTCGCCGATCACCGGCGCCTGGTCCATTCCGAACAAGACCATGAGGGTGCCAACGATTAGTGCCATCAAGGGTGAGGGCACGACCCGGGAAATTCTGCCCGGTGTGAACAGGCAAATGGCCAGTGAGACCAGGCCGATTGCCAGGGCGTCGTAGTTAGGCTGCTGGAATATCACCATGCCCGCTTTCAGGGCATCGACAATGCTGGAGGTGGCGGGATGTCCGACCATGTGGTCCATCTGCATGATAATCAGGATGCAGCCGATGCCGCTCATGAAGCCTGAAACCACCGGGTAGGGAATAAGGTTGATGTAGCGCCCCAGCTTGGCCACGCCGAAACCTATCTGGAACAGTCCGCCCAGCATGACTACGGTAAAGGCAATCGCCGGCGCGTGAGAAAACTGGACGAAGACGGACGCGAAGACGATGGTCATGGGGCCGGTGGGGCCGGAGATCTGGGCGGGCGTGCCACCAAACAGGGAGGCGAAAAACCCGACCATGATGGCGCCGTAAAGACCGGCTACGGGCCCGGCGCCGGAAGCCACGCCAAAAGCCAGTGCCAGGGGAAGGGCGACGACGCCCGCAGTCAAGCCTCCAAACAGGTTTCCCCGCAGGTTGTCCAAGGACAGGTGGCTAAACATACTGTGAATTCCGGTGTTGGCGCTTGCGGCGCCGGCCTGCGCGCTCCCGGCGGCCGTGGATGCGCAGTCGGGGTTGCTCTGAAAAGACGGTTTTATTCCTGACGTAAATCGCGACCCATTAATGCTTCTACGGCCGTTTGTGGGGCCTTGTTCTCGTAAAGTATCAGATATATCTGCTCGCAAATCGGCATGTCAACGTTCAGTTTTCGGGAGACGTGCCATACCGCCCTGGCGGCGAGTACGCCCTCTACGACCTGGCCGATTTCTTTTTGGGCTTCCTCGATACCCTGTCCCGATGCCAGGGCAAGGCCCATGCGCCGGTTGCGTGACAGATTGTCGGTGCAGGTAAGCACCAGGTCACCCATTCCTGCCAGGCCCATGAAGGTATCCTTGTTCGCGCCCAGGGCGATACCCAGGCGAGTCATCTCCACCAGGCCGCGATTGATCATGGCGATACGGGTATTCGCGCCATAGCCCAGACCGTCACAGATGCCTGCGCCGATGGCCAGGACGTTCTTCACCGCACCGCCAACTTCCACTCCGACGATGTCGTCAGTGGTGTAGGCGCGGAAATTCTCGCTGGAAATATCCTCGGCCAGTTCCCTGGCGAATTCCGGATCAGTGGCAGCAACGGTCAGTGCGGTGGGCAGTCCAGCCCCGACTTCCTTTGCGAAAGTCGGTCCTGAAAGTACCGCCAGGGGACGGCTGGATCCGAAGATCTCACTGGCCACCTGGTGAGGCAGCTTGCCAGTATCCAGTTCAAAGCCCTTGGTTGCCCAGGCCAGCCGCGCGTCGGATCTCAGGTGAGGCTGGATGGCCTCGAGTATTTGCCGAAACGCATGGCTGGGTACGGCGACCAGCACATCACGCGCACGAGCCAGTCCGGCGACCAGGTCCGGTTCCACTTCCAGGGATTCAGGGAACATTGCCCCTGGCAGGTAGTGTCGGTTCTCCCGATGCTCTGCCAGCAGTTCGGGATGGTCCGCGGCACGTCCCCATAACAAGGTATGCCTGCCGGTGCGGCCGAACTGGATCGCCAGCGCGGTTCCCCAGGAACCGGCGCCGATAACCAGGATAGAAGATTTCTGCACGGCGCTAATCAGGCGTTACCTTCGGTAGGCGCCTTTGCGGCTTCGGATTCCCTGGCTTGCTGGTACAGGCGATCAAAGTTCACGGGCTGCAGCAATAACTGGGGGAAACCGCCCTTGGAAACCAGGTCGGAAACCGCTTCACGCGCATAGGGGTAAAGCAGGGACGGGCAGTAGCTGGCCAGGATCTGTTTCAGCTCCTCACCTTCAATGCCGCTGATCAGGAATACGCCTGCCTGCTGGATTTCCACCAGGTAGATGGTCTTGTCGTCCTGGGTAACTTCGACTTCGACTTTCAGTATTACTTCCCGGGCGTTCTCTCCGACAGCTGAATTGGTGCTGGACAGATTCAGGTTCATCTGTGGCTTCCATTCGGCCATGCCTTGAAACGACTCGATAGGGCTGGGTGACTCGAACGAGCAGTCTTTCAGGTAGAAACGCTGTAATGACAGCTGGGGCCCAGTGGCTTCGGTGGCGCCGGCTGCTGCGGCGGTATTGTTCTCTTCAGTCATTGTTCAAGTCCCTAGAGTGTTGTCGTAAATTTAAAAAATCAGGCAGCAGTAGTGTCAGCTGCCAGCAAATCGTCCAGTTTTTTCAGGCGCTCCAGTTCCAGCAATTCATCGCAACCGCCAATGTGCAGGTCATCGATGAATATCTGGGGCACTGTGTGTCTACCAGTACGATTAATCATTTCATTGCGCAATTCGGGATTTCCGTCGATCACGAGTTCTTCAAATTCTACGCCCTTGGCCTGGAACAGGCTCCTGGCCCGGTGGCAATAGCCACACCAGGCGCTGGCGTACATGGTAACCGGCTTATTCATTAACCCTTCCTCGATGAACCTTTCTTTTCCAGCGGGTAGTTTTCACTGCGCCATGCAGAAAGTCCGCCCTTGAGGTTATAGACCTGGGTGAACCCTGCCTTGCGCAGTTTGCCGGCAACACGCCCGCTGCTCATTCCGCTCTCACAGCAAACAACAATGGGTTTGGTCAGGTCGCTTTTCAAGGCTTCAATCTTGGTATCCAGCTGATCGGACTCGACATTCCTGGCGTTGATGATGTGCCCGGAGTTGAATTGCTCACGATTACGCACGTCCAGGACAATCGCTCCAGCATTGATCAGGCGTACGCCTTCTGCGCCCTGAACGTCGCTGATCCCTTGGGATTTAATGCGAATCTCGTATACGAGCGCCATCAGGGTCACCGCGATGGCGGAGACCGATAACAGGGGGTGGGCTGTTGCGAACTGGATAATCTGGTCCATGTCTTGAGTAAACCTTGGATAGAGGGGCGCGCATTATATCGAATCCGGGGGGTCTGAACGAGCTATGGCTTGAGTGATGGCGGAAATGGCCTACACTCTGCTGCCCATGAGGGTACGGTTTTTCCACATTCTGGCCATATTGGCCCTGTTAGGCTGCTTTGCTGCGGGCCCGGCGGGGGCCTCGGGTGATCGCGAGCAGCAGCTGACCGAGCTGCGCGAGCGCATCAAGTCCCTGAAACAGGATATAGACCGCAATACCCGCAAGCGCAGCCAGGTCCAGGCGGCGGTTCAGGAGGCGGAACAGCAAATCAGCCTGATTAACCGCCGGTTGCGGGAAATTACCACCGAACGAAAGAAAAGCCAGGCCCGCCGTGACCAGCTCTCCGGCCAGCGAAAAGTATTGCTGGGCCAGGTGGGGTCGGAGCGGGAAGCCCTGGCCGGCCAGGTGCGAGCGGCCTATGTGGCCGGGCGGGAAGAGCGCCTGAAGTTGCTCCTTAACCAGGAAGACCCCGCGAAACTTGGTCGCATGATGGTCTATTACGACTATTTCAATCATATGCGCGCCCAGACCATAGACCGGGTCGGCGGGCAGATCAGGGAATTACAGGAACTTGACCGGCAGTTGGAGGCGGAGATCTCCCGGCTTGCCGGTCTCCAGCAGGAGCGGGAAAAGGAAGTCGCCCGCCTTGAGCAGGCCCGGGTGGAGCGCCGCCAGGCCGTGGCCAAGCTGGATTCGGAGCTGGCGTCCAAGGGAAGCCAGGTTTCCCAGCTGGAGGAACAGGCCAGGGTGCTTGAGGATTTGGTGGAAGAATTGCGCAGCGCATTGCGCGATTTTCCCGTCCAGGCCCAGGAGCCGTTTGCCAAATTGCGCGGAAAATTGGCCTGGCCGGTGTCTGGCCGGCTGCTGGCAGATTTTGGCCAGCCCAGGGCCGGAAGTCGTATCAAGTGGAACGGGGTGCTGGTTGAAACCCGCCAGGGCTCGGAAATTCGCGCCATTTACCATGGTCGCGTAGCGTATGCGGATTGGCTTCCGGGAATGGGTTTGCTGGTTATTCTGGATCACGGTGACGGGTATATGAGCCTGTACGGGCATAATGACACCCTCTATATCTCTGCCGGAGACTGGGTTGCTCCCGGGGAAGTGCTGGCCACCGCCGGTGACAGTGGTGGCCGGGCGGAGCCGGCACTGTATTTTGAAATTCGCAAGGGCAAGCGCTCCGAGAACCCCCATCGCTGGTTTGCCAAGGCCCTGTCCGGGCGGTGACCCGTGTCCGTTCCGCTGTTCGGGGGGCGGCGCTATGCTATCGTTTGAGCTGATTATTCGAGGAATAACTCATGTCATTTCGCGTCCGTAGCGTGCTGGTGCTTGCGGTGGGCATTGCCCTCGGCTTGATGCTGTCTGTGGGCACGGCGGTACGTGCGGATCGTGAAGCGGTGGCTGAAAAGTCCCAACCCCTGCCCACCGAGGATGTGCGCATGCTGGTTGAGGTGCTGGAGTTGGTCAGGGCCGATTACGTGGACGACGTGGATGAACATCGCCTGATTGAGGACGCCATCCGGGGCATGGTTTCAAGCCTGGATCCCCACTCGGCATTCCTGGACCCGGATGAATATCGGGAGGTCCGGATCAGCACGGCGGGGGCATACTCCGGTGTGGGCATAGAGCTGGTCCTGGAAGACAAGCAGGTCGTTATCGTCTCGCCCATTGAAGATAGCCCCGCTTTTCGCGCAGGCATCGAATCGGGGGATGTGATTCTCAGCGTGGATGGCGCGCCGGTAGATCCAGACCGGCTCGAAGACACGATTTCCCGGATGAGAGGGAAGGACGGCACCAGCGTGGTGCTGGGCGTGCACCGTCCCGGGGATGACACAACATTCAGCCTGACCCTGACTCGCGAATTAATACAGGTCGCTTCGGTCAAGGCCCGGACCCTGGAGCCCGGTGTGGGATATATCCGGGTGACGCATTTTTCGGAAACCACGGGTCGCGACCTGGAACGCGCTGCGCTTCGTTTGAAGAAGGATAACGGCGGCACGCTGCAGGGCCTGATCCTGGATTTGCGTAATAACCCGGGTGGCTTGCTGGACGCGGCGGTGGAGGTCTCGGATATATTTCTTGAGACGGGCTTGATCGTCAGCGCCGACGGCCGGGTGAATGACGCAAGATTCAGTATGAGCGCCCAGCCTGGTGATGTGCTGGACGGAAAGCCCATGGTAGTCCTGGTCAACAGCGGCTCCGCCTCAGCCTCGGAAATTGTTGCCGGCGCACTGCAGGATCATGGCCGGGCATTGCTGGTGGGCAGTCATACCTTTGGCAAGGGTTCGGTTCAGACGGTGATGCCCCTGTCTAATGGTCGTGCCATCAAGCTGACCACCTCGCGATATTTCACCCCTTCGGGTCGGTCGATCCACGAGGGGGGAATTAATCCGGATGTGGAAGTGCTCCGCGAGGTAGGCGACAGCACGGTCATCACGCCATCGGGGATTCCAATCGCAGATGATGACCCGGCGCTGGTCGTGGCGTTGAAGACAATTAAAGAACAAAAAACCATATTGCAAAGCAAGGCCCCATGACGCTGACGTTGAAATTACTGATGCTGCTATGGACGGCGGCAATGCTGCTTACCGCCTCGCCGGCTCGTTCCGACATGGCGGCCCCGCTCATGCGCCCGAATCAACCAACCGTTGCCATCATCATTGACGACCTGGGTTATCGACACCTGGAAGGCAAGCGCGCCCTGGCGCTGCCCGGGGCGGTCACTTTGTCTATTCTTCCTCACACGCCTTTCGGCAGGGAGTTTGCAGAGGGTGCCCATGCAAAGGGGATGGAAGTCATGCTGCACCTTCCACTGCAGCCCGAAGACAGTAGTGAAGATCCGGGCCCCGGGGGCATCTGGCTGGAATCCGCCTTAAGTGAAGTTTCCGGGCTGTTGACCGAAGACCTGGCTTCGGTGCCTTATGCGGTGGGCGTGAACAATCACATGGGCAGCATGCTGACCCGGCACCCGGGACATATGACCTGGCTAATGGAAGAGCTCGATCGCAGGAAACTTTTCTTTGTGGATAGCTTCACCACGCCCTCCAGCGTCGCGCTGCAAATGGCCCACGAAACCGGCGTTCCCGCGGTGCGACGCAATGTGTTTCTGGATGCCAACCCGGACGAGGACGCAGTGATGGAAGAGTTCGACCGTCTGCTGGTATTGGCCAGGGAACGGGGCTATGCCGTGGCTATCGGCCATCCCTATCCAAGCACCATGAGTGTTCTCGAGCGGCGCCTGCCCGAGCTGGAACGTAACGGAATTCGCCTGGTCCCGGCGAGCCAGTTGATCAAGCAGGCATACGCGGAAGACAGGTAGCCACACCATGATTTCATCAAAACAGGAAGCGGCTCTTCGATCACGACGTGCGTTCCCGGTGCGAGGCCTTGCCCATCGTGTGGCGGATTTTCACTGGCTGTGCCTGATTCTTCCACTAGCCTGCCTGGTGATACCCGGGGGCGAGGCGCGGGACCTGGTGAGCATGGCGGCGGTCCAGGTTCTCTACGCCGGTTACAACCTGCTGGTTCATTACCGCGACCGTTCTCGCAAGAACAGCGTAACCAGTCTGATGCTGGATACCTGGGTGATGATCGGCTACATCGCATTCATGATGTGGCAGGTGGGTGAGCATGCCGCCGCATTGACGCCGCTTTTCCTGATTCCTGCCGTGGTTTCTGCCATCGGCCATACCCGGGTCATGGCAATTTCCCACGTGCTGTTGATGTGCGCACTGATGCTGTTTCTTCAGTGGCCCGAATTAACTCAGCAAAACGCCGCTCGTATTGTCAGCGAACTATTTGTATACGGATTCTTGCTGGTCATGATTGCCGCCCTGGTGGGCGGATTCAAACTGGACAACCTGCTGGCGTCGGGCCAGTTGCGGCGCTTGATGGACAGGGATGAGCTGACCGGTCTGTTGAACATGCCGGCATTCAGTCGCCTGGGTGCCCAGATTCATCAGCGGAGCCGCCGCAACGGCGAACCGCTGTCGGTGATGATCGTCGATATCCAAAACCTTAATGCCATCAATGACGCCCATGGTATGGAAGCGGGTAACCAGGTGATCAAGGCAGTTGGCAGTGTGATTGCCCGGATGATTCGCGACACGGATCTTGCCGCTCGATTTGGCGGAGACGAATTTGTACTGATGCTGCCCTCCGCCGACCGGGTCAAGGCAGAGGAGATAGGCCAGCGCCTGCGCAACGGCGTGAACCAGACCACGTTGGAGCTCCGGGGCATAGTGAAAAAGGCGGTGGTGAACATCGGCGTGTCCACCTATCCTCGGGATGGTGAGGCCTTGTCCGAGTTAATTCAGGAAGCCAACCGGGCAATGTATCGAGACAAGGAATTGCGTCGACCCGCGGCAAAAGGCTGAGCAGCAGGCGGGTCTACCAGGGCAGGTCGTAATACCAGGCCATGGATATGGATAAGGCAATCCAGACCACCAGCTGCAAGGGAATTCCCAGTCGCAGGAAATCGCTGGCGCGATAGCCCCCGGCACTCATTACCATCATGTTCACCTGGTAACCGGCGGGGGTCAGGTAACTCATATTGGCGCCGAAGAGCACGGCCAGCACCAGGGGTTCCGGCGGCATTCCCAGCGAGGTTGCCACGGAAAACGCGATAGGAGTGCCCATGGCCGCCACAGCACTGTTGGAGACCAGTTCCGTGACTAGCGCCACGGCCAACATCAGCACCGCCACGACCATGGCTTGTGAGAGTCCGCCGGCCTGGGAGGTGAATACCTCGGCAAGATATTGGGATCCTCCTGTGTAGGCGATGGTGTTGCCCAGTGCCAGGCTGGTTACCACCAGCATGATTACCCGGGTATCTACCGCAGAGCGTAGTTGCTCCCTGGTCAGGCATTTTCCGACAATCATCATGCCGGCTCCCGCCAGGGCGCAGACGCTGATTGGCATAAGTCCGGTGATGGCAGTCGCTACCACCCCCAGGCTTATCGCGATTGCCAGGTTGCGTCGCGCTGCCATGGGCGCGTCCAGGGCTCCATCCAGGAGCAAAAATATGCCCGAGATTTTCAGCTGTCGGATGGCCTCTTTGCGTCCCTGGACCAGCAACACGTCACCTGCCTCCAACTCCACGTTCCGCTGGGCATCCAGGGAGGCGCTTCCGCTTTCACCTTTTCTGTGCAGCGCAAGCGGGACGAGATTGTTTTGCTGGAAGAACGGGTTTCCCTCTACCTTGCGACCGTGCAACGGAGAGTTGGAGGTCACGACAATCTCGGCGATCTGCTGTTCTTCGGCGCGCTTTACTACCTTGCTGCTACTGCTGGCGGCGGCCTTGTCCTGGCCGGCATGCAATGTGGCCCCGAGCAGGGTTTCCAGTTCCCGAAGGCGACTGGGAGTTTCACGTACATGTAATCGGTCGCCGGCCTTGAGTCGCAAGGTGGGCAGTCGTGCAACAAACACCCCTTCGCCACGTTCAATTTCTCTGAGCCTTATGGGACCCCGGGCCATGGAGAGCACCTCAGCAATGGTCTTCCCATCGGCCGGCCCGCCGGCTGAGAGATACAGGCTGCCGTTAAATACCCTGGGCTCGGTATTTTCCAGTGGCGCTTTTCGGGTTGGCAGCAGTCGTGATCCGAACAGCCAGAGGAACAAGATTCCTGCCCCGGCGCCAATTCCGGCGGGTATGGCGAAGTCCATCATCCCCAGGCGCTGCATCCCCAGGCCGGTAGCGATGCTCACTACAACGATATTGCTCGCGCTGCCCATTACGGTACACATACCGCCGAGGATCGCGGCGTATCCAGCGGGCATAAGAATTTTCGATGCATCAATCTTGCTGCGCATAGCCACGCCAACCAGCAGGGGCAGGAGCATGGCGACCAGCGGAGTATTGTTCATGAACATGCTGAGCACGGCCGAGAGCATCAAGGTGGCCAGCAGCGCCAGCCTGGGTCGGGTGATCCAGGCGTCGGCAATGCCCCGCGCCGTGGCTTGCAGCGCCCCGGTATGTTCCAGGGCCTTGGCACAAATCATCAGGGAAACAATGGCAATGATCGCCTCATTACCAAAGCCCAGGAAAAAGAACTGGGGTTGCAGCACCTGGCCGGGCCCGGCCATCGGGAAAAGATAGAAAAGCACTACCAGGATGGTAAAGATCAACAGCGCCGAGCTTTCCAGTCGAAACCGGTCCTGGCTGAACAGGATCAACGCCAGCACGGCCAGCGCCAGGGCGGCCATTGCATGCCAGTCTGGAATCGGGGGTAACAAGCGGCCTGCCTCCTTTGCGATATTGGTTCTGGCCCTGGATTGGCGACAGAATGCAGAGTTTATCTTCCCCTGTCGAGGCCAGGGGCTCTGCCGGGGCCCGGATTGTCCTTGCAGGGCGGGATTCCTGGGGAGCACTTGCTATAGTAGGCGCTGACAAATAGACGCAGAATCTAAACCGGGAGCTTGAAGATCTGGCCAAATATAAGGTCGGCGAACGAGCATGGCCCGGGAAATTTCAGACCCGCCGAAAGACAAGACCAGGAGTCATCCAGATATGGACTTAGCCAACGCCACCATAAGCCAGATAATGATTCCCGTGGATGACTTTGAAAAGGGCGTGGAATTCTACCGGGATGTCCTGGGTATACCGCTGCTGTTTACCGCCCCGCCGAATATGGCGTTTTTTCAATGTGGCACGGTGCGCCTGCTGGTGGGCGTGCACGGCGGAACCGGCGAGGCTTCCCGGGGCTCGGCAGTATATTTTGAGGTGGATGACATCCAGGAGACCTATGAGTCGCTGGAACGAAAGGGCGTGAGATTCAAGAGTCCGCCCCACGTGATACATCGCAGCGGTGGAATGGAGTTGCTGCTGGCGGACTTTCGAGACCCGGACGGTAACCAGCTGGCGCTGATGGCCCAGCAACCGTTTGCAGAGGTCACCGAGCAGTCCTGATTGATACCCCGGGGCTTCCGGGCAGACAGGGGAGAGGGTCGAATGGCGAAGGCGTTGGGAATTGGTGGGGTTTTCTTCAAATCGTCGAATCCCCAGGAGTTGGGGGCCTGGTACAAGCAATGCCTGGGGATGCCCGTGGATGAGTACGGGGCGACATTTGCGCCAGGGGACATCCCGGAGGGCGGATTTACCGCCTGGTCGCCCTTCCGTGCGGATACCGATTATTTTCAGCCCTCGGCAAGAGACTACATGTTCAACCTGATCGTGGATGATCTTGAGGGCTGCCTGGCGCAGGTCCAGGACGCCGGCGGGACCCTTATCGGAGAAATCGACGAGCACGAATATGGCCGGTTTGGGTGGTTTATCGACCCGGAAGGCAATAAAGTGGAGCTTTGGGAGCCCCCGAAAACCGGGGCCTGATACCGCGCAGACTGTGTTCCGGGGCCGTTTAAGGCGCGTCTCTGGCATTTCGTCTGCGCATTTTCTGGAGATTTGAATGAATATTGATGACAAGCGAGCCGTATCCATCCACTACACCCTGACCAACGAGCAGGGTGAGAAGCTGGATAGCTCGGAAGGCCAGGACCCGCTTCGCTACCTGCATGGTGCGAGCAATATTATTCCCGGTCTTGAGAATGCCCTGGTCGGTAAGACCACTGGCGAAAAAGTTTCAGTGACCGTGCAGCCCGAAGACGCTTACGGCGAGATCAATCCAGAAATGATCCAGATTGTTCCCCGCGAGGCATTCGAAGGTATTGACGATATTCAGGCCGGCATGCAGTTCCAGGCCTCCGGCCCTGATGGCCAGACCCAGGTCGTGACCATTAAAGCGGTTGGAGAAGAAGGCGTTACCGTTGACGGAAATCATCCCCTGGCTGGCCAGGTTCTGAATTTCGACGTCAGCATCGAAGAAGTTCGGGACGCCACCGAGGAAGAGATTGCACACGGCCACGTTCATTAAGTCTGGAACCCGTTTCCAGGAGTAATCCCGTGGACACCGTCACGCCCCCTTGTGGGGCGTGACGGCGCTTTGATGGTGGAAAAGTGGGCATTGGGGCAGGTGACAATAATTTATTTCACAGTGAAATTGCCCGCGTACAGCGAGCGGCCTACCCCTTTGTCGACGAGGTTATCCGTTCGATTCCACTAAAAGATCGGGAAAGTTTTTCGGGTCACCAGATTGCTGCCTTGTCCGATGCGTTGACCAGGTTTCGGATATCTGACGCCTTGACCCAGAACCGGATGGGCCCTCAGCAGCGCCTGGTTGTGCCTGGTGGCATACCGAAAACTGTTGCCCGTTTTTGTCACGCTTTGATGGAAAAAGTGGCGGGTATTCCAGCCAATGACCATGATTTTCCCCACACCGAAATTGCCCGCGTACAGCGTGCGGCCTACCCCTTTGTCGACGGGATTATCCGCTCCATTCCAGTAAAAGATCGGGAAAGCTTTTCCCCTTGCCAGATAGCCGCTCTGTCCGACGCACTCACCAGAACCCGGATGGGGGCACACCACATTATTGATGCAAGGATTGTCCTCCCGCTATTTTTCACGCGGTTCTATGGGATGTTTTTATTCGGCAAGGATAAGCGTGCCGCGGTTCGCCCCCACCCTGTCGAGCATAAGGGCAGCTTGCTGTCCGGGCTGGTGTTGGCTGCCCTGGTGACTTTGCTGATCGCCGGGTTCTTGCTGGTGGTGTTGCTGGCGTTTATTTACCTGCTCAAAACCGCACTGGGCATCGATATTTTTCCAGACGCACATTTGTGGGACTTTTTGTCCGGCTAGGGCCGGCAATAGAGGTGAAGTATGCAAGGCAAGCAGCGACGCGAGCACTGGGACCAGGTATACCGGGAAAAATCACCCACCCGGACCAGCTGGTTCCAGCCTGAGCCCAGCTTGTCCCTGGCGTTGATCCAGCGGGCCGGTATTGGCCTTAATGCAGCGATTATTGACGTCGGTGGAGGCGAGTCTGTCCTGGTGGATTGTTTGCTGGACAGAGGCTTCAACCAATTGACCGTCCTGGATATTTCCGCCGTTGCGCTTGATCGGGTGAGGCAGCGATTGCCGGCTGATTCACCGGTGCAATGGATCGTGGCAGATATCACTGACTTTGAACCATCAACCCGGTTCAGTCTGTGGCATGACCGGGCGGTGTTCCACTTTCTCACGGATTCCGAAGATCGGGCCGCGTACAAGGCGGCGCTGGAGCAAGGGCTGGCGCCTGGCGCCCAACTGGTTATTGGCACGTTTGCCCTTGATGGGCCTGAACGCTGCAGCGGACTGGAAGTTGTGAGATACGATGCAGACTCTCTGGGCCGGGAACTCGGACCAGGGTTTGAATTGCTGGACCAGGAAGACGAGGTGCACACGACTCCCTGGGGAACCCAGCAAAAGTTTTGTTTTTTTCGCTACCGCTACCACGCGGGGGAGACTCCCAGGTGAACAAACGTGGCAATAACCTGGTGTATTCCACTGACCAGGGCCGGCTGTGTCCGGACTGCGAGCAGCCTACGGACCGGTGCCGTTGCAAGGCGAACAAGGCGGCGCCCGGTGGAGACGGTATCGTCAGGGTTCGCAAAGAAGTGGCGGGACGCAGGGGCAAGGCCGTGACGGCGGTTGCGGGCGTGCCACTTGAAGGCTTGGAATTACTGGGCCTGGCGAAGGACCTGAAAAAGCTGTGCGGGTCTGGCGGCACCTTGAAAGACGGTGTCATTGAGGTCCAGGGTGAGCATGTGGAAAAGATCATGGGCCACCTGCAGGGCAGGGGCTACAAAGTTAAGCGTTCCGGCGGCTGATGGCGAAGACCCCGGACAGCGCCTGGAAGGAGAACGATGGCGATGAGCGAAGATCGACTGATAGATATTGAAACCAAGCTGGCTTACCAGGAGGACTTGCTGGAGTCCCTGAATCAGCTCGTGATCAAGCAACAGGACCGCATTGATATGCTGGAAACCGTATGCCGGCGCTTGCTTGATCGCACGAAAGACATCAAGGAACCTGACGAAGTCGGTGGTGACCAGTATGAGATCCCACCTCATTATTGAGCGCTCGCCACCAGTTTGCCCGGGCACTGCACCGTGAGTGAGTGGCAGGTGTACGTTCTGCGCTGCCGTGGCGGCGGGCTGTACACCGGCATTGCGACGGATGTTGAGCGACGCCTCTCCGAACACCGCAGCGGCAAGGGCGCCAAGGCCCTGCGAGGGAAGGGGCCCCTGTCATTGCTGATTACCGCCCCGGTGGGTAATCGCAGCATGGCCCAGCGGGTGGAGGCGCGCATAAAGCGCCTGCCCAAGAATCAGAAAGAGACCCTGGTGGGCAAGCCTGCCATGATGCAAGAATTGATCGACGAGATTTTTCAGGACGTTCAGGAGAGCTCGCAAGACCAGGGCACGCAGCCCGAATAAAGACCGGGAGTGAATAATTCCGGCGACAGGCCACCACAGGGGAGCATGCATTTGTCGAAGCACGATGACATCGCGCTACGTGAGCGGCTTGAGCGCTTACGCCAGCAACTCAGGGAAGAACTCGCTGGAGGCAGTGAGGCGGGCGCCACCGTGGAACTGGACCAGGCCAGGGTGGGGCGCTTGTCCCGAATGGATGCGCTCCAGGCCCAGGCCATGTCCAGGGAGACCAGCCGCCGGACCAGTGTGCGACTGGCAATGGTGGATGTCGTACTTGCACGAGTGGATTCCGGCGAATACGGTTATTGCGACGAGTGTGGTGAGTTGATCAACCCGAAGAGGCTGGACGTGGACCCCCTGGTGACATTGTGCATTCAGTGCGCGAGCCTTAAAGAATCTTGAGAAGAATTCGAATACCCGTTTTATTCCGACAGGAATTTTTATGAGCGACAAAGACACGTTATTGCCGCCCGACAGGTCGGAAGAAAATCTGGATCCGGAGGATTGGGAGGCGACCCGCGCCCTGGGCCATCGCATGTTGGATGACATGATGGACTACATGAAAACGGTAGCCGACAGGCCGGCGTGGCAGGAAATTCCGGAACAGGTTGTGGCGCGTCTGCATGAGCCTTTGCCCCTGGAGTCGGCTGACGAGTCCCTGGTTTACCAGCAGTTCAAGCGCGACGTGCTTCCTTACCCGCTGGGCAATATTCATCCCCGTTTCTGGGCCTGGGTGATCGGTACCGGAACGCCGATGGGCGTGTTGTCCGAATTACTGGCCGCCACAATGAACCCGAATATGGGAGGCGGTGTACAGGCGCCGTACCTGGTGGAAAAACAGGTGCTTGAATGGATGCGTGAGATTTTCGAATTTCCCGAGGGTTCAAGTGGTTTGTTGGTGAGCGGTGGGTCCATGGCTAACCTGGTCGGACTTACTGTTGCCAGGCATGTCCGGGCAGGATTTGATGTTCGCAAACAGGGATTACATGGTTCGCCAAAACCCCTGACGGTATACGGATCCACCCAAATGCATTCCTCAGTGCAGAAGGCGCTGGAGTTGATGGGTATGGGGACCGACGGTCTCAGGCTGGTGGAAACGCGCCCGGACCACAGCATTGATGTGGAGGCGCTGGGGCGCATGCTGGAGGAAGATCGCGCCGCCGGTATGCAACCAATATGTATCGTGGGCAATGCCGGCACGGTGAACACCGGTGCGGTGGATGACCTGGATGCCCTGGCAGATATTTGCCAGGCACAAGAGTTGTGGTTTCACGTGGACGGGGCGTTCGGCGCCTGGGCCGCAATTGTTCCCGAGCGGGCCGCACAAATGCGCGGCATGAGCCGTGCGGACTCCCTGGCATTCGACCTGCACAAGTGGCTGTACATGCCCATCGAGATTGGCTGCGTGTTGGTCCGGGATAACGCGCAGCACCGGGATACCTTTTCTTTGACGCCGGCGTATCTTGAGCAGACTGTCCGGGGCGTGGCGGCAGGCGGTAACTGGTTCAGCGACTACGGTGTGCAACTAAGCAGAAACTTCCGTGCGCTAAAGGCCTGGATGTCCCTGAAGACCTACGGCATCGAAAAATATCGCCGTCTTATCAGGCAGAACATGGAGCAGGCGGTTTACCTGGGTGATCAGGTGGAGGCGCACCCGCAATTACAATTGATGGCTCCAGTGAGCTTGAATATCGTGGTCTTTCGCTATCGGGCGGAAGGTCTTGATGAGGTGGCGCTGGACGAGTTGAATAGGGAAATTCTCCTGCGTATCCAGGAGCGGGGAATTGCCGTGCCGTCGGGCACCAGGGTTAATGATCGTTACGTAATCAGGGTGGCCCATGTGAATCATCGAACCCGCTATTCCGACATGGACCTGCTTGTGCAGTCGGTATTGGAAATCGGTGGGGAGATTCTGGACCCCGGACAAAAGCCCGAATAAAGGTTGCTGATGAAACATCCAAAACATATAGGCATCGTTGGTGTAAGCGCAGAGGGCGCCGCCCTTTGCTATCGAACCATTTGCGCCGAGGGACCGGAAATCATGGGGCGGCACATGCACCCGGATATCACCATGCACACCTTCCCCCTGGGCCGTTACATGGCACAGCTGGAAGCGGGTGGATGGGGGCCTGTGGCGGGCATGATGCTGGATTCGGCCAGGCGACTGAAGGAAGCGGGTGCCCAGTTCCTGGTGTGTCCCGATAATACGGTGCACGAAGCCCTGGATATATGCCGTGGAGATTCATCCCTGCCCTGGCTGCACATTGCCGAGGTGGTGGTCCAGGAAGCGGTTGAGCGCGGATATCGGAAGCTGGGGATCCTGGGTACGTCCTGGTTGATGGAAGGCCTGGTATACGCCCGTCAATGTTCCGCGGTGGGGCTGCAGACGGCCATTCCGGAGCCGGAGCAACGCACACGCATTAACCAGATTATTTTTGATGAACTGGTAAACATGCGCCTGGAGGAAGACTCCCGGGCGTATTTTTCCTCGGTGATTGAATCCCTCTCCGCCGGGGGTTGTGATGCCGTCGTGCTGGGGTGTACGGAAATCCCCCTGCTGGTTGAGCAGCATGACTCTTGCTTGCCTATTCTGGATTCAACCAGGTTGCTGGCCAGGGCGGCCGTGCGTTATTCCCTCGCCTGATCGAAGGAAATTTCCTGCTAATTGCTGACGGGGATGCCTTGTAGAGGCACAATGTATTCATGCTCGTTTCTACCGCCCAAGTGATTGCCGGCCTCGTTCTCCTGTACTTTGGAGGTGAGGGACTGATATCCGGAGCTTCCCGCCTTGCGCTGAGAATGGGGGTTTCCTCGCTGATTGTTGGTCTGACTGTTGTCGCCTTTGGAACCAGCGCGCCCGAACTGTTCGTTTCCCTGGGGGCGGTACTGGATGGGCTGGATGATGTGGCGGTTGGTAATGTCGTTGGATCCAATATCTGCAACATCGCCCTGATCCTGGGCCTGGCGGCTGTATCGCGGCCAATAAGAATCAATGCCCGATTGATCAAGGCGGATCTTCCGTTGCTGATAGCGGCCTCCCTGTGGCTGATCTTTATTTTGCGAGACGGTTCGGTGGCCCGTTTGGAAGGTGCGATATCCATCCTGGGTCTCCTGGCCTATGTGGCGTTCAACGCCTGGGAGGCGAATCGGGAAGACGAGCCGGTAAAAGAGGAGTTGCAGAAGGCCTCTCCCCAGCCGGGCTGGTCCCTGACCAAGGACCTGGCGTTTATCGGCCTCGGGCTTGTGGCGCTGGCAGCGGGTGCGAATTGGTTTGTCAGCGGAGCGGTGGCTATAGCAACTCTTGTCGGGCTGAGTCCGGCATTTATCGGCCTGACCATTGTCGCCATCGGAACCAGTCTTCCGGAGTTGGCTGTCACCGTGCTGGCCTCACGCCGGGGACAGGGTGACATCGCCGTGGGCAATGTGATCGGTTCCAACCTGTTTAATATCGGGGCCATAATGGGCATTACCTCAGCGGTTCACCCGGTGGAGCGCGGCGGGATCCTGTGGGCGGACATGGGCGTAATGCTGGGGTTGACCCTGGTTTTAGTGCCGATGTTGTTGCTTGGTTCTCACCTGACCCGGAACCGGGGAGCAATCCTTATCGCAAGCTATATCGCCTACATAATCTGGCGGTTGAATGTCGGCTAGCGGTTAACCCCAGAGCTCCCGTTCCGGAATCTGCATCAGCGCGCCTTCGAAGCGCAGCGCTGGTTGGGCGTCACCAATTTGCCAAAGAGGCCCGTCAAGGTCTACCAGGGCTGCCTGCTGGGCAATGATCATGGCGGGGGCCATGGCCAGGGAGGAGCCCAGCATATTTCCCACCATCACCTGTTTGCCGTGGTTATTGCACCAGGCAAGAATTTTCAGGCCATCAGTAAGGCCACCGCACTTGTCCAGCTTGATGTTGATTGCGCTATAGCAGTCGGCGACGCGCTCAAGGTCGGCGCTGCTTTGGCAGGACTCGTCTGCACACAGGGGAACCGGATATTTGAGGCCCCGCAGGGGTTCGTCCTGACCCATGGGCAAGGGTTGTTCCAGCAGTTCGATCTTGTTGGCCGCCAGTAAATCACCCAGTTTGTCCAGTAGTTCCGGGGACCAGGAGCCATTGGCGTCTATCATGATTCGGGCATCCGGACGGGCCTTGCGAATCGCAATAATCTTGTCCCCGGTATCTTCGCTGTTGAGCTTGAGCTTCAAGTGAGGCATGTCACGGCAATCCCGGGCCTTGGAGGCCATGGCCCGGGCTTCCCCAAGGGCCAGGGTAAATACCGTGTGCACGGGCTTCATGTCCATGTTCAGCAGTTCCCAGATGCGCCGACCGGCGCGCTTGGCCTCCAGGTCCCAAAGGGCGCAGTCCAGTCCGTTTCGTGCCCCACCCGGTGGCAGTAACTCCTGGAGTTCTTTCAGGCCGGCGCCAGCTTCGATCTGCCTGCGAACGGTTTCGATGTCTGCAGTGATGGTTTGGGCGTTCTCACCCAGGTAGTCCACGCCAAGGGTTTCTGCACGGCCCAGTAGACCGTCTTTTTCCAGATGGACTGTCACCACCTTGATGGCGGTGGTTACCTCGGAAGCGGTAATGAATGGCTCCACCATTTCCCAATCTGTCGTAAAGACCTTCAAATTCATGATCCGGATTCCCGCTCCAGTTCATCCAGCAGGGTCTCGACACCATCAATGATCGGGTCCACGCAGGGCAGGCCTGTGGCGGCCGTGACCTTTTCCAGGTATGCACTCCTGTTGGCGGACTCCAGGCCGGAGGTGTTCACGCTGATGCCGATGAATCGCACACCGGGATTGGTTAGTCTCGCCGCATCCAGGTAGCGCTGCATGCAGTAGCCCAGGTCGGGGATCGGATATCCGGGAAACTCGTCGATTTCTTCACGCAGGGCATCGTGGCACAAGACCATGACATCGGGTTGACTGCCGTGAATCAACCCCAGGGTTACCGCAGCGTAGGCCGGATGGAACAGCGACCCCTGGCCTTCAATCACATCCCAGTGATCAGGCTGGTTATCCGGGGACAGCATTTCTGCAGCGCCGGCCAGGAAATCGGAGACCACGGCGTCTATGGGAATACCTTGACCGGCGATCAGCAGGCCGGTTTGGCCGGTGGCACGAAAGCTGGCGTTGGCACCTCGTTGTTCCAGGCCCCGGTGCAGTGCCAGGGCGGAATATTTTTTACCCACGCAGCAATCGGTGCCAACCATCAACATGCGTTTGCCGGTTCGACGACGCCCGTTGGCCAGGGGGATGGCTGTGGGAGGGACGCGAACGTCAACCAGTGATCGGCCATTTCGTGCTGCGGATACTCGCAGCTCGTCTACATCTTGAAGACGGGTATGCATACCGCTTACCAGGTCCAGTCCGGCATCCAGCGCCTCCAGCAGGGAGTCCAGCCAGCGAGGGTTCATGGAGCCGCCGGAGGGGGCGACGCCGATAACCAGGCTGCGTGCCCCGGCCGCTACCGCCTGTGCCGGCGTCATTTCGGGAAGCCCCAGGTCGACAGTGCAGTCCGGGTGGCGTAACTGGCCAACACACAGGTCGGGACGCCAGTCCTTCAGGCCACGGCCGGTTTTTGCATCCAGGGGATTTTTCACATCACCCAGGAATACCAGGTAAGGCGTGGATATTTTTGTCACGCTCATTCGGGACTCCGCTTAATGACCTGGCCCGGGTGATTGCCGGTGACCTTTCCATCACTAAATACTGCCTGGCCGTTTACCCACACCGTGAGAATGCCACTGGACAGCAGTTCCGGTTGCTGGGGAGTGGCGTGATCGATGATGGTGTCTGGATCGAACAGCACCATGTCGGCGGCTGAGCCGGCTACCAGGGTTCCCCGGTTGGTCATGCCCATATGCGCTGCCGCCAATCCGGTCATTTTATGCACCGCCATCTCAAGAGGCATCAGTTGATCCTCGCGAACATAGCGACCGAGGATCCTGGGATAGCTGCCCCGGGCCCGGGGGTGCAGGCTGACCAGTCCACCATCGGTACACACGTTGGTGTGGGGCCATAGCAGCAGTTGCTTGACGTCTTCAACCAGCATGCTGGTGCCGATAATGTTATCGCCTTCACCGGTACGTTCTTCCCACTCGATGGACTCGTTCGCCACCTCCATGAAGGTGGTAACCGGATCCTTTCCGCGCAATGCAGCGACCTCGGTTAGCTTCATGCCCACATACTCGGGATGAGGCGGGAAGTGGGTGAACCAGAGCCCCTCAGGTGGTGCGATCTCGGCCAGTGCCAATTCAACCGCTTTGCGGTCATTGGGATCCCGGCCGGGTAACAGCACCATCAGGTTGGAATGCCAGTACTCGTAGGGATAGATGTCGGCGGTGATGTCGATGCCTTCAGCCCGGGCCTGGTCAAGTCTGGCCAGGGTTTGAGGCGCCTGGCCCCAAAGTCGTTTCATGGCTAATTTGAAATGTGAAATTTGCACCGGCATACCGGTCTGGCGGCCGATCTCGATAATTTCTTCCAGTGCGTCTTCGAACCAGCGGTCCTCGCTACGCATGTGACTGATATACCGTCCGCCATACCCTGCTGCCACCTTGGCAAGAATCAATACCTCGGAGGGGTTGGAATAAATTCCGGGGTCATATTCCATGCCGGTTGCCAGTCCCAGTGCTCCGGCGGTCATATCCCGTTCCAGCATTCCCGACATGGCCTTCACTTCATCGTCATTGGCATCACGGCGAAAATCTTTACCCATCACATTGTCACGGAGCGTGTTGTGACCTGAGTAGGCGGCGATGTTGAGCGCGGTGGGTTGCTGCTCAAGCTTCTGGAAGAAGTCAGACAATGGCCAGGGTGAGGAGCCATCCTGTCCTACCACGGCCGTGGTGATCCCCTGGCTTACCGCGGGTAATGCCCCGGGCATCTCGAGCACGTCAGAGCCTGCGTGACTGTGGGTGTCGATAAATCCCGGAGCCAGTACCTTGCCGCCGGCATCTACCACCTGTTCTCCGTCAAGGGGAGTCAACGCGCCGATTTCCTTTATCACGCCATCCTGGATTCTTACACCACCGTCAAAAGCCGGGGCACCTGTGCCGTCCAGGATTTTCGCATTGCTGATTAGCCAACTGGTGGGTGGAGTAACAGTTTCCGGTTCCTTTGAACAACCGCTTAATAAACTCAGGAGGAGGCATAGTGAAAGGATCAAAGAACACCGGGCATTCATACGAGTACTCCTGCTTCCAGAGAGAGGTGAAAAAGCCAAGGTATCAGAAGGCGTCTACCGCGGCTAATAGTGAAATTGCTGCGGTTTGCAAGTCCTCGCCGCCGGTGGGTAACATGAGACTGAATCCGAAATGGACGTTCCATCTGGGGCACAAAATGAGTGACACATCTGACTACAATCGTGGCGCCTGGGATCGCATGGTTGAAAATGCGAATCCCTGGACCTTGCCGGTATCCGACGACCAGGTTCGTGACGCCAGGAACGGTGATTGGAACGTGGTCCTGACGCCGCTCAAGGCGGTTCCCAGAAACTGGTTCGGTGATCTGTCGGGGGCCCGGGTGTTGTGCCTTGCCTCGGCCGGCGGTCAGCAAGGTCCGATACTGTCAGCGGCGGGAGCACAGGTGACGGTACTGGATAATTCTCCGGCCCAGTTGGCAAGAGATGAAGAAGTGGCCCGGCGTAACGACCTGGATATACAGCTGGAACTGGGATTGATGCAGGACCTCTCGCGTTTTGCCGACCAGTCTTTTGACCTGGTCTTCAATCCGGTTTCCAACTGTTTCACCGAGGATCTCGCACCGGTCTGGCGAGAGGCTTTTCGTGTAATCCGCCCCGGGGGGCGCTTGCTAGTGGGGTGTTGCAATCCGGTGTTGTTCGGCTTTGATCCGGACGCCACCGGTCCGCAGGCCCTGCAGTGGAAATATCGGCTGCCGTATTCTGACCTTACCTCTCGCAGTCCTGAAGATTTGCAGCGACACATGGCCAAGGGGCAGGCACTGGAATTCAGTCACTCACTCGAAGACCAGCTGGGCGGACAATTGCGTGCCGGCTTTATGATTGCCGATCTGTTTGAGGACGGCGACAGGGACAGGGACTGGGAATTGGCGGAATATTTTCCGCCCTTTATCGCGACCCTGGCGATCAAGCCATTGTGAGAAGACTTCCCTGATCTAGCTGGTGCTTCGCAAGGTCGCTGCCAGCAAGTAAAGGAACTCGAGAGCCAGGGTGGCCCCGGCCAATGACGTGAGTTCCGCGTGGTCGTAGGATGGCGCGACTTCCACCACGTCGAATCCGCGAATATCCAGTTCCACCAGGCCACGAACGATTTGCAGCGCCCGGTCGGAACTGAGTCCTCCCGCTACCGGGGTGCCGGTGCCGGGGGCATAGGCCGGGTCCAGGCAGTCGATATCGAAGGTGAGGTAGGCCGGAACATCCCCGACCCGTTCACGAATTCGACTGATGCACTCCGCCGCGTTGTGTTCATTAACCCAGGCGGCGTCCATGACCTCGAAGGGATGGTCCTTGCGATTGTAGGTGGTGCGGATACCAATCTGGATAGAGTTCTCCGGCAGCAGGAGACCTTCGTTCAGCGCACGAAGGAACATGGTGCCGTGATCGTATTCTCCGCCCTGTCCGTAGGTGTCCGTGTGAGCGTCAAAATGAATCAGCGCCATCGGGCCATGTTTTTTCGCATGGGCCCTGAGCAGCGGCAAAGAGATGTAATGATCGCCACCCAGGGTGATCAGGCTCTTGCCGGCCTGGATAACTTCCGCGGCCTTGCGTTCAAGGCTTTCTGTGAATCCCTTCGGGTCGCCGGGCAGGGCCGGGACATCGCCGAGGTCTTCAGCGGTAAGAAATTTGCCCGCATCAAAGTCCCACGGCCAGCGGGTTTCTTCCCAGGCGAGATTCGCAGAGGCCTGCCGAATGCCCGCAGGTCCGGAACGTGTGCCGGATCGCCCGGTGGTGGCAAGGTCAAATGGGGCGCCCAGGATCAGCGCCCGGGCAGAGGACATCGCCACGTCTTCACAATGAGGAAACCGCAGGAAAGTCGGGCAGCCGGTAAACAAGGGAAGATCAGAAGCCATTGAGAAACTCCGCCGAAACAAGTGTTGTGGGGTCGAAAAGCGCAGCATATCACCAGTGCGCTCGACATGCAGAGTCAGACTAATGTCAGGTGGGTTCCGTTTCAGCGCCTGGTTTATGATGACTGTGGACCGGATTGATTCGGGACCCAGTTGACGGAGAATAAAAAAAATGAAAAACACACTTGTTGCCTTGATGTTGCTGGCCTGGGCCGCCTTGTTGGGACAGCCTGCCCAGGTGCTTGCGGATGAATTGTTGCCACTGGATGCCCAGCGAGCCCACCTGTACCTGATGCGCCCGGTGATGGGGGCCAACGAACTGTCCGTGATGGTTACTGTCAATGGCGAGCGGGTGCCCGGCCTGAACGTCAATGAATACCTGGTCATCAGTCTTCCGCCCGGCAAACACCAGTTGGAACTGGCGGCGGGCGGCGCCAGCGTGAAAAAGAGCCTGCCCATATCCGGTGGGCAGGGGGCATACATATTTGTTGAGATGGAGTCCACGGCGATTGATTACGTCCTCGGTATACAGGAGCTTGAGCGTGATATCGCTGGTCGATATTTGATACGCAGCGATTCCGGGGGGCCTGTGCCGCTGGTCCTGGACGCTGCAGGAGCGCCCCTTGAGCTAGTATCGGCGCCGGTGCCGGCGGTTGCTCCTGTTGCAGCAGTTCCGGCGGTGGCAGTCGCGGCAGTGGCGGCACCCCGGGCCGCAGGCCACGGTCTCCCCTCCGGGATCAGCATAGTGACCCTTGGAGTGGATAACCTTGAGCGCTCGGTCCGCTTTTATACGGATGGCCTGGGCCTGAAACTGTCTTCACATAGCACACGGGACATTGCGTTTTTTGAATTGCCAGGAAGTTGGCTGGCCTTGTATTCCAAAGCTGAACTGGCCGATGACATAGGAGTTTCTGTTGGCCAGCCTGGGGGTTTCCCGGGCTTCACCCTGGCGCATAACGTGCAGGACAAAGAGGCCGTGGACCGGGTGATGACCATGGCTGCCGAAGCGGGCGCCGAAATCGTTAAGCCAGCCCAGGATGCCTTCTGGGGCGGCTACTCCGGGTACTTCAGGGATCCCGATGGCTTCTACTGGGAAGTCGCCTGGAACCCGCAATTGCCGCTAGGGCGGTAATCAAGGAATTCCTCTTACGAAAGCGGGGAAGCGGGGGCCACTTCCGTGTGGACCCGCTTTCCCCTGTTCGGCCCCGCTCCCTGGGGTCGGCAGGGTTACTAAGCCTGCACCGTTGATGTTGTGGGAAGAGGCAACAGCGGGCAACGCGAGTTTCACTCCAATGAGCCGAAAAAGCTGTGAATCAGTTAAGCTAGTACATAGGTTTTCGTCTGACCGCTGCCCTGTCAGGGGCAATGGAGTGTTATATGAAATACGTTGTTGAAACGGACAAGTCTGTAGATCAGGCCGCCAGTGCGCTGGAAGCTGCCGTGGCGCGGCACAATTTCGGTGTTTTGCATGTGTATGACCTGAAACAGACCTTGCACGGAAAGGGCTTCGACTTACCCAATGAGTGCCGAATTTATGAAGTATGTAATCCGGCCCAGGCCCTGAAGGTATTGAGTAGCGATATGGATATGAATATGGCGCTGCCCTGCCGCATCAGTGTTTACCAGGATGGTGGAAAGACCCGGGTGGGAATGGTGCTGCCCACAGCGCTGCTGTCTTCCTTGTCACAGGCCGAGGGCCTGGAAGAGGTCGCGGCCTTTGTCGAGAAGGAAACCCGCGCGATGATCGACGAGGCCTGCCAGTCGTAGCTTGACCGGCGCGGCTTTCCGGAGAATTTCATGCACCACCACGAGGAAAACCATGGACATTACAACCGCCTGTTTGCCATAGGCGTGGTGTTGAATGTCGTGTTTGTGCTGGTGGAGACCGTGGCGGGGTTCGCCGCCAATTCTCTGGCCCTGCTGGCTGACGCGGGCCATAACCTGGTTGATGTTCTCAGCCTGTTGCTGGCCTGGGGCGCTCACACATTGGCGAGTAGCAAGCCTACCCATCGGCGTACCTATGGCCTGCGCCGAAGTACCATACTGGCCTCGCTGATCAGTGCGGTGGCCTTGTATGGCGCCCTGGGCGCCATGGCCTGGGAAGCGGTAGGAAGGTTCCAGTCAGAAGCACCGGTCTCTGGAAAGGTCATGATTATCGTGGCGGCGGTGGGTATGCTCATCAACGGACTCACCGCCATGTTGTTCGCCCGGGATCGCCATCACGATCTGAATATTCGTGGGGCGTTTTTACACATGGCCGCTGATGCGCTGGTATCCCTGGGCGTGGTGATTACCGGTGTGGTGCTGATGTACAGCGGTTGGCTGTGGCTGGATCCGGCAATTTCCCTGGTTATTATCGTGGTGGTTCTTGGCTCCGGCTGGGGTCTGTTGAGTGAATCCCTGAACCTGGCGGTGGATGCCGTGCCATCTCACATTGATGCTCGAGAGGTGCGTGAGTACCTGGAGAAACTGCCGGGGGTCGAATCCCTGCATGATTTACATATCTGGGGAATGAGTACCACCGAGACCGCCCTTACCGCACATCTTGTAATGCGTGGGCGCGAGGGATCCTATGATGCATTTCTCTCGGACACTTCAAGCGCCTTGCATCAGCGCTTCGCTATCCACCACGCTACCTTGCAGATCGAAAATGGAGGACTGGAGGATGGCGAGGAAAGATGGTCTTGCGGTGCCGATTGTGATTCGGCAATTACCGGGGCCGTATAGTAGTTGGAAGGCGCGGGAAAGAGTGCCGCCGCGTGTATTTTTAACGTTAACCGTCGCCAGGGCTTGATAGAACCTGTCGCCGAAAAATTTGAGATAAAAGATATGATCGCAAGGCTGCGAATTGTCTCCCTGCTTGCCGCACTGGCAGTAAGTTCCACACTCTATGCACAGGATCCGGTTGAGGTCGCCCCCGAGACGGCTGTCGTTAGCAACAGTCTCGTTGCTGCTGAAATCCCTGTTTCGGCGGAGCGCTTGATCGCTGACCTTGCTGCACAAGAGGAGAGCATTCGCAGCTCGGAAGCTGAGTTACGGCTTGAAACGGAATTGGAAAGGCTCGAGGCTAAATCTCTCGAGATCCAAAAAAACAAATCAGCGCTGCGACCAGAAAATTTTTCAAATCGCGCCCGGGGCCTGTACAAGCAAAAATGGCAGGCCTTGCAAGTTGAGCGAGAAAGCTGGGGCAGGGACCTGGACCAGGAGGTTGCCAGCCTGCAAGCCAAACGGACTCAACTGAAGTCCCTGCAGCAGACATGGGAAGCAACGTTACAGGAATACCAGGGTGAAGAACTCGCCGTAGCGCTTAAAGAACGGATTGCCACCGTACTGTCAAGAGTCTCGGCAATGGACAAGCAATATGCGAGCGCCATGAGTCGATTATCCAGGCTCTACCAGGATGCGCAGCCGGGCAACCTGTTAGTCCGCGACGCCCTGAACCGTTTTGACGTGGTGGAAAGGCAAAGTATGTCGAGAATGTTAACCATCGACAGTCCGGCGCTATGGCAAGTTTTCAGCCAGCAGCCTGAGGCAGAGGCTCTGGGCAAAGACAGCGCTACCGTGCCAGTAATTTCCGAGATTAAATGGGCCCGCTTTATTGAGATCTACCGCGCAACACTTATTGTTCACGGTTTGATTCTTATCGCCTTGTTGTGGCTAACCCTGTCCCTGGCAAAACGCAGGAAGCAATGGAAAGAAAAAGAGTTCCTGAGTAAAGCCGTATTGCTTTTCTCAGCTCCGGTTTCTCTGGCCTTACTGCTGGCATTGCTGATAAGCGCCATTTTCTATACCTCCTTTCCCTTGCGCATCCAGGATGCGCGAGCCTTGTTGATTGCGGTGTTTACGGTGATGGTTCTGCGGCCAATTCTTCGGGGCCGGATACGTAAATTGCTGTATATCAGCATGACCTTGTTCGTCGCTACGAAACTGGTTGAGGCTGCAAATCACTTCAGCGTTGTCGAGCGTTTTGGATTGTTGGCCGTGAATCTTGCGGCCGCGTGGTTCATGGCGTATCTGGGTAAGGTTGTTCCCGCAGGTGAGGATGAAAGTCGTTGGTGGCGGTGGGTAAGTGTTGCTTCCCGATGGGCCTTGCCATTGCTGGCAGTGGGCGTGGTGTCCAATGTGCTTGGTAACGTAACCCTGGCAGAAGCCATCACCATGGGCACTGTGTACACCCTGACCGCCGGCGTGGTGCTGGCGGCCGGTGTTGTGATTCTCGAAATTACCATCGAGGTTCTTTTGCTTGCCAGGGCCGTTCCGCAGTTCAAGGCCTTGCATAGCCATCGGGAGTTGTTTCAGCAACGTGCATTCACCGGATTGCGAGCGCTTGGTTTACTTATTTGGTTAGACGCCAGCCTGTCGTTCTTCAATATCAGGGATTGGGTTATAGGGGGTCTTGGGGGCATGATCTCTCATCGGGTCCAGTTGGGCAGCATGGATTTATCTGCCATGGACCTGATCGCTTTCGGCTTGTCGTTATATGTGGCGACACTGCTATCACGCTTTATACGATTCCTACTCGAAGAAGAAGTGTATCAGCGAGTGCAAATGCCCAGGGGATTGCCCAACACGGTTTCCATGTTGGTCAATTACGGCATCCTCGCCATCGGTTTCTTTGTTGCCATCTCGGTGGCTGGTATTGACCTGTCCAGGTTCGCCATTGTTGCCGGTGCACTGGGTGTGGG
>CAKZML010000190.1 GCA_937128475.1 uncultured Chromatiales bacterium
GCCGGATCATCCTGATCCATGTATAGCTCCTGGTTCATCTCGATTTGCACGGCTTGTACTGCGGCGTTGGAACCGTAGTGGTCGGTGATGTAACCGCCCTTGTAGGGAGTGTTTCTTGAGACGCTCATGCCTCGGGATTCGAACTGGCCCACCATGAATTCGTACCAGCCATCTTCGCAACTTAGGCCATCGCGATTACCCAGGTAGATGTGCTTGTCTAACTTGTCGTGCATGCGGGTGGGATGGGAGGCGATGGAGTGGGCATCGATCAGCCACACTTGTCCGAATTTCTTTAACTTGTCTTGTATCAGTGCATTCAGCTTGTCGTGATAGGGCTGGTGATAGAGCTCGCGTCGCTGGGCGATTTCCTGCTCATCGGGAGGCTGGCTCCAGATGGGTTCGCCGGTGAAGGTTTCCAGTGCAACAAGGCCTGTCTCGAATCGTCCCGGGTACAGGGCACGGGGGGTGGGTGGACGGTTCAGGTCCACCACGAAGCGTGCGTAGGTGGCACACAGCAGGTCGGCGCCAAGTGCAGGCACGAAGTCATACAACTTGTGCAGGTGCCAGTCGGTCATGGGCTGGGTACGCATGGTGTCGTTGGCCAGTCTTGCGAGCATTTCTTCGGGCATGAACACCCCGGTGTGGGGCACGCTCACCACTAGCGGGATCTCATCGGTCTCGGGGGGACGATGGGCGAATACGGGGAGTTGTCTATCAGTCATTGAGCAATCCACCCACCACCTTGGCGAACTGTCGTCCAAGCAACTCTTGTCCTTCTTGCTGGCCGGCCTTGATTCGCTGGCGTCCGCCCACGTAGACATCGGCGATGTTCTCGCGACTGCCTGCCGTGACCAGTGCATCCAGGGCACGTTGTCCACGTGGCCCCTGCAGCGGCGGTGCATGGGCGTTGAGCACCACGATATCTGCCATGGCCCCCACTTCCAGCTTGCCGGCATTCATGGCAAGGGAGCGTGCGCCGGCCTCGGCGGTGCTTGACCACAGGTGACCACCCAGTCCGTCTTGGGTGGCGAGGCATCCGCGAAGTTGTTGCTGGAGGCGTTGTGAGTATTCCAGCATCCGAAGTTCTTCCACTGCATCGATACGCACATTCGAGTCCGAACCGATGGCCAACTCTCCTCCCCGGAAGACGAAATCGCTGGCGGGGAAAATGCCGTCACCCAAATAGGCCTCGGTCAGCGGGCAAATAACCACCCGGGCGCCGGCGCTTGTGATGCGACCCAGCTCGCTCTGGGTGACGTGGGTGGCATGCACCAGGTTCCAGTGGGCATCCAGTTCCACGGTGTCGGCCAGGGAATCGATGGGGCTCGCGCCACAACTGGTCATGCATTCTTCCACTTCCCGTTGTTGTTCGGAGATATGGATATGCATGGGGAAGCCGTCACCCAGCAGGTCTCGGCCGGCTTGCACCAACTCGGGCAGCAAGTCCACCGGCACCGCCCGCAGTGAGTGGGGCGCAAGACCACGGGGAATATCGCCCAGGTCGTCCACCATGCGCATATAGGAATCCAGGTCCGCATGGCCAAAACGCTTCTGGCTGTCCTGCAGGGGCGTATCGAATCCGCCACGCATGTACAGCACCGGCAGCATCACCAGGCGTATGCCCACATCGGAGGCGGCGCGCTTGACCGCCTCGGCCATGTCTTTGGAGGGTGTGCCATCGGGTAGATGGTGCAGGTAATGAAACTCGCCTACCGAGGTGAATCCGGCGGCCAGCATCTCGGAATAGGCCTGGCGGGCGATGATGTACATGGCCTCGGGGGTGACCCGGTTGGCCAGCCGGTACATGTGTTCACGCCAGTCCCAGAAGCTGTCGGTGCCCAGGTTTCGCTCGCCAAAACCGGCCATGGCGCGCTGAAAACAATGGCTGTGGGCATTGGGCATACCCGGCAGGGCGAAGTACCCGGAGCGGTGTTCGTCACCCGCGTCCTCTATTGCGGTGATGAATCCGCTATCATCCACCAGCAGGCGGGCGTTCTCGCGAACACCGTTCGGGGTAAGGATGAAATCAAAGCTCAGTGTCTGTGGCATGGTGCAGTCGTTCCCCGGGCCCGGCACGCCAGCACGAATTCACGCGATTAACGGGGGCAGCCTTGTTTGATTTATTGATTACCAATGCCAGATTGTACCCAATGACTGGCGAGCAGGCAGTACCGGCCGCTGAACAGACCCTGGCGGTGACCGATGGGCGGATCGTCGGAGTGGGCGTGACAGGCCCGGCTCATATGACGCTGGACGCCAAGGGACGCGCCCTACTGCCCGGTTTTATTGACTGTCACACCCACACCCTGTGGGCCGGAGATCGGCTGGCCGAGCACCTGATGCGCCTTGCAGGAGCGAGTTATCAGGACATCGCCCGCGCCGGCGGCGGCATCCTCTCCACTGTAAAAGCGGTGCGCGAGGCCTCCGAGGAGCAACTGGCCGCCTCTGCCCTGCCGCGCTTAAACGCGCTGTTGCGCGAGGGCGTGACCAATATTGAAGTCAAGAGCGGCTACGGACTGGATACCGAGTCCGAGCTGAAGATGTTGCGCGCCATCGGGCGACTGGGCGAGATCAGCGGCATCGACATCCACCCCACTTTCCTGGGCGCCCATGCCATCCCCGCAGGCGACGATGCGGATCGTTACCTGGACCAGGTGGTAAACGAGATGCTGCCTGAGGTGGCCCAGAAGGAGCTTGCCGAGGCGGTGGATATCTACGTGGAGAACATCGCGTTTACTGTGGAGCACATGCGCATCCTGTTCGAGAAGGCCGCCACCCTGGGGCTGGGTTGCCGGGTGCACGCAGAGCAGTTCTCCAACATGGGGGCCTCGGAGATGGCCGCCAACATGGGAGCCTGGTCCTGCGATCACCTGGAACACACCGATGAAGCTGCAGCCGCCGCCATGGGCCGTGCAGGCACCGCCGCGGTGCTATTGCCCGGCGCGTTCTACTTCCTGAAAGAAACTAAAAAGCCACCGGTGGCGTTGTTCCGTGAGCACGGCGTGCCCATGGCCCTGGCCACCGACCTGAACCCGGGCTCATCCCCGGTGGCAAGTTTACTTACCTGTATCCACATGGCTCCGGTATTCTTCGGGCTGACCCCCGACGAGAGCCTGCTGGGTGTGACCCGTCACGCCGCCCGCGCCCTGGGCAAGTCGGCGGAACTGGGAACACTGGAAGCGGGCAAGCTCGCCAATTTCTGCCTGTGGGACATTGCTGATCCCCGGGCACTGACGTACCAACTAGGCGGCCTCCTGCCCGAGGCCGTATACATTCGAGGACAACGGCATGCCTGAGCTGACACTCACAGGTCACGATTTAACCCTGAAAAACGTACGCGACTTTACCGCCGCACCCGCCGCCTCAAGCCTGGGTGACAATGCTCGCACCAACATGCAATACAGCGTGGATGCGGTGAGCAAGGCGGTGGCCGCAGGCGAACCCCGTTACGGTATCAACACCGGGTTCGGCGCCTTCGCCAACCAGCGGATCTCCGTGGAAAAGGTGCGTGAGTTGCAGTACAACCTGGTGCGCTCCCATGCCTGTGGTGTGGGCGCCGCCCTGCCGGCACACATTGTCCGTCGCATCATGCTGCTCAAGGCCAACAGCCTGTCAGTAGGGTTTTCCGGCATTCGTCCGGAGGTGGTGGATACCCTGCTGGCGCTGCTCAATCACGACGTGCTGCCGATCATCCCGGGCAAGGGATCGGTGGGCGCCTCCGGTGACCTGGCGCCCCTGGCACACCTTGCACTGGCACTGATCGGTGAAGGCGAGGCCATGCACGACGGTAAAGAACTCACCGGTGAAAAATTACTGGCTGCGGCCAAGACTTCGGCGGTGGAACTGGGCGCCAAGGAAGGACTGGCGCTGCTTAACGGCACCCAGGTCAGCGCCGCCCTGGCCATGGAAGGCGCGTTCCGACTGGACGTGCTGCTGCGTACCGCCATCGTCTCCGGTGCTCTCACGGTGGAAGGCCTGGCGGGGAGTTACTCGCCGTTTGATGCCCGGGTGCACGAGGCCCGCCGTCTGCCGGGGCAAATCCGGGTGGCGCGTTTGTTCCGCCGGATGCTGACCAACAGCGAGATCCACAACTCTCACACCGGTTGCGACCGGGTGCAGGATCCGTATGCAGTGCGTTGCATGCCACAGGTGTATGGCGCGGTCATGGACACCCTGGAACACGCCGCCCGCACCCTGGAACTGGAGTGCAACTCGGTCTCGGACAACCCGCTGATCTTCGGTGATGACGTGATTTCCGGCGGTAATTTCCACGCCGAACCGTTGGCGTTTATTTCAGACTTCATGGGCATCGCCGCCGCCGAACTGGGCAGCATTTCCGAACGTCGCACCGACCTGCTGGTGCGTCGCGTGAACCCGGGACTGACCATGTTCCTCACCGAGCAACCGGGCGTGGAATCGGGCTTCATGATGGCCCACGTGACCGCCGCGGCCCTGGCCTCGGAGAACAAGACCCTGGCCCACCCGGCCAGCGTGGACAGCATTCCCACCTCCGCCGGCCAGGAAGACCACGTGAGCATGGCGCCCTGGGCAGGACACAAGTTGCTGGCCATCTGCGACAACCTGGCGAGCATCCTGGCAATTGAATTGCTGGGTGCGGCCCACGCTATCGACTCACAGCGTCCGCTGGGCACCACGCCGGAACTCGAAGCGGTGCACGCCATCATTCGTTCGGAAATCAGCCTGAACAAGAAAGACCACCGCCTGGATAAAGACATGGCAGCGGTCACCGCCCTGGTGAACAGCGGCATCATCGCCGATCAACTGCCCGGTGGCAGGCTTATTGGCTAATCGGCGGATCGAAGCGACCTAAGACGGAAACGTATTCATCGTCACCCAGCCCTGGGGAATCTCCTCGGGCAGCTCTATGCCGGCCGGGTTATCCAGTGCCTGGTTGATGAACTTGGCGATAGTGGCGCGGCCCACCCTGGCCTCGGGCAACTGCCGAAACAGCGGCCACACGTGGGACATGCTCTTCCACACCTGGGCATGTACCGACACGCCCTGGAGCGCCGCCTTGCGAGACGCGCCGATGGTGTCCGAGAGCAGCATCTCGGTGCTTCCCACGAACATCAGCAAGGGCGGAAAGCCCGTGAAATCCCCGTAGTACGGCGACACCCTCGGATCGGTTGCATCGGTCGCTGGCGGCAGGTAGGAATCCCGGAACAGCATGGTCGCCCGCTGGCTGAACATGGGATCCCGATTACGGTTGGCAATATAACTGGCGCTGGGAGAATACCCCTCGGTAACCGCCGACAAGGTCACGGCGCATGCCGGCATGGGGAGACCTTCCTTGAGTGCCTGTTGCAGAGTGACCAGGGTCAGGCATCCACCGGCCGAGTCTCCCATGACCACGATGTTCTCTGCAGCGATACCCTTGTCCAGCAATCCACGATAGGCAGCCAGGCAATCCTCCGGCGCGGCCGGGAACGGATGCTCAGGGGCCAACCGGTAATCAGGCAGCCAGGCGCTGGTGCCGATTAGCGAACACAGGTGGCCCAGGAAAGAGTGATAAGTATCCGGTGCGTGAAACATGAATCCGCCGCCGTGCAAGTACAGCAAGGTGCGTGCGGGGTGGGCGCCGGGCTGTTCCAGGTAATCGCAGGGCACGCCGCCCAGTTCGGTCTTGCTCACGGTCTGGTGTGGCCAGGGCTTGGACAGCAATCCACCCAGGCGCTCGATCCTGTCCCGGACTTCGGTTGCGCTGGTCTTCTCGTTAATTCGTGGGCGCATCAGGCTGCGTAGCAATCCGTTTAACAGCCGACTCTGGATACTTGGCATGGAATGTTCAATCCTGTGGTGACGTCCTGTTAGCAACAGTATATCCCTGCTGGCTCACGAAGGGGCCCAATCACTGGTCATGGGGCACCTTCTGAGTGCATTATGAGGTGATCAACGGCAGGAGATTCCGGGATGAGTAAGAGTAAGAACGAATCAAGTCACGATGCTCCGGAAAAAACAGAGAACGGTTCCAAAAAATCCACCGACTCCAAAGGGCCTGACAACGATAGTTCGCTGTTAGGATCTGCCGCCCGATTGACCGGCGGACTGGCCACCGGCGCGATCAAGGAAATGATCAAGCGCAGCGAGGCATCGCTACGTTGGGGCAGCAACCTGCTGCTGGATTCGCCACTGCTGAACACCCTGTCACCGGATCGGCTGGAAGCTATGAAGCAGGCCGGCATGTTAATGCACGACTTGCGCGAGACGGCGGGACTCACCATTGAGGACCTGAGCAAGTCCCTGGACATGGCGGACACCTCGCTGCTCAAGGCCGTGGAGAACGGCACCGCCACCTTGTCCTTTGACCTGGTATTGCGACTGGCCTCGTTGCTGGCCCGCAATGATCCCCTGCCGTTCATCATTCGTTTTGCACGCACCTACAACCCGCAGATCGAACGACTGCTGGAAGGACTGGGCGCGGGAGGCATGAGTCGCCAGTTCGAGCGTGAACGGCGCTTCGTGAATATCCTGAGAAAACGCGACGATGCCCGCAGCCTGAACGACGAGCAGTTCGAGAAGCTACTGAAGTTCAGCGACAGCGCCTTCAACCTGGCCATGGACTTCGTGGAAGAACAGGTAGCCAAGCCCAAGCCTGCACCGGCAGCGGCACCGCGGAAAAAGAAAGCCGTGGCCAAGAAGAAAAAGAAAAAGGCCGCACCCCGAAAAAAAACCGCCAAGAGTTAAGGGGACAGGCACCTTAATTGGAATTAATTGGGGACAGTCACCAATTAATTGGTAGCTGGAATTAAGGGGACAGGCACCTTAATT
>CAKZML010000191.1 GCA_937128475.1 uncultured Chromatiales bacterium
GCGAAACCCAGGCTCAGAAACACTCGGCAAATCTGGCGCATGGTCAAAATTCCTTTACAATCCATCGTTCTTATTTAGGTGTTATGGTCAACTATATCACTAAACCACAAAAAGTCGAACATTGTTTTCACTGCGAATGGTACACGCCCTTCAAGCGCACACGTTAACACTGACCGCGGTTGGCCAGAATGGTTGCAGTGATTTTCAATTGTTCGAGGCGAGATAACCATTCGGGTAGCTTGCACGCCCATCTCTAGAAGCGGAAACCATCGGGCTTCGGGCTATTTACCAGGGGTGGCAGGCTGGTTTCAAACAGGACTTCACGAACCCACTTGTCAGCGCTGAGCCGGGTGATCAGCATGGCCTCCATGACCGGACCTTGACCCACCACTGCGAATAAACGTCCGCCAACTTTCAGCGCCTTTTCAAAGTTGTTGGTGTACTTGGGCAGGGACCCGGTGATGGCGATCACATCGTAGACTGATTGCTCGTCCAGGGTAGTGCCGTCCCGGGTTTCCAGGCGCACATTGCGGATTCCCTGTTCTTCCAGGCGCTGGCTTGCCTGGGCGGTAAAATCTTCGTGAATCTCGATGCTGTGCACTTTGGCGGCCATGCCGGCAAGGCAGGCGCAGAGGAAACCGCTGCCGGTGCCCACCTCGAGTACCTGGTCGTCGGGGCGGACGGACAGGGCCTGCAGCATGCGCCCGACCTGCATCGGAGTCATCATCGTGACCCCGTGAGCCAGCGGAATTGCGGTGTCTGCATAGGCCAGGTCCTGGTATTCGGCGGGCACAAATGCTTCCCGGGGAACCTTGCGCAATATGTCCAGAACCCGGCCGTCCAGGACATCCCAGGCACGAACCTGCTGTTCAACCATTTGCTCTCGAGCGTAGTTGGCGTCCTTCAAGGTATTCTCTCCGCGGTCGGTGTCTCGACAAAAGGGCGATAAGGTTAAGCCCTGTGGGGAAAGGAGACAAGTCAAGACAGCCGTATTATGGTTAATTAGACAGTGTTACCCGTGGGCTTCGGCTATGCTTGCGCGATGCACTAAAACAAGAGGCCGGGGTATGCCCGCTGGTGCCGAGATTATAGTTTTACTTTCTGTCCTCCTTGCGGCGGCAATCGTTCTGTCGTGCGTACTTGCATTGAAAGGCAAGCGCGCCCGTATGCGGCTGGCGAGGTTGGGGCAAGAGGTCGATGAAATCGTCGATGGCGAGCTCTTTCATGAGCGGGTGTCGCTCAGTGATGATGGCGACAATCTTGCCAGCCTGGAAACCAGCATCAACAGGGTGTTCGAATTCACCCATGGCATGGAACGCAAGTTGCGACGCCACGATGTCCTGTTTCATAACCTGGCCGACAACCTGGACCAGGCAATTCTTATTCACCGGCACGGCATCTCATTTGCCAACTCCCAGCTCGCGGCCATGACAGGGGCTCGCCAGGCTGACCTGGTAGGGCAGGATTTCGTGAACTTGTTGCATCCGGACTACCGTGAACAGGTATCTGAGGCGCTGGAAGGATGGCTGGCTGGCAAGTCCCAGGCCGGGCCCCTGGATGTACAGGTGCTGGATCGCCACGGAAATGGCGTCTGGGTGCGTATGTCCTCGCGGAACACGGTGTTCAGAGACCAGAAGGCGCTACTCACATCGTTCACCGATATCAGTACCGAAAAAGCCATGCTGGACTCCCTGGAGCACGGCAAGCTGCAAACCCGGGTCACCCTGGAGTCCATCTCCGAGGGCGTGGTCACGACAGACAGCCGGGGCAACATCGATTATATGAATTCAGCTGCCGAACAGCTGATAGGCGTGCGTAGCGCCGATGCATTGGGACGAAATTTCGCCAATGTGGTGAGCTTGCAGGACGAGTCTGATTCCCGGCCCATCGAGGATCCGGTGAGCAAGGCGCTGGAGCGCGGGCAGCGGATCAGCGTAGGTCGACGCGCCCTGTTGACCTCCTCATCCAGTGATCAGGAATATTCGATAGACCTGAATGCCTCACCGATCCGGGATATTTCCGGCGCCACGGTAGGTGTGGTGGTCGTGCTGCATGACGTGACCGAAATCCGCGGCCTTACCCGGCAGATGTCTTACCAGGCAAGTCACGATGCGCTCACCGGCTTGATTAACCGCCGGGAATTCGAGCGCCGATTAACCGAGACCCTGGAAGATGCGCGCTCCGGCGGCACCCCCCATATCTTGTGTTACCTGGACCTGGACAGGTTCAAGGCTGTGAACGACACCTGTGGCCATATGGCGGGCGATAACCTGCTGCGGGAAGTTGCCGGGATCATCAAGGACAAGGTCAGGGATTCCGACCTGGTGGGTCGCCTGGGCGGCGACGAATTCGGCATGATCTTGCTGGGCTGCCCATTGGACAAGGCCCGGCAGCTATCGGACGAGGTGGTTCAGGCAGTTCGGGACTATCGTTTCGTATGGCGCGACCGCATTTTCACTATCGGCGTTAGCGTCGGCATGGTGGAGATTTCCCATGAAAGCGGCAGCCTGGAAGACCTGGTCAGCGCTGCAGACTCGGCGTGTTATATCGCCAAGCAGCAGGGTCGTGGACGAGTGCACGTGTATTCCGCCAGGGACGAGGCTGTGGCGCGTCATCGCGGCGAAATCATGTGGCTGCAGCGCCTGCAGACCGCATTGAGAGAAAACCGTTTCGACCTGCATGTGCAGCCTATTGTCTCAACCGGAGGACGGGATATACCCGGTCCCGCCATGGAAGTCCTGCTGCGTATGCGCGACGACCAGGGCAATGAAATCCTGCCTGGCGAGTTCATCGGTGCGGCTGAGCGCTATCACCTGATGCCTTACGTGGATCGCTGGGTGGTGCAGACCACCCTGGCAGCCCTGGGAAGGGAGACCATAAGGATACCCGCGCACCGCTCTTGCACGATTAATATTTCCGGCCAGACCCTGGCAGACGAGACTTTCCTGGAGTTCGTTGTGGAATGCCTGGATCGCTCTGTGGTGGCGCCGGCAAGCATTTGCTTCGAGGTTACCGAGGGCGCGGTGGTGGCCAACCTGAAGCAGACCCACCGTTTCATCAGCGTGCTGCATGGAATGGGCTGCAAGTTTGCCCTGGACGACTTTGGTAGCGGACTGGGTTCGCTGGCCAACCTGAAGAACCTGGCTATCGATTACCTGAAAATCGATGGTACTTTCGTGCGCAGCCTGTCTGAAGATCACGCCAACCAGGCGTTGGTTTCTGCCATGGTCAAGCTTGGCAAGAGCCTGCATTTCAAGGTAATTGCCGAGCAGGTCGAAGACGACGTCAGCTACGATGCGGTCAAGGCACTGGGTGTTGATTTCGTTCAGGGTTATGCGGTTGGATATCCGCGGTCCCTGTATCCCGATGCGATATCCGCCTGATCGGGCGTTTCCTCATAGGGTAATATCCCGGGCCTTACTTGCCGGGGCATCCGAAACAACCAAAGCCGGCCTGATCGCCGGTTTTTTCGTATCCGGACAAAGAGGATTTTGGCTGGGCGGGTCGGTTTCCCCAATGGGCCTGGGCGCTCCTGTAAGCCCCTTTCGATCATGAGGGGCTCCTGCGGTGGTTTAGGGAGGAGATTGGGCTTGTCGCGGGGCTCTGCCGCGTATCTGGAGGATTCTGGCCAGGGAATTAGCGGATCAGGCAAGGTTAAGAGCCAGTGCAGGACTGGGGCCTGGATATTGACGCTTCCGGAGCATTTTCCTGGCACAAAAAAAAGCGCCGCCCGAGGGCGGCGCTCCAGGTACTGCA
>CAKZML010000192.1 GCA_937128475.1 uncultured Chromatiales bacterium
CGGCAGGTTCACAGGAAGCCTGGGTCTGCTGAATGCGGAATTCACAAGCTGGCCGGGCTACGCGGGCGAAGCGTATTTCTGCGATGCTCGTGCTGATCTTGGTGCCCAGTACGCGTGTGTGGCGGCAGATGATGGGTCGGGTACCTCCGACATCGAAGGCAACAAGCTGCCTTACTCGACCCCCATGTCATTCACCATGATGTATGAGCACAATTTCTACCTGGGCAACGGCGGTCGTCTGACACCGTGGGTCAAGTTCCACTATGAAGGTGAAATGCACTTTACCGAGGGCAACTTCGATGACGTGGACGCGTTCTCGGACAAGCGTGACGCATACGGTATGTTTGATGCGACCCTGCGTTATACCTCGCCCAGCGAAAGCTGGTCGGTGGAAGCCTACGCTTACAACCTGACAGATGAGCGTATTCCTACATACTGGGCTGACTGGCCTGGCGCCGGTGCACCCCTGTATGCATGGAATTCGCCCCGTTCAGTCGGTATGCGCTTTGCTTACAACATTCGTCCCTAGAAAGGATGAGTTGACCTAAACAGTTGTGTGGTGAGGAGTGTTTCTCACCGAAAGTCTACATCCAGCCCCTGCCGCGAAGGCGTCAGGGGCTGGTTTGTTTTCTGCTCCAGGTGATAAAGATTTCGATGCAGATGGGTGGCTCTGTTAGCATTCGGTCATCATGAAAATCCTTCACGTTGAGTCAGGTCGGCGCCTGTATGGCGGCGCACAGCAAGTGAGGTTCCTGTTGCAGGGCCTGGCTGATCTGGACGCGGAAAATATACTCGTCTGTCCTCCCGACACGGCCCTGGCAGGGCGGGTGCGCTCCTGGGCCAGGGTGATCGAAATTCCCTGCTCCGGGGACCTGGACCTGCTGTTTGCATGGCGCCTGTATCGCTGTATCCGCAGAGAACAACCCAGCCTGGTGCATGTGCATAGCCGGCGGGGTGCCGATTGGTGGGGTGGCTTGGCCGCGTTCCTGGCGGGTGTGCCTGCGGTGCTGTCGCGCAGGGTGGATCGCCCGGAGGGTCGCCTGGCAGGACTGAAATACCGCTTTTACGACAGGGTGATAGCGATTTCTCACGCGATTCGCGAGCAGCTACTCGATTCCGGTGTTCCCGGGGAAAAGATTTCCTATGTTCCATCAGGGGTCAATGCGGAGGCCTTGCAGGTAGAACGTGACAGGAAATGGCTGCACACCGAACTGGGCATCCCTCGCGAGGCATTCTTACTGGGGATTGTCGCCCAGTTAATTCCACGCAAGGGCCACAGTGATTTGTTGTCCGCCATGCAAATACTCGGTGACTCCTCGGCCTGGTTGCTGGCACTGGGCGAGGGCAAGGAAGAAAGTCGACTGCGGATTGAGGTGAGGAAACGAGGTCTGCAAGAGCGCGTGGTTTTTGCCGGGTTTCGTGAAGATGCTGCGCGGATTCTTCCATGTCTGGATGCGCTGGTTCACCCCGCCCATCGAGAGGGCCTGGGTGTGAGTGTTCTCGAGGCGGCTGCCGAAGGGGTGCCTATCGTCGCGACAAATGCCGGGGGACTGGTTGATCTGATTATTCACCAGGACACGGGCCTGCTGGTTAACCCCGGGTCGCCGTCGGAACTGGCTGAGGCGATAAAACTGCTCATGGATGAACCCGAGCTCAGTCGACAGTTGGCCAATGCCGCGCGTCGCAAGGTAGTTCAGCAGTTTTCTGTCGAAGGCATGGTGGAAGGTAATTTACGGGCATATGAACGGGTGCTCGAGAATCGGGAGAAGGGGTGATTTATGTTCAGTGACGCCGACATTGCGGACCTGGTGAAAGAATTGGCCAAGTGCCTGCTCAGCCGGGGGCGCACCCTGGCCACCGCTGAATCCTGCACCGGCGGATGGATAAGCAAGGCGCTTACTGACCTGCCTGGCAGCTCGGACTGGTTTGGTTTCGGATTGGTTACCTACAGTGACGAGGCGAAACAGCGCTTGCTGGGCGTCCAGTCCGCGACCCTGGAACGACACGGTGCCGTGTCCGAGCAAGTCGTGGAAGAAATGGCCAGGGGCGTGTTGCAGCAAAGTGGCGCGGAGCTTGGATTGGCCGTAAGTGGCGTAGCCGGTCCCGGAGGTGGTTCCGAGGATAAGCCGGTGGGTACCGTGTGGTTCGCCTGGTCCTGGCGAGAAGCTGATGGGATCCAGGTCCAGACAGGTCTACAGAAGTTTCCGGGTGATCGGGAGTCAGTGCGCCGCCAGGCTGTGATGTTTGCCCTGCAAGGGGTCCTGCCCCGTGCCTGAGTTGCATGTCTGAG
>CAKZML010000193.1 GCA_937128475.1 uncultured Chromatiales bacterium
GGTAAGACCGCGTTGAACGTAGATGGCGGTCAGCTCCTGGTGTTCGTGCACCGGGTCCGCTTCCAATTCCCGTCGCTCCCGGGCCACATCCGCCTTTTCGGTATCAGACTGGGAACTGACGGAAACATACTCCCCCGCCGCCATGGACATTGAACCGGCCACCAGGCCGGCAACGCCTGCCAACATCACCTCGGAATACCCCGCGTTGGCGGCTGCAACGCCAACCACCAGGCTGGCGGTGGACACGATACCGTCGTTGGCTCCAAGGACAGCAGCCCTGAGCCAACCAATATGCTGTGTGCGATGCCGTTCTCTGTGCAACATGTCCCCTTCCTCCGTCCTTGGTTGTGGAACAAATCAATGGAGTTCAAGACTGTTGAGTGTACTCCTCAAACAGTCGCATCGCGCAGTTGCGACAAGGGGGATTCCCCGGGGTACAGGCAGCACCCCGGGTGAAGGTAAACGACAAATAGCGGTGCTTTGTTAACTCGCTTGGGGCGCGGGACCGTAGTCGTTATCTCCGTCACTGGGCAGCACGAAGAAAATGATCAAGACAATCCAGCCAAGAATGGGTATCAGCCACAGCAACTGCCATAGTCCGCTGCGATCTGTATCGTGCAACCTCCGGGCGCCAATGGCCAGGGACGGAGATAGCAATGCCAGTTCAAATATCAAGGCCAACCAGGAATTGATAAGACCCAATACGACGGCGATGATCACGTAAATCAGCACATACATCCAGTACTGGGTACGACTTGCCCGACCATTGAACTCAGTGTATTTCGACAGAGCATCAGTAAAGTAATTGAAATATTCCATAGAGGTCCCCTTAGTCTTTCTTCTGTTCTGATTATTCTTGATAAGTCATACGGACTCTTATCATTAAACAGAATAAGTCTCATATTATCAATAACTTGGACTCACTCTAATTGATGCGCCACAACATAACTGGCGTTCAAATTTCTCAAGTTACGACCACGAGACAAGACCCGGACCAGCGGGGGATAACACGCCAGGCTAGTCGGTTTCCACTCCATCAAAGAACTCTACCCGCCCGGTTTCCACCGAGTACTCGGCGCCCACAATCAGCAGGCCTTCATCACGGATTAGTTGCTCGAGAATGGCGGAGCCATGTCTTAACTTACGGGCCGATGCCCGGACGTTGTCCCTCTCGGCCCGCAACGATAATGCAGCCATGTCATGACGAAGGTCTGTCTTCAGCAAGCCTTCGACAGAAGGACGGACCCGATCAACGATCGCCCGTAAATTACGCGACTGGTTTTCCATGGGCCGCTGCAATTCTTCAATGGTGGCCTGGATGGCGCCGCACTGGGTGTGCCCGAGCACCACCACCAATCGGGTACCAAACATGGAGGCCGCAAATTCAATGCTTCCCACCTGGGATGGCGCAACGATATTGCCGGCTACCCGGATCACAAACAGGTCTCCAAGGCCCTGGTCGAACACGATTTCTGCCGGAACCCGAGCATCCGAACAACCCAGCACAATCGCCAGGGGCTGGTGAGGCTGGTTCAACTCAGCCGGCCGGGTTGAATGCAACTGCACCTGGCTACCGCCGACACTGGATACAAAGCGCTTGTTGCCTTCCTGCAGTCTCTCAAGTGCTTCTTTGCCCGTAATCATAAGATCCATCTTCCCTTGAAAAATTACAGTTTACCGATAACTACACTTTCGACGCTAACAATTATTCCCAGGGCCCGTGCTGCATTCATCATCGCGAACATGACTGCCGGACTGATTAGTGTTTGTCGCATACTGGGGTAACTAGTCTTCCGCATACCCCAGGGCCTGGGCCAGGGGCAGCTTTCCCGTGACAAATGTTCCACTGCCACGTCCGATCTCCCTGCCCTGGTCGTCATAGGCCACGGACTCGGCGATAAACTGCAGCCTGTTCTGGGTAACCACTT
>CAKZML010000194.1 GCA_937128475.1 uncultured Chromatiales bacterium
GCCGCTGCCTTCATGACCAGGCGACCCACATTGGTCGACCCGGTAAACAGGATGTGATCGAAGGCCTTGGCAGAAAATGCCGCCGCTACATCCGGGCCACCGTTGATTACCGCCATGACCTGCTCGGGAAATGCAGCGGAAACCAACTCTTCCAGCAAGGCGCCGGTCCGGGGCGTTGCCTCCGACATTTTGAGCATGACCCGGTTGCCTGCCGCCAGGGCATAAATCGCCGGGCCTATGGCCAGGAACAACGGATAGTTCCATGGCACGATAATTCCAATCACACCCTTGGGCTGATAAACCACTTTTGCCGAGGTGGTCTTGAAAAGCATGCCCACGTGACGCCTGGAGGGGCGCATCCAGCGGCGCAGGTGACTGATGGCGTACTTGATGCCCTCAGCGGCCACCAGCATCTCGCACATAATGGTTTCGCTCTTGGCGCGACATCCGAAGTCCTCGGAGATCGCCTCGACAATGCGCTCCCGGTTATCGAGCATCAAGGATTTCAACACCTTAAGATTATCGATGCGTTCCCGGGCATCCGGATAAGGACTCGCTGCAAAATCTTTTTTCTGGAAATCGAATATCCGATCCAATTCTTTCATCGGGGAATTATGACTTTGCTCTTCGAGACTCGCGGCCATTGCCAATCACTCCAGTTATTCAGGTGCCAATAGGCAATAAAACCATAGATTCCACCCGATGTCCTGTCTGATATGATCAGACACTGGTGGAAGACACGAACGGTCGAGAAGCAGTTTCTCCAGACAAACCGGGCCCGATAACCCCCTGGCCTGGCGAACCTGTCAATCGCGTCAGGCATCAAACTCCAGCACGGAGGCAGGAAATCATGACCCGTCGCACTCGTAACGCACTAATCGCCGGCGCGTCCGGCCTGGTTGGCAGTTTCTGCCTGCAAAGACTACTAGGGGATGGTCGCTACGACAGCATTCATTCGCTGGTCAGGCGACCCTCGGGAATCGCGCATCCCCGACTGGTAGAACATGTCGTTAACTTCGACTCCCTCGAGAAAGAACCAACCCTGCCTGCAGTGGATGATGTGTATTGCTGCCTCGGCACCACCATAGCCAAGGCAGGCTCCCGGGATGCCTTCGAGAAGGTAGACCATGATTATGTGCTGAGCCTTGGGAGAATCACCCGAGACGCCGGCGCACAACGATTCCTGCTGGTATCCGCGCTGGGTGCAGATCCTGTGTCCGGGGTTTTTTACAACCGGGTAAAGGGCGCCACGGAGTTGGACATACAACAACTGGACTTCCCTGCCCTGCATATATTCCGCCCTTCACTGCTGACCGGGCCGCGCAAGGAGTTCCGATTGGGCGAACGCCTGGCTATTCCGGTTACCGCCCTGCTGCGCCCGCTGATGCGCGGCGGACTGGCCAGGTATCGAGCCGTGCATGCTGATCACGTGGCCGCCTGCATGATTGAAGCCGCTTTTGTCGACATGGCGGGAGTAGATATTCACTACCCCTCAGAGACCGGCAAGGGAAGCGGTCCCTCGGCACTGGACCCACTCTAGAGTCGACTAACGTGGCCGGAACCGGTGCTGGAGTGCTATAAAGCGCAGCATGCTTGCCTGCTCAAATATAGACGTCTGCGTTGCCGGTCGCGCCCTGGTCAGTAATCTGAACCTGGCCACCAGTGGTGGGCAAAATATTGCCCTGCTGGGTCAGAACGGCGCCGGCAAGACGCTCACCTTGCATACCCTGGCAGGATTGCGTCCCCCTGCTCGTGGAGAAATCCAACTGGGTAAGCAACCCCTGAAGTCCCTTGGCCGCCGACAGATAGCCAAGCAACTCGGCCTGCTTATGCAGGCCTACGAAGACCCGTTTCCCAGTACCGTGCTGGAAACCGTGCTGGTAGGTCGTCATCCACATATTGATTTCTGGCAATGGGAATCCGCAGCAGATGTGGAACTGGCCCGGCGCGCCCTGGGACTAATGGATTTGCAGGGACTTGAGCAAAGGAACATCCACACCCTGTCAGGCGGAGAACGACGACGCCTGGCGATCGCAGCGGTGCTTGCGCAAGAACCCAATATTTACCTGATGGATGAGCCGCTGAATCACCTGGACCCGCAGCATCAGTTGCACGTTCTTAAACTGCTTCAGGAACTGTCCAGCGCTGGCAGCACGATACTGACCACCCTGCATGATCCCAATGCCGCAACCGCTTATTGCACCCACGCCCTGCTGCTTTTCGGAGATGGCGAATGGCTGATGGGACATTGCGAGGAAGTACTCACCGCAGACAACCTTGGTCGCCTCTACAACACCCGGGTAGAAGAAATTGACTGGAAGGGACGCCGGTATTTTGCCCTGACCTGAACCCGGCTCAGAACTCGATCTCACCCTGCAGATAAAAATTGGCAAAACCGCCCAACTGCACCCGGCCCCCGCGTAACTCACAATACAAATCGCCACCACGAGGGGAAAGCTGCCTGGCTCGCAAACGCGTCTTGCCCAGCCTTTGAGCCCAGTACGGCACAAGCGTGCAGTGAGCTGACCCGGTCACCGGGTCCTCGTCCACTGACAACAACGGGGCAAAAAAGCGCGATACGAAATCCACCTCATCCCCGGGGGCGGTAACAATCACGCCCTTGCGATCCAGCGTCGCAAAATCTGCAAGATTCACATCCAGCTCTCGCACTTGCTCTTCCGAGTCCAGCACGGCCATGTAGTACTCGGCCACCAGGATCTCTGCTGGCTGAACACCCAGACCCCTGACCAGGTTTCCCGGGGCCGCCACGTCCTCTGCGGGAAGCACCGGGAAATCCAGCAAAATCTTGTCTTGCTCAAATTCAACGCCCAGGCGGCCGCTCATGGACTGGAAATCCACCCGCTGGCAGTCAGGCTGGAGAAAACGTCGAACCACCGCGGCCGAGGCCAGCGTGGCGTGGCCACAAAGTGAAACCTCGGCAGCCGGGGTGAACCACCTGATTTGGTAACCCTTGCCATCGGGCAAAATAAACGCCGTTTCCGACAAGTTGTTCTGGGCTGCAATTCGCTGCATGGTCGCATCGTCCAGCCATTCGCTCAGCGGACACACCGCAGCGGGATTCCCCCGGAAAGACTCTCGGGAGAAGGCGTTAACGATATAGACCGGGAGCTTCACAGGCTCTCCAGAACCTGGCCATGCAGGTGGCCGTTGGCGGCCAGTACGGAACGTGTCTCCAGGCCCAGCTCTGCACCACTCAAGTCGGTAAAGATCCCACCTGCCTCGCGCACAATGACGGCGGTGGCGGCGATGTCCAGGATATTCACATCACTTTCCAGCACCACGTCGATCTTGCCGGCAGCAAGCAAATGGTAATGATAGAAATCCCCGTAGCCCCGGTTCCTGCTGACCCTGGCAATCAACTTGCCCAGGCTGCCCCAATCCGGACCCAGGGCCATGGTCTTGAGGTTACCGGTGGACAAGGCGCAGCTCTCGATGCTGTCGATATCGCTAACCGCGAGCCGCTTGCCATTCAAAAATGCGCCCTTGCCTTTTTCCGCCCACGCCAGCTCCTGGAATCCAGGCGCACTGGATACACCCAGCACCAGTTCGCCATTCTTCATCAATGCAATCTGGGTGGAGAAAAATGGATACTCCCTGACAAAACTCTTGGTGCCGTCAATCGGGTCCACCAACCACAGGTACTCGGCATCGATATTGTCCTGCCCGGTTTCCTCGCCATAGAAGCCATGTCCGGGAAACGCCTCGGAGATTATCTGGCGAATGACTTTTTCTGACTCAATATCGGCAATTGTCACCGGCGACAGATCGGATTTCGTCTCAATCTGAAACTGTTGCTGGTAGTACTTCATGATCACGCCAGCAGCGGCTTTCGCCGCTTTCAGGGCGACTGACAGATGTTCACTGGATTGCATTTTTGCGCCTGTTTCCTGCTCATTACTCGAGAGTTCGAGCTTGACACCACCGTACCTGCTTGTCGAGAATACCGGCTACCAGGTGTACCTGAAATGCTTTTCAGGTTAACGGGAAGCCGGTGAGCCATCACGCAGGATGGCGATTCCGGCGCTGCCCCCGCAACGGTAATCGAGTTGACCGACTGTCAGTCGTCGTTTGCTCCAAACGACACAGCCACTGCGCATCATGCGAGCGTGGGAAGGCGACAGACGCAGGATAGTGCTATCCGCTCGAGAGCCCGGAGACCGGCCTGGTAAAGGTACCGGTATCGCGGCGGGCGTTACTCCGGGCTTGCTCGTTTTGCTCGCTTGGATAATCCACTTCGAATTTCTATCGGCGTAAGTCATTAGTCGTAGCGACCCGCGGGTGTGCGGTCGCGCAAAGGATTGTCTGCATGAAATACCCTCTGTCTCTGCTGCTCGCTTTATTGAGCGTCCCTGCCCTGTCGCTCGCTCAAGAGCAATCTGAACCGATTGAAAACGTTGTGGTTACCGCGACCCGGACCTCCCTGGCTGCGGACAAGGTATCCGCGCCGATCATCGTGATCGACCGGGCCACCATCGAACGCAGCATGGCCACAGACCTGGCTGATTTACTCAAATTTCATGCCGGCCTGGACATCGCTAGAAACGGCGGCCCGGGTCAGCCCACCTCAGTGTTCATACGGGGCACGGAAAGCAACCACACGCTGGTGATGATTGACGGGGTGAAAATCAACCCTGGTACCGCTGGCGGAGCCGCGCTGCAGCAGATCAGCCCCGAGATGGTGGAACGGATCGAAATCGTCAAAGGACCTCGTTCCTCGCTATATGGTTCAGAGGCTATCGGCGGGGTTATCAATATTATCACCCTGCGCAAGGCGCAAAGTGGTGTGTCCGCCAGTCTTGGCGCCGGTCGCTATGCCACACGGGACGCATCCTTTGACGGCAGGATCAGCGGAGAATCAGGCTCCATGGGAGCCAGCGTTAGCTGGATGGAAACCGACGGGTTTCCTGTTCAGACCGACACCGACCTGGATCGTGGCCACGACAATCGAACTGCCAATGTATTCGGTGAACTGAACCTGGGGGAAGTCCTCCTTAGCGTTCGCCACTGGGAAGCCCAGGGCAACACCGAGTACCTGGATTTCTTCCTGACCCCCCTGGACCAGGACTTCCGAAACCAGGCCACCACCATGCAACTCGAGGCCCCCCTTGCCGGGAACTGGCAAACCTCTGTGATGCTCAGCCGGGTCGTGGATGAATTAAGCCAGAACCAGGGCAGCGACTTTTTTATCACCGAGCGAGACACCCTGGACTGGCAGAATGATTTCCACGCCGGTGAGCACCTGTTCAGCGCCGGTCTGTACCTGTCCTCGGAAGATACCCGGGCCCTGAGCTTTGGCACCGGATACGATGAATCCACGGATATCAACGCCGTTTACCTGCAAGACCAGATACGCAACGGCGCCCATGACCTGGTTGCCGCCTTGCGCTACACCGACCACGAAACCGCGGGTTCACACAACACCTGGAACCTGGACTATGCATACAGCGTCACTCCCGCCTTGCGGCTGAACGCCGGCGCAGGCACCGGCTTCCGGGCGCCAAACAGCTCCGAACGGTATGGCTATGGAGGCAATCCCGATCTGCTTCCCGAGACCAGCACCAACATGGAACTGGGGGCAAGCTATCAGCTGGACCCCAAACAGCAGGTGTGGGTCAGGGCATTCAACAACGAAATCGACAACCTCATCGACTACGTGATCCTGGACTTCAACACTTTCGAAGGCATCAACCAGAACGTGGCCCGGGCACGCATCCAGGGAATCGAAGCCGGTTATGAATACATTGACCAGGACTGGCGGTTCCGCGCAGAAGCTGTATCCCAGGACCCCGAGGACAGAGCCACCCGGGAAACACTGCTACGCCGTGCAAAGCAAAGCCTGAGCGCCTCCCTGGTGCGTGGCTTCGGTGCTCATGAGCTGGGACTGGATATGCTCAGCACCGGCGAGCGCTCGGACTACGGCTTTCCCAGCGCAACCCGCCTGCCTGGCTATACCTTGTTCAATCTCACTGCACGGATGAGCCTGGGCAAGAGCTGGTGGCTACAGGGCAAAATGGAAAACCTGCTGGACAAGCAGTACCAGACCGTCGCCGGTTACACGACATCGGGCCGAGGGGTGTATCTTTCGGTTAACTACCGAAGTTTCTGACCCTCAGGATCAGGCAGGAGCCAAGACATGGGAAATCGACTCAGCAAGATTTACACCCGTACCGGGGATGACGGCACCACCGGACTGGGCGATGGTTCTCGCATTGCCAAGGATGATGCACGGGTAGAAGCCTATGGCACGGTGGATGAAGCCAATAGCGCCATAGGCATGGTACTTGCGTGTAAAGACCTTCCCGAGAATGTGCACACCTGTCTTACCCGGGTTCAGCACAATCTGTTCGACCTGGGAGGAGAGCTATGCCTGCCCGGGTATACGGCGATGAACGACGCACACGTCACCCGACTCGAAGAACAGCTGGACGCTTTCAATGCTGATCTGCCACCGCTAAAAGATTTCATCCTGCCCGGTGGCGGAGAGGCGGCGGCTGCCTGCCACCTTGCCAGGACAATTTGTCGGCGAGCGGAGAGGAGAGTGACGACCCTCGGCCGTACCGAGGACATTAACCCTGCAGTCTTGCACTACCTGAATCGCCTCTCGGACTTGTTGTTTGTTATTGCCCGGGTGCTTGCCCGGCACGCCCAGGGACAGGAAGTCATCTGGCAGCGTGAGTTCACCGAATCCTGAACCTTTACTGACTATTGGGCATGCTCTTCGGAGCGGACCCGGTCCAGCGCATCGCATACCTGGCGCGCGCCTTCCATCAATCTCGGGCTGGCCCGGGCGGTCAGCCTGGCGTCGACACCGATTACCCCGGACTTGCCGATGACCTGCATGGTCGGCCACCGCGACCACAGTGAGATGACGTCTTTCGCCTGCTCATTGCCAGTCAGGATTACCCGGGGATCTGCAGCCACCACGGCTTCAGGACTGACCACCGGCGCCAGTTCACTCAAGGAACCGAACACATTTTGCCCACCGCAGAGTTCGATGATCTGACCGGTGAACTGCCGGTTGGTGATGGTGTACAGCGGCTGTGCGGAGACCTGGTAAAACACGGTTATCTTCTCAACCCCGGCGTAGCGCTGGCGCAACCCGGCCAGTTGCTGACGGTACTCGGCGGCGGCGGCTTCGGCCTGGCCGATATGCCCGGTCCACTCACCAATACGCTCAAGGTGTTCCGCCACATCATCCAATGTGCGGGGCGTCAGCACCTCCACCCTGAAGCCCAGTTCCCTGACACGGTCCAGCAAGTGGGTGGGATTTCCCCCTCCCCACCCCAGCACCAGGTCCGGCTTTAATGCAGAGAGGCGCTCGAAATCCACCCGGAAGGCGTCGCCCACGCCAGGAAGAGTCTTTACCTGCTCGGGATAATCACTGTATGCAACAACCCCCACCAACGTATCGCCGGCCCCCGCCGCGTAAACCATTTCCGCCAGGTTCGGGGCAAGTGTGACCACGCGGGAGGCAGGCTGCGCAAATAATGGCATGGCGAACAGCCCCAGTAGGACCAGCAATGGGCGGAACAAGATCATAATTGGGCTACAGGACCCAGCCGAACAGGGTGATCAGCGAGATCACGGTGATCCAGATAAAGAACGTCCGGTTTACCAGGCGCATTGCCGCCCGGAGGCGACCCACCTGGGCCTGGTTGTCATCAAGACCGTCCAGTGCCAGGGCGCCCTTGCCAACGCAGGCCACCACGTCCTCATTAGCATCAAAAAAGTGCGGGGAACATTCCTGGTAATACGAACGCCAGTCCGCCACGGCATCTTCGAAGCTCCCTGCAAGCGCGTAACCCAGGGCCAGCAAACGCGAGGGTACCCATGCCAGTAGCCAGTGCAATCGCTTGGCAGCACTGAGGAAGTCCAGTTCCTCGGGATCGACCTTGCCGTCACGCCAGGCCTCGAACTGGGCCCGCCGTCTCATCAGGTCCATAACCCTGAACAACCAGGCGCCCACCGGGCCAGCGATGATGAACCAGAAAATTACCCCGAACAGCCGGTTGTTGGCCTGGACAAACACGGCATCTTCGAGTGCCCTGTCCCTGGCGGCGGCGCGACGCGGTGCATCTTCCTCCAGCAATTCCTTGGCAACACGCCGGGAAGTTTCCTGGTCACCGGCTTCCACCGCCTTGCAGTAATCCTCCACTTCGCTGCCCAGATCCCGGGGACCCAGTGAGAACAACAACACAATCGCCGCGAAAGCCAGGTAGGGAACGCCACCGAGCAAGTGGGAGAAATATATCGCGATGATGGCAAACGGCAGACACGGCAGCAAAACCATGAACAAGCCAATCAGCAGGCAGACAGCTTTGCCCCTGCCGCGCATTTGACTAAAGCCCCAGTCAAAATACCGGTCGAACCAACGCAGATCACGAAGATGCAGCATCTTTGTCAGCACGCGTTCCAGTATCAATCCGAGGAACAGGGCGATCAGGTTCATAAACGACTCTCAGGCACTGGGCGTTTCGCGACAGGTCGCCGGTCAGGCAAACAGGCGGTTCCAATCAAAGGCGGTTCCGGGATCGGTCTTGCGGCCCGGAGCAATGTCGGAATGGCCGACAATACTGTCCGCTGTTATTGAAGGATAGGCACTGAGCAGCGCCGCGACAAGTTGATTTAGCACTTGATACTGCTCCTCGGCATAGGGGAGCTCATCGGTGCCTTCCAACTCGACACCAATTGAAAAATCATTACAGCACTCGCGCCCCTTGAAGCAGGACTGGCCCGCATGCCAGGCACGCTTGTTTAGCGGAACATATTGCACAAGTTCGCCATCCCTGCGGATCAGCAGATGGCTGGATACCTTCAAATGACCGATCTCGGCGAAATACGGGTGGGCAGCCGACTGGAGCGAATTGGTAAAAAGCTGGTCTATCCAGGGACCACCGAAATCCCCGGGAGGTAGACTGATCCCGTGAATCACCAGCAAGTCCGGCGGCTCAATCTGCGGACGTTCGTCCCAGTTCGGCGAACTCACCTGTCTTGCCTGGGCGACCAGACCTGTCTTGATATCGATTTGCATGGATCTATTGTCCCGATTTCCCGACTTCCGCGCAAAGCAGGCTTGAAGCCCGGGCCCACCCCACGCAGAATTCCAGCATGAGCCGTCCAATACCCTCACTGCTGGAAATGATCGCCGAACTGGTTGCCCTGCCCTCCATGAGTTCGGTGAGCCCCCGGTTCGACACCGGAAACCGCCTGGTCTGTGAACGTATGGCCCAATGGCTGGAACCCCTGGGCTTCCAGGTGGAATTGCAGCCGGTGGGGCAGGACAGGGACAAGGTCAACCTGATTGCCCGGCGTGGCAACGGTAACGGTGGACTGGTTCTTTCCGGGCATACCGATACGGTGCCCTTTGATGCCTCCCGCTGGAACAGCGACCCATTCGTGCTCACGCAGCGTGAGGGCCGCTTGTACGGACTGGGCGCAACCGACATGAAGGCCTTCCTTGCCATGGCCGTTGAAGCGGCCTACCTGAGCCAGGAGGCGCGATTGCAGGCACCGCTGGTCATCCTTGCCACCGCCGATGAAGAAAGCAGCATGCAAGGCGCACGCGCCCTGCTGGCCGACCAACGCCGGCTGGGTCGCTGGGCCGTGATTGGAGAACCCACCTGCGGGGTACCAGTCCGGGCGCACAAGGGCATCCTGATGGAGGCCATTCGACTGGTGGGCTCTCCCGGGCATAGCAGCGATCCCGCGGGAGGGCGAAATGCCCTGGACGGAATGGTCATGCTGATGCAGGACTTGATGCAATGGCGGGATGAACTCGCCCACAGCCATCGGCACGAGGACTTTCCGGTGCCTCACCCGACACTGAACCTGGGGCGGATCGAAGGTGGCGACAATCCCAATCGAATTTGCCCGGCCTGCGAATTACATATCGATCTGCGCACCACTCCGGGACTGGGGTTGGCTGAAGCCAGGCAGACTTTGCACCAGCGACTCAGGCAGGTCGCCACGAAACTGGATCTTGAAATCAGTTTCCAGGCCCTGTTTGAAGGAATCGAAGCCATGGAGACCTCCCCCGAGAGCGCATTGGTCCGAGCCTGTGAACAACTCACCGGTCAGCAGGCCTCCGCCGTGGACTTCGGCACCGAGGGACCCTTCCTGACTGCGCTGGGCATGGAAACTGTCATCATGGGACCCGGGGATATCTCGGTGGCCCATCAACCGGATGAATTTATTGCGCTGGCCAGTCTCAATCCGGGAATGGATCAATTACAGGCCCTCATTCAACAATTTTGCATAGACCCCCCAGACCCAAGGCGGTAACTCATGCGAGTAACCCGAATTTATTACCAGGACGGCTTGAACGATCAGGAATCACTGACCCTGTCAGGCCAGTCGGGGCAGCACGTTGCCCGGGTATTGCGGATGCGTGCCGGTGACGAACTGGTCCTGTTCGATGGCCTGGGTGGCGAACACCGGGCCAGCATCGAAAGCGTCCAGGGCGGCAAGGTAGAGCTAAACCTGCTCGGCCACAACCACATCGAGCGGGAAGCCCCAGTACCAGTGACCCTGATCCAGGGAGTCTCCCGCGGCGAACGCATGGACTGGACCATTCAAAAGGCCACCGAATTGGGGGTACACCGTATCGTCCCGGTGACCAGTCTGCGCAGCATGGTGAAGCTCAAGGGAGACCGGGCCGAGCGCCGTCGCGGACACTGGCAACAGGTGGCCATCAGCGCCTGCGAGCAATGCGGCAGGAACCGGGTGCCGCAGATCAGCGACCCGGTGTCACTGGAAGACGGTCTTGCCCAGGTAGAGGCATTCGCCCTGAAGCTGACCTTGCGTGCCGATGCTACGATGCGTATCGCCCAACTACCTGAATCGCCTCCGGAGGCATGTATCGCCATCGGCCCCGAAGGCGGATTCGATGATCGGGAATACCAACTCCTGGAGCAGGCCGGGTTCCAGGGCCTGCGCCTGGGGCCAAGAATTCTGCGCACAGAAACTGCCGGCCTGGCAGCCATGGCGGCGCTATTAAGTCGCTGGGGAGATTTCTGAATACCGGTGAATCCGGTTACAGGTAATCGGCCTCTTCCTGGGCCTGGGCGATCATTTCCTCGAGTCGCGCCAGATCGGGAATCAGGGGTCTCTCGTTAAGCATATTTACCCGGCAAATCACCGGCTTGTCCGGACCAAACACCATGCTTTCATCAGTCGACAAGACCTTGCCATTTACCTTCATCAACTGGGGGAAACCCAGGGTAAGAATGCCGTAGCTCGCAGGCTTCAGACGCTCGGTTACCCCGTGGATGATAGCGATCCGGGCACGTCCGATCAGGTCAGGCACGGCCTCACCCATGGCACCTTCGAAGGACACCAGGGGAATACTGCGCCCGGCCCAGTTAACCCGCCCGAGGAACCAGTCGGGAGTACCCTCAACCTGGATAGGCGCGTTGTAACCCATGACCTCTGCCACACAGGTGCGCGGCACCAGCAGGCGCTGTCCATTTAACGGCACCAGCAGTGAGTAAAGCTCCTCAGGTTGCATGTCACCAGACATTGGTTCGTCCCTGATTGACCAACTGCTCGATAGCATCCAGCAGTTGGGATTCCTGGTAAGGCTTGCCAAGGTAGTCATCCACCCCGATCTCGATAGCTCGAGCACGATGCTTCTGACCCACTCGCGAGGTAATCATAATTATCGGAATCTCTGCCAGGCGAGAATCCTTGCGTATGCTGCTCGCCAATTCGTAACCATCCATTCGAGGCATCTCAATATCCAGCAACATCACGTCCGGGCGATGCTCCTGTAATTGCTCCAGGGCATCCACTCCATCCTTGGCAGTCATTACCCGCATACCGTTGCGCTCCAGCAATCGCTGGGTCACCCGGCGCACGGTAATGGAATCATCAACCACCATCACCAGAGTCTGGTAATCCTCGACCCGGGGCTCAACAACGGTCGGTTCCGAAGCAGAGCCTGCGTGAGAGCGCAGCAATGACGGCGTATCAAGAATCAACGCAACCTGGCCGTCGCCCAGGATAGTCGCGCCCGCCAGTCCCTCGATACTGGACAGCTGCGGCCCAATCGACTTCACAACGATTTCCCGGCTGCCAAGCATATTCTCGGCAATCAATGCCGCGCTGTGCTCGCCGGCGCGCACCAGGATCACCGGAATTGTCGGCTCATCTTCCGGTATTGCCGCAGCCTGCAAACCCAGGAACTGGGCAAGAAACTGAAGTTTATACACGTGACCGCCAGACTCCGTGAAGGCGTTTTCCGGATCCTCAAGCTTGCTTTCCAGCTCTTCCCTGGCGATCCGTACCACCCCTTCCACGGTGGGCAGAGGTACCGCAAACAACTCGTCACTGACCTGAACAATCATGGCCTGGCTGATTGCCATGGAGAACGGCAGCCTGGTGCTGATCACTGTTCCCTCGCCAGGGGTGGTTCGCAACGAAACGCTGCCACCGAGCTTGCGAACCTGGCTGGCGACCACGTCCATGCCCACTCCGCGACCGGCGGACTGGGTCACGCTCTCGGCGGTGCTGAATCCAGGCTCGAACACCAGTTGTATCGCCTGGTCCATGGTCAGGATTTGCTCTGAACGTACCAGGCCACGCTGTACTGCCCTGGCGCGTATCGCTTCCAGGTTCAGGCCGCGTCCATCATCACCTACCTCGATAATGACCTGGGAGCCTTCTCGCTTCAGCGCCACGGTCAGGATGCCGGTGCCGGCCTTGCCCGCACGGGAGCGCTCAGCAGGTGGCTCGATACCGTGAATGACTGCATTGCGGAGCATATGCTCCAGACACGGCAACATTTTTTCTACCACCTGCCTGTCCAGCTCAGCCCCGGCGCCCTCGACACGGATCTCGGCGCGATGACCGGATTCCTGGGCGATTTGTCTCACCACTCTTGAAAGACGCGGTGCATAGCGGGAGAAAGGCACCATCCGGGTACGCATCAGGCCGTCTTGCAAACCGCTAGCAGCGCGACCCTGTTGCACCAGCAAAGTGTCTGCATCCCGGACCAGGTTCTGGATCAGGGTCTTGATACTGTCCACGTCACCGGAAGTCTCGGCGAGACCCCGGGAAAGCTGTTGGATCAGAGAATAGCGATCCATCTCCAGCGGGTCGAAGCTCCGGTCACCGTCAGCATCACCCTGGTGACGATGAATAATCTGGGCCTCGGTTTCCATCTCGAGCTTGCGTAACTGATCTTTTAGCCGGGTAACCGTCTGGGACAGTTCCTGAACATTGAAGTCGATGGATTTGACCTGCTGTTCCAGCCTGGACCTGAAGATACTGACTTCGCCGGCGTAGTTGAGCAGTTCATCCAGCAACTGGGGGTCCACCCTGGCTGCTTCCAGGCGATCCGGAACTGCCGGCTCCGCAAGCCTGGGTTCAAGCTCGGGTTCAAGCTCGGGTTCAAGCTCGGGTTCAAGCTCGGGTTCA